>JAIEQI010000024.1 GCA_019747875.1 Candidatus Obscuribacterales bacterium
GTTTCAAGAATTAACGAATTTAGCTATTGACAGTGAAGGGCGCTTCATGGAAGCGCGGACGTCCCGTCCGCCCATAAAGCGCGAAGCGCGTTGCAGCTGCAGCGTTAACACAAAAGTTTCCTCGAAAAAAGTTGTTGCGTAGATAGCAGGATCGCCCACGGGCGGGCAAGACCCGCTCTCCTACGTTTCAAGCCGAACCAATCGTCATTCCACACAACATGAGATCGCCAACAGAATCAAGTAAGCCCGGGCTCCAATCTTAGCTTCATTCCCTCAAACCTTCATTTAGTTCAATTTTACAAGCGGGTAGTTTTCATGCAAGATATTCCCGTTTTTCAGATCCTTTGTACTTATCAGGAGCCTGCGATTACTGTCTATTCCAAAGCTAACCTCAAAGCGAGCCTCACCTTTATAGGCCGGTGAATCAGCCTCAAGGAAAAATGGTCGATTCTCATTCAAGCAGAACATCGTTCGTCCTTCCTGTTCTTGTTCGTTTATCATGGTCAGCCTCGCAGAACCAGAATCAGTGAAGAATATCTCCATTGTTGGCTTATAATCGCGTCCGTTACTCCCCATTTCGTAAATTAGAAAGCCAAAGCGTTCCTGGTGATTCTGCACAGCCTTTACCGTTAATCGTGCCAGCGGTTCTTTCGAGGGATATGTACTTCCTCTTTTGACTAGAGGTTTGTACTCGACAGAGTTTGTCTTTGAATTCACCATGCGAATCGCATAATCGTGTTGCAAATAATCTTCGAAGCGTTCGCCGGCAATGAATGCAGCAGCACCACGAGCAACCGCGTCCAGCGGTCTTTCTACCCGGACACGCTCGCGACCGAATATACGCCTCAGTGTGTTTTGTACGCTCGGAATCTGGCTACAGCCACCAACCATCAGCACTACCTTGATATCATCATCGTCAAAGCCACGCTCTCTGGCTTCATTTAACGCGCGTCGCAAAGTCTGATCAATCTTGGCATAAGCATCCTTCTTATCTAAAAGCTCTTCGAACTGTTGCCTGCTATAACGCGCTGAGATCACAGAGCCGCTGATGGGATTCATCACGGTTAAATCAGCCTTTTCTTGAAAGGACAATTTTTCCTTGAGTGCTTCGCATTCGACCAGGAGCAAGCGGCTTATTTGCTCAATCTCGGGGTCCTTATCAGAGCAGGCGTTAAGAGCTAACACATCTTGAAACAACCACTCATCAATTACTGTGCCACCAAGTTCGGTACCAGCCTTTCCAAGCACGCGACTTCGCCCCGCGCTTCCTGCAATAGATTGCTCTTCTTGCCTTACAATCGAAACATCCAGTGTACCGCCACCGAAATCAAAAACCAAATACGCTTGATTCGCAAATAGACGAGCGCTGTATCCCAGTGCGGCAGCAGACGGTTCATCAATGAGACGGATTCGTTGTCCAGTAATCTTAGAAGTAAGATCGAATATCCAGCTCTCATAATGCTCAAACGCTTCGACCGGAACAGTCACGGCTATTTCTTCGTTGTCGATCCTCAGATCCTGAATTGCAGTTTGAATAACCTCTTTGAGAAAATGTTCGGCCGCTATAAAATTGGAAATATTCTGCCCATCGATAGACCGGCTGGCTGGGCTGCGCAGCGAGATATAGCGCTTCATCCATTGAAAGGTTCGTTGTGAATTTACGAGATTGCGCTGCAAAACTTCATTACCATAAAGCACTTTGCCATCGGACTGGTAATGAATTAAGGATGGAACAATGCTCACCCTTTCGTCTCCAATTTGCAGGAATCGCCCATAATTAAGGAGCGGAAAAGCCACTCCTTGCTGGCGGACCTGGTCCCATGTAGCAAGCACGGTATTTGATGTTCCAAAATCTATCGCAAGTCTTCCTGGCATAATTGCTCCGCTAAAGTGTTCCAGTCGCGAATACCGCGTACCGAACTCTAAAGCCTGGTTGGTAGCGCCCCCAAAACCGCAATTTTCTTCAATATTCGCCCCTGATAAATCACACCGGGCATACGCACAGTTACGTTCGCCCCCTCTTCCGTTGCTGATTCACCCATACTTACCAGATCGTGCTTGTTGCTATCGAAAGCAACCTGTTCTCCGATTGCTCCATCGAGTTTCATGCCTTTCTCTTCCAGGCTACGGACAAGCCGCATCGCAACCGTTGTAATATCCTTTGCTTGAATAGGCTTGGCTTCCACATTCAATAGATGCTCCTGAGTGACAATCTGCGCAATCGCCGGTGCGACATCGGCAATGAAACTTTCGAGGTGAGTCGAAACAACGCTTTCAATTGTGCTTTCTCTTTTGCTTTCAATTCGAGCAATTTCTTCCCTTAAAATTTGGATTTGCCGCTCCTTTTCTGAAAGGTCCAGGGTCAGTGATTGAACAGAACTCTCGAGTTTCAAAATCTTTGCTGCAGCTTCATTATCAGGCTTTTCCCGAAAACCGAACAGTTCTTTTAATAGGGCAAGCATAGTTAATTTCCGTCGCGAAACATTTACTTAGGGGTGACGTCTTCAAACTCATAAAGCAGAAAACTTGTGGAACCGCGTAAAACGTTTGAATACGTGCACTCCCAAGAGTTGTGCCCTGCCATCCCTTGAAATAAGCTCCTTCTCTTGCAAAAAACAAGCTTAATCCTCTGACCCAGCTCGGTCACGCGGATTAGATACTCTGTTGGCAAATGGCGAGTTTATCCCGTGACAACGACGAGAAAAGTAGGTACCGCTATGGAGACCACGACAATGAACTGCCAAGACAATCAAAAAGAACCGGCCCCATTGCCTGCGGAAAAACAAGCCGAGACACCTAAGGTTGAAGCCAGCGCAGCGAAAGAATGCAGGGACGGCATTTGTACCATCAACTGGAAGCCCCACCGTCGCTAAAAATCTGCCAGTGGACTAGGCCATGCTTGATCAGTCGAGTGAAGTTAGAAGCGCTGCGAAGTTCTTATTTGTGGTTCCGAGTATCGCGCGAAGATCGTAGAGCATTGCAACTCGTCGTCCAACAAGTTTGATCCGCTCGTCCCACCAATGATGATGACCGCCAAATGCTGATAACTTCTCAGCGGTGGAGGGTTTAGTCGGATTCTTCTTGACCTTCTGATCCCAGTACCGGACAAGAGCCTGACGCCTGGTCATGGTCGAAGGGTAACTATCGGGTACATCATCAAGTGGTGGCACAGTATCTAGATAGCGCATTAGCATCGGCGAAATCTTTACGCTTTGCTCAGCAGGAGCCCCCAGAGCATCACCAAGTGAATTCGGATCGGTCTTAGTGAACCGCAGACCAAGTAATTGCTTCTCAAGAAAAGCCGTTGAAGCTGCACAACCGACAATAATTCCGGAAATAATATTGATGCGGTTACCCACCAAAACCTCATGTTTCCTTTTACACAGACCTAGCGCATCGGAAATAATTCCAAGTACGCCAATTTGATAGAAGTTACCGATATTGGTTAAAGCAACTATCTGATCTCTTTGCCTCTGCATTCTCTGCAGCGCCTGCGTCTCAATTACAATGCTTCGAGATATGGTTGCGTTATTTGCATTCACATCAAGAAAAGCCTCGAGAACATTGCGTGTAATGAGCAACTTGGAGAACTCATCACCGCGAAGCGCCGCAGGAAGCAAGCCACTAACGCCTACAACCTGGGCAATTTGTTGAGCATGCAAGTTCAAACCATCGACTGCAGCGCCGGCTACAGAACCGCTATCTGCAGGCCATACAGACCGCAAGAGGCTCAACAACTCAACGTCGAACTCTTGAAGTTTTTCGCCTAACGAACTAAGCAATGTTATGCGGTTAACCACCAATTTTATGGAATCCCATTTGGCAGTGGGCATTGAAGCCAATCGCTCTTTCATGTGTTCGTTGTCGATATTAACGTTAACAACCTTGTGTTGTTTCCAAATATCTTGCAGATACTGCCTTCGAGTCTTTCCTCCACCTCTTTCAACGTCGGGCGAATTCATGAAGTCCCAAACAAGAGGCGTAAATCCGTAAGAACCTTCCTTCTGCAATCCAAAGAAATCCGCCAGAGAATTTGGGGCGGTATCAATCTTCTTAAAACCACCGTGCGTTGCAAGAAGGGATAGAGTGGTGATTCCCAACCCGACTCCGTTTGCTATTGCAAAGAGTTGGTTTCCCGCTTTCGAGCGATAATTGAGATAGCACCAACCAGCAGTAGCGCCAAGAGTGTTTGCCTGGCTGAAATTCAATTCGAATAATTTCTGCAACGCAGCGCCGCGCCGACCAAGCAGTCCGGCAAGCACAACGTCATTTTGATAATTGAGTTCTCCCTGAACTTTGTCTGCAGCATTTCGAAGATCCATGCTGCCAGCAAGGATATTCTCCAAGAGAGATAACTGTAGATCCATTTTACGGTCACCATCAGCAGAACCGTTCTGCAACTCAGCCACCAGTGCCTCAACCTTCAACAGCCTGGCAGCCGCTGCTGCTTTGGGTGGAAGAGGTGTAGCAAGTGGAGTGGAACTTATTCTTGTGCTGGACCCAAACTCTGGGTTCTTAGTTTCATTCAACAGCGCTAAAAGCTGTTTATCGAAATTTTGAATATGCGTTATAAGTGACCAAAGCAAGACGATACGCTGGTTCAATACAAAGGGACTCTTTTTCTTGCCATCATTTATTCCGCATAGAGTCTCTTTTTTGGTAACGTCAGCATGATAGCGCTTCATCCATTGAGCGCTCATTTCTTCGTAGTGGCTTGGACCACCACCAGAACGATAATCCATGTATCGCTTCACCAGCGGAGGTAATTCCGAAATACCTACAGGTTCGCCATTCAGCAAGTGGCTCAGGAAGGAAGGTGGTTTCAGATCGCCAGCCTTGTGAAACTTGTTGTAGAGCACGTTCATGATCGAAAGGCTGCCACCCAATCCAGCGCCCACGCAAGTACCAACAGCGGATTGCTTGAATTGTTTGTGAATTCGCGAATAAGGTTCGATGGTATAAAGAACACTGAACTGAATGAAGTTCATTATGGTGAACATGTCGTTGACGAAATTCACATGCTCACGATCACGTGAGAGCACTTTGTATGTGTAAGCAAGTTCGATCTCGAGCTTATTTTCAGCGGAACGCACTTCAGTTACCGCCAAAAATATCTTGCGCAATAGCAAGGCTCGAAGTCTGTTGATCGCCGGAAGATCACGTCTGTCGATACTTCCGTTTTTGTTGTATGAAGCCAATTGTTCAGCTTGACTTTGCACACCAAGTATTTCCGCAGCCTCGCTGGCATCCTTCGAGAGAATCCCGGAAGGTGCAGCTTCGCCAGGAAGCACCAAAAACCATGGTTGTAAAAGTAGACTAGTAAGAAGTAGGCATACAAAAAGACGACCAGACAAAAGTCTGTTGCTATGAGTAGTATTCAAACCGGCAAATTCCCATTTGTTTCCGAATAGTAAGCACTTCAAGTATTTCAAAAGTTCAGCCAGATGTCTACGTGTATTTTTGTAAGGTTATTCCGCGTAATGCTACGCCTGAGCGGGTCTCCGGGATGTAGTAAAGAGCTGGTGCTCGATCACGGTACTTGCCTTGATTGGCGACCTGTCATTGTTTAGCAGTCCTGAAATACCTGGAGGCACGAGAATAAAGCCGATTGGATCTTGGAGGCGCAACAATTAGCGCAAGTTCGCATTTTAGATTAAACGCAAAATGACACCTGCTATTCTCTGCTTCAAGACTGAGCCCGGGATGTCATGAAATACTCTTTGAAACTTCATCTACCTTCCAAACAAAGGCGAGATGTAGGATTGAGAATTGATTCCAGCTTGTCGCAGTGCTGCAAAATCATCGCAATTGATCTGAATAGGAAATTGCATAGCACTTGGAAGCGACGCTGATGCATGCAAGACCTTCAGCTCTTCCGCTCAAGATCCATGAATTCTGAACTATGATGGGAGCGTTAGGGTGCTGGCCGTTCAAACTGTGCTTTCAACAAGCGATCATATGCACCGCCGGCAGAGGCAAGCTGTTGGTGGCTACCGACTTCAATTATTCGCCCACCTTCCAGAACGACAATCACATCGGCGTGCCTGACCGTGGTAAGACGGTGTGCAATCACAATTACTGTGCGGCCACGCATCAGGTCGTTCAACGCCGCTTGCACCATCTTTTCAGACTCATTGTCCAGCGAACTTGTTGCTTCGTCCAGGATAAGAATCGGCGCATTCTTCAAAAACGCACGTGCTATCGAAAGTCGCTGCTGCTGTCCTCCGGATAGACGAACACCTCGCTCGCCGATACGGGTGTTGTAACCGTCTGGAAGATCCTTGATGAAGTCATGGCAATAAGCTGCGCCTGCTGCCGCTACTACATCCTCATCGCTAGCATCGATCCGCCCAAGCCTGATGTTCTCTGAAACAGTCGCGTTGAACAGGAAATTGTCCTGAGTAACAACTGCTATTTGTGAGCGCAATGATGCCATCGTGTAATCTTGCAATGGTTTACCGTCAATCAAAATAGTACCGGCTGTGGTGTCAAAGAAGCGCGGCACAAGATTGACCAATGTTGATTTGCCGGAGCCAGAGAGCCCAACCAATGCCAACATTTTCCCAGCTGGAATTTCAAGGTTAATATCTTGAAGCACCATTTGCGGTGCTTTCTCTTCGGAGGTTGTTGGATAGTGGAAGAAGACATTATCAAATTTGATGTGGTGGTTACCTTCAGGCAATGGAATTGCATTTGGGCTATCAGCAAGCTCCGGCTTTCTATCCAGCACCTCAAAAACGCGAGCAGCAGCAGCCAGTGCGGGCTGAATAATTCCGTTGATACGTCCGATGTTCTTGATCGGAGAGTAGAGCAAGAGAAGAGCAATCACGAAAGATGTTAACGCTCCCAGTGTCATCACATGGTGAACAACCTGCCAACCTGCCGCCCACATAACAGCCGCGATACCAAGCGCACCAATCATCGCAAGAATCGGTGACATCATTGCTTCGGCCCGCACCGACTTCATTGCATTATCAAAGAAGTGCTGATTGGTAGCCATAAAGCGCGAGATTTGATAGCTCTCCAAATTAAAAGACTGGACAATCTTCGCCCCACCAATCGACTCTGAAATAACAGAGACAAGATCACCAATCGCTTCCTGCCCAACACGACTCGATTTGCGAATCTTGCGGCTGAGAATGTTTACTGGCAAGACTATGAAGGACAAAATTGATAAGGCAATCAGACTCAATTTCCAGCTCTGACAGAGAAGCACGACAATCAAGGAAATAAGCGTTGTTGTGCGGCTGATCATCGATTGGAATGTCTGAGAAATGGCATTCTCTATGATCGCCACATCATTGGTTAGTCTGCCAATAAGAATGCCCGATGAAATTCCTTGAAAATAAAGCAAAGGTTGACTTTCAAGGTGGCAAAAGAGCTCATTCCGAAGGTCACGAATTGCAGCAGCTCCGACGTAGCGAATCGTGAAAGCTTCTAAGAATCTAAAGATCCCCTGCAATCCAGCGACTATCAAAACAAGAATCGGAACCCAATAAATTAGACGTTCTTGTCCATCAACTATGATCTTCTGCAAGCCCTGACCGGCCAGCCACGCTATCGCGGCATCCATGCTTCCGGAAGGAATTGCAGCCAGCACCCCAAGAGCGAAAAGCATCCAATAAGGTTTGATGTAATTGAGCAAACGAACATAGACTTGAAATTGCGAAACAGATTCGTCCTTCTTCTCAGCCTTAATGAGAGCCTTTTCTTTCTCATCTTTCTGGGCGCCATTTGTGATTGTTGCCTGCATCCGAGCTGATTCCCCAATAATTTCCGGCGACGTATTTCGATCCATTTTTACTTACTCGGCTTTCACTAATTCAGTCCCAGAATCGTTAATACCTCTTCTGCGGCATTATCAGTGAAATCGCCTTCACCAAGGTGGCTGCGTACTATTCTCAACCCGTCGGTGGTCTCCGCTAAAAGTCCGGGGACATCCAACCAATCTCGCGTATATCTTACGAGTTGTTCCGCTCGACAATCTAGTTGAATTAGTTCAGGAACGAGCTCTTCACCATTTAAAAGATTTGGCCAGCCAACATACTTGACAATCTTAAAGCAGAGCAAAACAAGGTAGCTAATGAAGAATCCTCGATAAAAAACCAGCATCGGTTTGCCTAAAAGCGCAGCTTCCAGCGTCGTGGTGCCGGACTTAGTCCAAAGCAGAGTCGAATGTTTCATCAGGTCATCGTTCTCTTCCGATGAAATAGTTTTTATAGTGCTGCCCATCAGAATCGAGAATCCGAGCCGATCGATTTCTTCGTTAAAAACCTGGCGAACTACATCATTAGTCATCGCCACCACAAATTGGATCTCTGGTCTTTCTTGCCGGAGCCAATTGATGGCATGAAGAACTGCTTCCGAGTGCGAGCGGATCTCGCCCCGACGGCTGCCGGGGAAGACACCGATGATAGGTCGATCAGGATCAAGATTGTGTTTCGCGCAAAATTCTTCCTTGGTGGAGAAAACTTGTTCCGCGTTAAAGCGCAAGGTTAGCGGATGACCGACAAAACGTGAGTTAACACCTTTCGATCTATATAGTGCTTCCTCAAACGGAAAGATAACTAGTATTTTGCTTACCGCATCTTTGACGGCATTGATGCGCCACGGGCGTGAGCCCCACACCTGCGGCGAGATGAAATAAATGATTGGAGTATCCACCGTTTTTCGCACTAAAGTCGCGAAGCCGAGATTGAAGCCTCCGTAGTCCATTAGAAGTACAGCATCAGGCTTCTGTTCAACTATGTTTTTCAACAAGTCATCGCGAACCTTCTTCAGTTGAGGAATGTCGCGGATGACCTCAAAAATTCCAACGATTGCGAGCGCGGCTCGATTGTGCAAGAGCCGGGCGCCTTGCTCTTCCATCGCGACGCCGCCCATGCCCCAAATATCGAGCTCTGGTGCACGTTCTTTCAATCGTTTGATTAGCTTTGCCGCATGCCGATCCGCCGACGGATCGCCCACGGAAATAAATAACGACTTCCGCTTTGAACTTGCCTCGGCTCCTGGAGTGGAGCCGGGACTCGCGTTCATTTGCCGGCCTCCTGAAGCTCGCTTTCAGATGCTGAGGCAACGGCTTGTGCCGGTTTTCTTCCAATGTGCATCGCAACAGAACCAAACGCTAATGGAACCCAACGAACATCGGTCAAACCGGCGCTCTCAAACATTTGTGAAAGCACGGTTGGATGAGGATAGTTCTTCCGCGATTCAGGCAAATACGTGTATGCCTTTCGATCGTTCTGCACAATTTCGCCAATAATAGGCACAATGTTGTGAAAGAAAAACAGAAACAAAGGCGTAAAAATCGGCATGTCTGGCTGACCGAGATCCAGATTGATTACGGTCCCCGACGGCTTGACGACGCGAGCCATCTCATCGAGCCCTTTTTGCAAATTCGTTAAGTTGCGCAGTCCGAAACTGATAATAGCTCCATCAAAAGTGTTGTTCTCAAAAGGCAATGCCTGCGCGTCACCTTGCCTCCACTCGAGCCTGGGCGCCGAGTTCGCCCCATCATGAGCACAACAGGACGCTCCTAACTTTCCTTCCTTCAAAGCTTTCTGCTCTCTGGATCTAGCAACTGAAAGCATCTGGCTGGAGAAATCGAGACCGACCACCTCGCCGTTAAAGTGATGAGCTGTCGCCATCGACATAGCTAAGTCACCAGTTCCTGTGCAAACATCAAGATATTTGCCGCCTGGAAGTATGCCTAATTCCTTAATGGCACGGGCTTTCCAAAGGCGATGCATGCCCATGCTAATCAAGTCATTGGCAAGGTCGTATCGGCTAGCAATGCGATCGAATTGCTCGAGAACATAGTCAGCCTTTTGATCGCTGGATGGAAGTTCGAAACTCAAGGTGTGACGAAACCAAAACCGAGGATGACACAAACAAGCATGAACAAACCGACAAAAGTCCAGGTCACTCGATCAAGACCGGCTTCTGCTCCACGTTTGCCCGAGAAAACCTGAGCAGCACTACCGATTGCTCCCAGTCCATCGCCTTTCGGTGGATGAAGCAAAACCAGCAAAATTACGCCAATTGCCAGCAGCACTTCCAAGACCAGGAGGCCAATATAGAGAGGGTTCATCAGTACACCTGCAAAAAACGACGCGAGGGAATCTGGCTCTGATTATATCCGAAGCCTCGCGGCGCTACCCTTTCCATCAACTTAGCTTTCTTATTCAGCCCGTCGGCAATTAGAGGCGAAGCCTATCCATCGCCCCTATAGATACACTTCCGACTCCGTCAATCGACCGATAAATCGCCTGTTTGAAAGGGCATATCCAGGGTTTTTACTGATTTTTTTGAAATTATTCTCAGACTCTGTACCTTGGCCTGAGAGCGGGGCATAAATCGATTGGGGGCAGGCCGCCGGCCGGTTATAGTTTCTTTTATATTTTTGGAAACTCAGGTTTCTGAAAACGATTTTCGGGGCATGCACCTAACGAGCGGGCTTTTTGCGGTTCACAGTCTGTGACGGGTGAGTTATGTCCATTACATTCATGCAGCAAGTGGTGAGGATCTCGGATCGTTTCAAGAAAGATCCAGATTCGATTGATCGCGCCGGGCAACTTAATCAGGTACTGATTGTCGTAGTCATCTTCCATGCCGTCATGGGAATCTACTTCGTCAAGATGGACGAATATGAGCGGAAGCATCCGCGCATCATCCACGAGACGAATCTCGATTTTGAGCTGACCGCGCCACCACCGGCTCCTGATTTCAAAGTCGGCGAAATTCCAAAACCAATTACTTTGACCGAGGGTGAAAATCCAGACTCAGGTTCGGCTGCTGCAGCCAAACCGCTAGAGGCTGATAAAGTTTCAATTCCAACACCTAAGGCACCGGAGACACTTCCTGTGCCGACTCCCGAGGCAGCACGTCCTGTCGTCTCTCACAAGACCACGGTGGCACCACCTGTGGCTGTGACGACGACGAACATGGTTAAGGCTGCACCGGTGAATGCACCAAAATCAGCTCCCAAAGCTCCGCCTAACACTGATCGGGCAGGAGCAACATCCAACTCTGTTGCATCGGGCGCCCCACATGAAGGCGGCGGACCGGACGGACAGGAAGGTGGAGTTGGAAATGGCGGAACCGGTTCCGGTGGCGAAGGAACTGGCGAAGGCGATCCTGGTACAGGCTCAGGATTCGGAAATATTGGCGGCGATATTGCCACCAAGATTGGCGGCGGGACCGGCAGAGCAATGGGTAACATTGCACCTTACCGGAAAGACATGCTGATGCGAATAGCACAGAACTGGCATCCGAAGAAGAAAAACGAAACCATGACCATTCAGATTTCGATTGGCAAAGACGGTGCGATTATCAGTGCTGAAATTTTGGAAAGCTCAGGCAACAAGCGCTCTGACAAAGAAGCGTTAGCTGCAATCGAGCAAACTGAATTCTCCCCATTACCGGAATGGTACAAGGGCGAGCAACTTACATTCAAAATAGACTTTGCAAAGGTGGAGGCATTACAGTGACAGCGGCGTTGGATACGGGCGAAGGAGTATCGGAACTTCCGAAGCCCAATGCTATTCAGGTGGTTACCAGCTCCGTAATGGATGTCCTGGGAAGCCTTCCTGTACGATTGATCATCCTATTTATTGTGGCCGGTGTGATTATGCCCTTTGTTGCTGACTTCACGTACACCGTGTCAGCTCAAAGCGGTTATTCACAAATCGGCAGGCAACTTTCCGAAGAGACAAAGAAAAAGGTTCCACCGGTTTCAAAAATTCTGCAAGCTATCAATCAATACAATCTGTCCTGGTACTACGTTACCTCGTCTGACGGTACGTTAGATCCGCTAACCAAGCCCTACGCACCCGATTTGACAAAGTACGATATCAGCTCAGGCAATATTGAGTGGCGTGAGAAGCGTTATTACGAAGTCGTCAACGCAATGGGCGACGGTAAGCTTCTCCACGTCGGTTTCTATCAGGGTCCTGTATTTGCGCCGGGAATGGCACTGGGCGCAGCAGCTGCGGCTATGCCAGCTACTCTCGGATACATGTGGACAGTACTGACTGGAACTTGCATTCTATTGATCGGTGCACTTTTCCTCTTCGTAAGCAAACCTCTCTATCACATTGCCCGTGCTACCGGCTCACTGCTGTTGGCACGTGACGCGTATTCCGGAGTAACCGGCGGCGGACTCGATGTTTCCGGATCTATATCCGAAATCGGCAAAGTTGCTCAGGGACTCAAGGATATCCGCCGTCAATACGACGAGTTGGTTGCTGCTCGCGTGGCTAAAGAAGACGAACTTCGCAAGAGCCAGAAAGAGTTCGAAACTCAAAAGAAAGTACTCAGCAAAGAGTACGAAGAACAGCTTTCTCAAACTCAAGCCAAGATCTCCGAACTCTATACAAAGGAAGCGGAAGAAGAGTTCATCAACGCACTTGGAAAAGAGCTCGACATGCTCAAATCCAGTCACCAGGTTTGCCAGCGCTTGCTCGACAAACTCAACGACAAATTCCCGACCAGTATCATGTTCGGTGCTTTTTTCAAAGCCGACCGTTATCAGCGCTTGAATCTTGATGCATGGTTAGGCTTTGATGATCGTGCCGCGCAAGCAATCAAGAAGCTTGATCATACTCGGGTTGCACGTGAAGTATTTGCGACCAGCAAGCACGTCACACTCGGAATGGAAGGCATCCGCGACTACGGTTTGACCACCATGGCTCAGGCACATGGCATTAGAACCGCGGTCTACCTGCCAATCATCTTCCAAAGCCGCAACCTTGGCGTAATGGCAATCTACTTCAATACCGAAGGTCAGACAGTCCAAGATCGTTTGCGCGTTTTGCGTAACGTAGTTGAACTCGTTTCACGCGTATTACACCAGAACATTCAGTACGAAGAAGAACAAGAAGCAGCCCGTACAGATCCGCTGACTGGTCTGCGCAACAAGAAGTTCTTCTACGAAATCATGCCTCAAATCATGGACCGTGCTGCTGTTAATCCCGAGCAGAACCCAGTTTCGCTCGTGATTATGGACGGCGACCACTTCAAGTCAATCAACGATACATATGGTCACCAGGTAGGCGACCAGATGTTGCAAGAACTTGCAAAATTGATCAAGACTTGCGTCAGAACAACAGACTCGCTCGAGAAATTGAGCGCTCCAGGCGACTACCTGATCCGTTTCGGTGGTGAAGAATTCATCATCGTTATGGAAAACACCGAGTCCAAGCGTGCAATGTCCGTTGCCGAACGCGTTCGCCAAGCAATTGAAGCGAAGAGCGACTGGCCGGCAGGTATTGCCAAATGGACGGTATCAATCGGTTGTTCTACCTTCCCGACAGACGGTAAATCAACGGATGACTTGCTAGCCAAAGCAGATACAGCTTTGTACTACGTCAAGGAAGTCCTGGACCGCAACAAGTGTATTCACTCGCAACAAGTGCCGAAGAGCTACAAGTCCGCAAAATCCGCGGCAGCCGTCAGCGGCGAACTGGGTGTATTCGACCCAGCAGCTCTCCTGCAATCTCTGGCTACAGCATCAAAGACAGGCGTTCTCACAGTTCAGGCACCAGACGGTCGCCAATTGTGGTGCTTGTTTGAGAGCGGCAAGCCGATGCAAGCTCGCATGGGCAAGCACGCCGGAGCTGCTGCGGTGGTAGAATTCGTTTCCACCTTCGAGGAAGGAGCATTCAACTTCCAAGAGAAATCGATGAGTGGAAAAGAAACGATGACCAAACTGCCACGTTTGGACGAGAACTTCAATATCAGCAAGAGCTTGGAACGTCTGCTCATGGACGGAGCACTCGCCCAAGACAACTACAATGCTGCTAAGAAAATCATTCCGACATTGAATATGTTGATTCGTCCAGTTGCACCGGTAGAATTCGCAGCTCGCTGGCAACAGCTTGGCCAAATCGAAGAACCACCGATGCCGGAAGAATTCAACGTCATGTCAGACATCGTTCAAAGAGCAGATGGCAATACGACATTGCACAACATCTTCCGCAACATGGAAGGAATTCCCACGCACTTGATGTGGCGCTCAGCTGCACTGCTAGTTCAGTACAACTTGGTGCAAACAAAGATTGCCGCAGGCGCGGGGCAGTAGCTCTGCCGCCAAGAAAAATCTCCGAGAGCGCAGAAGCAATTCTGCGCTCTTTTCTTGTGTGCCGAGCATGTTCAATAACTGGAGGTGAGAGTCCTCACACAACCTGATGACGGTGAAGTGTAGTGAAGCGCAAAGACGCAGCCGTGAGGCGAGGTCCGAAAGAAGCGTGGATCAAATTCGCGACCTGACGAACAGAAATCGGATACAAGGCTCTCGTATTCCGGACGAGCGAGCAAGTGATCGCAAAGTCCATAGTCATCAAGAGAATTCAGGAGTAAATCCGGCGGGGATGCGAAGAAAGTGATTGAACTTACCTCGGGAGGTTCTGCAGAGAGTCCTGAAAGGGACAAAGAAAACCGAGAGGTCTTCCGATTCAAAGCAGAACTCAGCAGAGGACGTAGTAAGCAACCAACTCAGAGCAAGCGCCGAAGTAGGTAGGCAGTGAGAGGGAAGCTGAAGGTCCGAACGGTGCCCGAAAGGGATAATGGAAAGGCAAGTAAGGTAGCCAGCTCATGAGCGTAAAGCGTCAGAACCCCGAATGGGACTCAAAGATATCAAAACAGGGTGAAGCCCTTGAAGATGTCGAAGGAGCGAACGAACCGCATATGGTGCCAGCTAATGTCGAAAGCCTAGCAGAAACAGAACATATGATGGAGGAAATATTAGAACCAGAGAATCTGAGTAAGGCACTGCATCGAGTGCTGAAGAACAAAGGAGCCCCAGGCGTTGATGGAATGAAAATCGACGAACTGGAAGCGTTCCTCGCAGAAGCCGGGAATACTGTTAAGCAATTACTTCTAGAGAGCCGGTATCAACCGAAGCCCGTTAGACGGGTGGAAATCGAGAAGCCAGGCGGAGGAATACGACAATTGGGTATTCCCTGCGTAGTTGACCGATTCATCCAGCAAGCGGTACTCCAGGTCCTCCAGAAGCGCTGGGACAGCACGTTCTCCAACTCCAGTTTCGGTTTCCGACCAAACCGATCCCAACATCAAGCAGTCGAGCAAGCGCAGAAGTATGTAAGCAGCGGGCTTTCAATCGTGGTTGACATCGATCTTGAAAAGTTCTTCGACCGAGTAAATCACGACATCTTGATGAGCAAGATCGCAAAGCGAATCCGAGACAAGAGAGTATTGAAACTCATCCGAAGCTACCTAAATGCCGGGATGATGGAAGACGGGGTGAAAGTTTCCCAAGATGACGGGGTCCCTCAAGGGGGTCCCCTGTCTCCGCTCCTTTCCAATCTGATGCTGGACGAACTCGATAAAGAACTGGAACGGCGAAAATTATCTTTCGTCAGATACGCAGATGATTGCAACATCTACGTACGGAGCCAGAGAGCTGGGGAACGAGTACTTTCGAGTATCTCAAACTTCCTGGCGAAGAAATTGAGACTGAAAGTGAATGAGGCGAAAAGCGCGGTGGGAAAGCCGAGTCAGCGTAAGTTCTTAGGGTTCTCTTTTACTAGAGGACCAAAGATTCGGCGTCGAATCGCGCCGCAATCAATCCAAAAGTTTAAACTACGGATTCAAGAACTTACTTGCAGAAAACGCGGTGGCACTCTCCCTCAAATAATCAAGGAGCTAAGCAAGTACATGAAAGGCTGGCTAAACTACTTTGGTTACTGCGAAACCCCTTCGGTATTGGATAAATTACAGCAGTGGGTGCGCCGCAAACTACGGTGCATCATCTGGAAACGTTGGAGGCGAAGTTCAACGCGGTTCGAACGACTTCGCGCCATGGGGTTGAGCATCCTCCATGCCCGTGAAGGTGCCGGGAACGGCTCCCGCGGTCCATCATGGAGAATGAGCCTATCCCCTCCAATGGCAGCCGCGTTCCCAATAGCCTACTTTCGATCACTGGGACTACCCGATCTTGTATGTCACTCATCTGCTTAACCCACCGAACCGCCGTATGCGGACCCGCTTGTACGGTGGTGTGGCAGGGAGGAGTCCGCGAGGACTCCCCCTATGCCGATTGCTGGGATCGTTTTGACTGGATCTGAGCGCTGCTCAAGCTGTAGGTGGTGGCGAATGAGATGTGCGATCCAGATACTTCTGGAGAATGACTGCTGCGGCTTGCTTGTCGACCAGATCCCTGTTGTGCCCTGTTTTCACACCTAAAACCGTGAGCGTTTGAATCGCGGTGAATGTGCTCAAACGCTCATCCTCATATATGATTGGCAGGTTGGTTGCTCGCGCCAGTTTCTTACCAAAGGACTGAACCTTTTGCGCTTGCTCTCCAAGCGTTCCATCCATGTTTGCCGGAAGCCCTAGTATGATTTCCACAACCCCATGCCGTTCAGCAATCTCTTTTATTTTGTGAACATCGTTTTGAACATTCGTTCTGTGGAGCGTATCGATTCCGGCTGCCGTTAGCCCGAGTTGATCGGAAAGGGCTATGCCAATCCGCTTGTCTCCAACATCCAATCCAAGGCAGCGAGGTCGTTGACGCATTTACTTCTGAGAACTGGGGACCCCTTTTATGATACTCCGTTGACAATCAGGGCAAGCTATCGTCCAGATAACTGGCGCCACCGCTAACCCGATCGCCCTCAAGGCTGCCGGTTCGATTCTAAAAGTGAGGGCATCAAGGCAGCTTCTTCTATCTCATCGATATCGATTCGTCAGCTACTTACACATATGCCGCGCAAACTTGGGAGGAATGAACCACTTGAGAATCCCTCCGTTGGTCGGAGGAAGATCGTACACATCAATACGGCAGACTCCCGCTTTCTTAAAGGGTACGGCAAATTGGGCACCCAACAGAGTTTGTGCCAGGTCGCCCATGTCTGGTTCATGCCCGAACAATGCAATCGAGTCTGCTTTTTTCAACGATTTCAAGAACGCAAAAACAGCGTCTGTGTCAATGCCACAAGCCAGGGCATCACAAATTTCCGGCTTGTCCGCCTTGTAGACATCAGCAAAAATGTCGGCGGTCTGACGTGCTCGCACTAAGGGACTGGAGACCATTTTGTCGATTTTGACACCAGCTCTCTTCAATCCACGAGCAACTTGTTCGGTCTCTTCGCGACCTTCCGGAGTCAATGGACGTTCTCTATCCGTGCGGATCTCACCGCCAATATCCGCTGCAATCCCATGTCTTACCAGGATAATTTCCATATCTCAACTCCGCTGCTTTCACTCATATCGTTGTCCCGAGAACTCAATATATCCACCTTCGTGTCTTGGAGTATCGCTGCGATGAGTCCAGTGAACGACTCCGCCTTTTCGATTCCAAATGTACTCCCCCTTCACCACAATCACGTCGCCCACCTGCACTGGAACTTTTGGCGCATATTTAATGTCGTGAGCTAACAAAACAGTCGAGCCATTCTCGACGTCCAAAAGCAAACGCTGGTGAGGCAAGCCTTTCGTGTCATCTGGGAGAATTTTCTTGACGCGTGCCGAAAACATAAGCTCAACCTTCCTTGCACGGGCGGCTTGCGCTTGAAGAAGTTGGGATTGGTCAATCGATTGAGCGGGGCTAGACTGCCCAGAGCCGGCTCCCGAGGAACCTGAATTGGGACTGCCGAACTCGGCCGGAACATCAGGGGCAGAAGCATTTTGAGTCGCTGTGGGCGATGCGGTTGAGGAACATGCCGAAAGACTACAAATACCAACGACAGAAAGCACAAGCAGAGCGGTATTCAAAAGAGAACCCTTTACCGAAGCCTGTGCGTGTCGTGGAGAAGCTGCCTGCAAAAGGGATGCGCGGAGCGGCGACGTGCAAGAGCTTGCAAGGGTCGAAGAGTCATTGCTTGGAAAGTCTGTTGCCATGGTGCTTTTCAAATATCCAAAAGAGAGATAGATCATATCCTAGAACCGGCGAAACTGTTAAAAGTGCCGCTACTTGGCGGTTCTGTGGTATATAAAGGGAGATTGGTGTGAGACCAGTGGATTTTAACCTATGATGTCCTCCGTTTACATCACTCAGGAAGTTGTCGAAATGTCAGATCTCGATCTGGCACAGGCCCAAATGTCGCCTGTTCCGGATTGGCGTACATTGGCAATTTCAAAGTTGCAGCGCTATGGGCTGCAAGTGGTAAACCCAATTGATTGGGCTATACCAAACACGCCGAATCTTGATGTGGAGAAGAGAGTAAGACGAGCACTTGATCTTATAGATCAATGTGACGCACTTCTAGCTAACTTGCATCGCTCCAATGCCGGCACGCCCATGGAAATTTTCTACGCTCACAGGCGAGGAAAGATGGTTACGGTCGTCGGCCATTCACCATTTAGCCCCTGGGTTGTTTCGCATTCTCAAGCCAGATTTGGAGAGCTCAGTCATGCGCTCGATTTTCTAATTGAGGAAAGTCAAACCGATATTTTGCAATGGGCTCTGCAATTCGAATCGGGATTGCAAGAGAAATACGAGGACTATCCACCTGAAGGAGAACCTGATTACCAGTTCTTCGGCGGTGACCTGCCCGCATTGGTCCTGGCTCCGCATGCCAGCACCTATTTTCGTGACGGTCAGTTCATGGAGCCGGACTTGTTTACAGGAGCGATCGCATCCAGCTTGCATCGCATGTCACGCTGTCATGCAGCAGTAAGCACTTACTGCCTCCCCGCCGATCCGTGTTATTACCTTGAAACACCTTTCATACGAACAATTGCGGAGATCGTAAAATCGGGGCAGATCGGATTCATTCTCATTGTGCTGGGACTTGCCTGGCATGAAACATCCGGAATTATCCTTGAGCCTTCTGGTCCTGAAGGTTCCGATATTCATGAACAATGCGCTCATTTGCGCCTAAAGCTTTCACCATTCGAACAGGTTGTTCAGCGCGAACCAGATGAAGATATTCGACTACTGCAAAACTTCATCTCTCAAACATTGAACGTACCGTCAATCACAATGCGCATCCACAGGCGATTCCGCATGCCCAGACTTCAACCCGAGGCATTTATGCTGCTGAACGGAAAAGTCGCTGAATTTTTGGGCGAGGTTGGAACCGAATTGAAGCGGAGCATAGCCTGATGCCAGGCTCAGCAGAAGCTGAAAAATCTGTGCCTTGTGTCGTCGCGTTCGTGACCTGTGCAAACGGCAAGAGTCGAGAAATCGCGCGCACGCTTGTTGAAGAGAAGCTCGTTGCCTGCGTCAACATCATTCCGACTGTGACCTCGATTTACTTTTGGGATAATGCCGTTCAAGAAGACTCTGAGGAACTCATGGTTCTAAAGACTACTGCCGACGCATGGCATAAGCTGCAAGCGAGAATTAAGAGCCTGCATCCTTACGATTTACCTGAAATGATCTATTTTCCGATCCAAGGAGGATACGAACCCTATCTTAATTGGCTAAGATCTTCTATCACGGGTCGGGAGACGGTAGGTGGCTGACGAAACGATAATCCACGTTTTTTGGGAACGCGTGAAAACGACTCCCAGTCGCATCGCCATGATGCAAAAGACGGCTGGAGCATTCAAGAACATTTCATGGGCGGAAGAGGGCGCTATCGTTGCCGAAATTGGTGCTGCCTTAATTTCGCTCGATGTTGCCATCGAAGAGAAAGCAGCGATCATCTCCCAGAGTCGACCTCAATGGACCTGGGCGGACCTATCGACTTTAAGCATCGGCGCTGTTAGCGTACCTGTTTACCCGTCTCTGAATTCAAATGAAACCGCATATATTCTTGAACATTGCGAAGCTAAGGTCGCGTTTCTTGAAAATGCACGACAGCTTAAGAAGCTAGCTTCCATTCCTGAGCTCCCGGCGCGCCTGAAGTGTCTTGTGCTTTTTGAGGGGCAGAGCCAGGAACTGAGCGAAGAAATTTCCCTGCCAGTTTATTCACTGGAAGAATTCCGTCAGATCGGCAAGAAGTATTTGGAGGCGCACCCAAACTGCGTGGAAGAGCGCCTTTCCAGAATCACAGCGGAGAGCCTTGCCACCATCGTCTACACCTCGGGGACAACTGGCGTTCCTAAAGGAGCGATGATCAAGCACAGCAATATCTATTACGTCTGCAAGACACTCAGCGTCAATGTTGGCTTTCTCCCAGAGGATTTGGGATTATCATTCCTTCCACTTTCACACATTTTTGAGCGAGTCGGCGGTCAGTTTCTCTTAATTTACGAAGGCATCCCACTTGCATATGCCGAATCGATGGACAGCGTAGCCGCAGATATTGGCGAAGTTCGCCCGACAATCATGAATGCAGTTCCACGTTTTTACGAGAAAGCGTATAACAAAATACAAGCTCAAATCCGTCAACTTCCTACTCCTCAACAGTATTTTGCTCGATGGGCGCTTTCGATAGCACGGCGCGCATTGAAAGCAAAGGAAGAGCACAGCAACGGAAACGGATCGGAAGATCTGGCTCAGAAACTGTATCGTACCGAACTGCGCATAGCGGATCGTTTTGTTTTTCGCAAAATTCGATCGCGTTTCGGAGGCAGACTTCGCTTTCTAGTCTCAGGCGCAGCACCGCTTTCCCCCGAAGTTCATCTCTTTTTCGAATCGATTGGTTTGCCTATCCTGGAAGGTTATGGTTTAACCGAAACCTGCGCACCGGTTTCCTGCAATAAGCCGACAAACAATCGCAGAGGCACAGTTGGAAAGCCACTTCCAGGACAAGAAGTCAAGATCGCTTCCGATGGCGAGATTATGGTGCGCGGTCCAAATATTTTTTCTGGCTATTACAAAAACGAAGAAGCGACCCGCGCAGCCTTTGCCGATGGCTGGTTCTTGACCGGTGACATTGGTGAAATTGATTCGGATGGCTATTTGACGATCAAAGATCGAAAGAAAGACATCATCATTACGGCAAATGGAAAACACGTTGCACCGCAAGTTTTGGAGAACATGCTGTCCGGTCAGGGAATCATTAGCCGTGTTCTCGTTTATGGCGACCGCCGCAAATTCATCTCCGCACTCATTACCTTGACGCCTGACGAACTCAAGACATTTGCCAACAGTCACGGCATCGCCGGGAGCACAGAAGAGCTGGCAAAGCATCCCCAAGTTATCGCTCAGGTCCAGATTTTAATAAATGACGCAAACGCAAAGCTGGCCAGCTTTGAGCAGATCAAGAAGTTCATCGTTTTAGAAAACGACTTCACTATCGAGGCTAATGAACTGACTCCCACCCTAAAATTGCGGCGGAAGTTCGTTACTGAGAAGTATCAATCCACTCTCGACAGCCTTTACGAGCGCGAGGACCTGGAAATCGAAAAGTCAAGACAATAGTTTAAAAACGCTTTACATTCGCTTGGCAACTCATTAGAATGTAGGCACACACGTTGGGCTGATCTATCCTTTTATATCCAGGATCCTTCCGTTTCTTACTATCCATGAATCCGACCGTGCGTATCCACAATTGCCCAACCCTTGAGGGTCTTTACCATGTTTGAGTCATTCTCCAGAGGCTTCCGGATGATCTGGGCCAGCGTCAAAATGGGCTGGCAGGACAAACGCCTCCTGATTCCCTCCATTCTGACCGTTTTCACAAATATGCTATTCGGCTGCATCTTCTTCCTGGACGGAGTGAAGCAGATGGGACACCAGGCCGGCGGCATCGGCAAGGCTATGACTCCTCACGGAATGGAAGCTACCATCGCAGCCGCCAAGGCTGGCGGAGCAGCTGGAGCTCCATCGCACGGAATGCTTGGAATACCGGCAGGTCCGGGTGGATTGCTACAGTCAAATCAAATCAACGGCTCATCCGACATGAGTGGGCTTCAAGCCTTTAGCTTCGAACATATCCAGGGCTTTTTCACCACGGATAACGTCATCATCGTCAGCTCTTTAATGATGATGTGGTGGTTGACCAATCGATTCCTCGAAGGCGTAACCACTGCAATGGTTTACAGCCACCTGACTGAAGGTAAAGGTTCCGGCAAGTTCTCCGAAGCCTGTGCAGCCGTTTTCCAGAGCCTACCAGCAATCGTTTGCTTGGGACTGGCAACTCTCGTTTGCAAGAAAATTGCCAGCTTCCTGCGCAATAAGAATCACGCCGGCGCTCTCGGTATGGGATTCAACTTCCTTGCCGGTATCGTTGAAGTATTCTGGACCCTTGCTGGACACTTAATTCTTCCGGCGATCGTTATTGAAGGATGCTCCTTCTGGGGCGGACTTAAGCGCGCAGACAAGATTGCTCAAGGCAGCCTGCTCACCATCGGTGTTGGCGAAGTCGGCGTGGACCTCATCTGCAGAGTCACAACCTGGGGCATCTGGGCTCTTGGTGGTGCAGCTCTCGGTGCGGCTTTCACACTTGCAGGTCACCCCTACATCAACGCGCCAATCGTGATCGGTGTAGCCATCTGGGGCGCAACATTGATCTTCACAACAGCACTATCGATCTACATTCGCTCTGCGTTCTACACATGCCTCTATGTTTGGGCAATCGAACTTGAAGACATGGAAGAAGCAGACAAAGCAAAAGTACGCGCACCAGGACCATTAGCTGCGGCTCTGGCGTAGGATTTATACAATCCAACAACTATGTTTCCAGTGTTTCAGCGCCTAACAAAGCGTTCAAATATTGGCGTACAAATCTCGCCGCAATGCCCTGTTTTTTTTCTGGTTGGCATAGCCTGGCTTCGCGTCTTTATTGCTTGTAATCGTATTAAGTGTGAGCCGGTAATGGCGTTGCGTAAAAGGGCTATGCGCACCATGCGCACCAAAGACGGTGGCTATGTTTTTTTTGAATTGAAAGAATCGAGTTACGCCAATATCTTGGCGATCATGAAATATGCGGTTCCATAACCGATATCTTGGCAATCGGATTAGCATTTGTTTATCTGCGCATTTGAACTTTTTCCATTCTCGTGACGTTTAAAGGGAGAAGACCTCAAGTTGGAGATTGAAAATGAATATGCAGATCGTAAAGGGAATCACTTTGGCTGTGCTCTGTGCCTCATTTCTAGCAGTAGCAGACGCACAGGCCGACTGTAATAAAGGAAGAGTGAATTGCCGCCAAAACCGCCAGGGTAAACGAATAAACCAGGGCGTAAACAACGGCTCCCTGACAGGCAGAGAGACCGCCAGATTGGCTCGCCAACAAGCTCAACTACGACGACAAGAGCGTCGGATGAGAGCCAGTGGAGATGGGCTCACTGCAACAGAAAGAATGCGCATTGAACACAATCAAGATCAAATGAGCCAATCAATTTACAATCAAAAGCACGACCAACAAACTAGATAGGCGTTTGTTTTGTTGGCAAAGATAAGCCCAAGCAAAAGTTTCCCAGCGCTCTAATTTGCAACCCAATCGATCTAGCTGTCCTCTGCATCTCTACAGCTCAGCTAGATCGATTTTTTACCTACTTTCTGTTCGCTCCATCGAGCTTAGAATCAGAAAGCATTTTGCAAATTGCTCTCGCAAATGATGAATGTAAGTTCGGTGTAGAGAATGCACGATCGATACTGCCGCCCCCATGAATCGCAGCGGTGCACGGATGTGAGCGATTCGAGAAATATCCGATCAAATATCCTGGGGCTATCTACTTTGTTAGCCCATTTAAAATTAGGTCCCTCTTATTCGGACGTTCGACTCTTTACAAGACAACAGCCAGAGAATCCGATTTTGCAATCCTTTCGAAGATCAGAACCAAGAATAGGCGTCAGTCCTTCGTATTCTTACGCTCATAAAGTTATTAAAGGATTAGAAATACGCTTTGCAAGCGCAATTTTCGGCCCTATACTACGTGCATGATGAAAATAAGCACGATTTTGTTGACAACTTTGGTCCTTGCAGGCACCTCTTCCGGCATTTGTTTTGCTGACGAACAGGCAGCCCCGCAAGCGGTTGCAGTTATGGGCGCCCAAACGAGCCCCGTAATTGTCAACGACACAGCTGTTCAAAAAGCAATTGAGGCTTTGATTAAACAGCAAGTTAAACAGCTTGATTTGAAGAAGAGAATTCCAACAAACAAGCAAGACAATCCGATCGGTTCCAATCCGCTCCGTCACAACGAGAAAGTTTTGATTCTCGGTGGCGCTGAAGCGATGCCAATGTAGTCAGGCAAAGGATCCGATAACTTACAAGCATTACGGCGGTCGTGTTCGACTGCCGTTTTTTGTTTTCCAAGAGATTCTCACTACATATGGTGGCACAGTGGTTTTGTACCAACAAACTGTCAGGCCCAAAATAATGAGCCCTTGCCTTGTGGCATAATAAAACGACGAACAACGGATATTGATCGCGGCGAGATATGACAAACGAGGGCAGAAAATCGGAGAAAGAGATTCTCTTTCAGCGCAGATTAGCGGAGCTGAGAATGAGGAAGCAGAGTTTCGCCTGGAATGCCGGTGAGCTGCCACAGTTCGAGCTACCCAAGGAAGAGTCGAAACTTCTTGCAGACCGAGAGGTCGAAGGACGTGACCTCAGTGATGACGAAATAGAACTTCGCGCATTGATGGATTTGACTTCAAGAACCTGTGATTTTAAGACCTTCTACAAACGATTGAACTACGAGTTGCGCCGCGCAAAAAGATATAAACGAGATCTATCCATTATCTTAGTGGCGATCGATCAACACGGAAAGGTTTCCCTGAAAGTTGGTCCCCATGCCGGCGATGCAATGGTGAATGCCGGCGCAAGATTACTACTTGAATCAATCCGAGACGTTGATATCGCTGGACGTTGCAGAGAAGATACCTTCGCCGTAATTTTGCCGGAAACAGGTGGGAACGGTGCAGAAATAGCCGCCGAACGCATCCGAACGAGAATGGAATCGCATCAATTACCTCAGCCCTGGGACAATTTATCGATCACAGCCAGTGTCGCAGTGGCGACTTTCCCAGATCACGGCAATGAAGTGGAAATACTCTTTGGCAACGCTGTTGATGCGCTTTTGTGGATGATGAAACGAGGTGGAAATGCGGTGATGTTTGCAAAAGAGCAGCCTCGATAGAAACCAATTTTCCATACTTATCCGTTAGTCTTTGGCAGTCAATGGCGCCAACTATTCACGGTCCGTTTGGTCGCCGACATAGCTAGCTAAGCGTAAAAGCCCGACTAAATACTGGTCCCGGCAACTCCTGCTGTCGATCAACGCTGATGCTGATTCTCAAAACGCTGACTCCGTGCCGCTTTTCACCGCTCCTGGTTTGAAAAGTCGCATTTCTGTCAATATAAGACTCGATTGGAGGATCTGAATTATGCGAGCAGAGAAAGCAGAAACGACCGAAAGGCAGGAAAACATTCCTCAGAACCCTTTTGGTGGCGACAATAGCCCCGAGAGAACTGCCACTAGACTCTCGGACAACGCCGCAAATAGAAACTCAGAGCCTGAATCAGTCCCTCCTGAAATCAGCAAGCTACGAGACAAAGAACGTGCGGCCGAGCTAGGGCAAGGAAAGGAACTCACTAAACAAGAAGACATTAAACTAAAGGCTTACAAAGACTACCCAAAGGAGGGAGATAAGGACTACCGCGAGCTCCATGAAAAGAATCTATTGGCTTTGAAAGGCTTAGGCGAACCGTTATCGAGGCAAGACCAAGCCAAGCTGAACGCGAAAATTGCTTTTCCAAATGACGCTGACAAGCGGGTCCGGGACCTTCACGAGAAGGAATTGCTAGCCGATCAGAACCTTGGTCAAAAACTAACAAAAGAAGAGAAAGCACATCTCTATGCCGCCAAGGCTTTTCCAAACAATGCCACGGGACGGATTCTGCATGAGCGTGAACTCCGATCTGATTATGGCATCGGTCCCAAACTAACGCCTCAGGAAGAGGCCAGGTTGGGTAGTTTCAGAGCCTTTCCGAATCCAAAGGACGAACAATATCGTGCCTTGCAGGAGAAGGATAATCTATACCAACGGGGATTGGGACCTGAGCTAACAACTCAAGACAGAAGAAAACTTACAGAAGCATTGATAGCCGGGCACCGCAGATAAGCTTCTGATGTAGATTTCTGGGCCAGTTTTTCAAAGTGGCTAGCACGCTTTCGCCCACGAGTGGTCTGAAGATTCCACCAGACGCCGGGTTGCCATCACTGAGCGCTTTCGAACAGAGCGCGCGCAACAAGCGGTGTCGAATTTAGTATTTAGTGAACGATGAATCGATCTCATCCGACCAAGCCAGCACGCCACCTTTCAAATTACGCACCGTTGCAAATCCAAGTTCCGCCAGAAACATAGTAGCCATGTTGCTGCGACGCCCCGACCTACAGTAAACAACGATATCCTTCTCTTTGAAAGGCTCCAGCTCATCAAGCCGAAATCGCAAATCACCTAGCGGAATATGCAGGTTGTATTTCAGACAGCAAATCTTCAATTCATGCGGTTCACGCACATCTACTAAGACGAATTCTTTTCCCTCGTCCATAGCCTTCTTCAATTCTGTTACTGAGATCTGCTCTGCAACGTCTTCTGACATTTGCTTCCTCTTTTGTTCACGGAACGCGACATCTCTCTGAAATGGCAAAGGGTCGCTCAACCGGCTATTTTACCGCTGAATCAACGAAGCTTCTAGCAACAACAAAATTGACAGTTCTTGTGAAGCGGTGAGATCATACAAGACCGGGTCCATTGATTTCAAGGAGATCTGCCGTGGCATCACTGAAAAGCCTTGAAGAGGCCCTAAAAGAGATCCTCAAGGATGATTCTAAGATTTCGCGCTTTGTGGCGAAAGCAATAAAGGAATTGATTCTAGCCGACGGTCGAGTCTCAGCCGAAGAACGCACTTTTCTTGAGCGGGCGCTCAATGACAACGTTTTTGACGACAAAGCATTTGAAATCCTGCAAGATCTTTTGCTCAGAGACGACATGAAAAATGTCTGAGCAATTACTCCCAGAGAAGTCGCTGCGCCAGACTAGCACCCATTCCAAAATAGCGATTCAGTAGTTCGGGATTGTCTTCTGTCGCCACGATAAAGCCGGGACTTACATACTTATTCCAGGCGGACTCAAATGCTGCTCTTCCTTTTTCTGAACGAGCCAACAAGCTAGGAACTGGATAATATGCAGCAATGCGTGGTTCGGCGCGCCCTTTCAAATAAGCTTTGAAGAAACGGTCTTCGCTTTCTTCCGCTTCAGCTGTGACAAAACGATCTTTGCCAAAAGACTTAGCGAACAAGTCGATCGCCGACACATTCGTTGAACTCTTGAATGTCTTAGGTAGCAGTTTTGCCTTCCGAGACAATGGGAAGCCCATTGTCTCTTCATCCGGAGCACTTTCTGAAGCGGAAGCTACGCCGCTAGTATCATTGGCGGTGATAGTGGGCGCTTGAGGGTTCGCGCTAGCAAGACCGGGATCGGCATTGATCATAGGAACTGTAGGATCAGGGATTCTATCAGTAGCTTTCGGATCTGCATTGAATTCAGAAGAACTTGCTTCAGCACTGATACTAGTTGCATCGGCTGAAACAACGGATTCCGATTCCGGAGCCAACCCATCAATATTGGTTTGCGCAACTTTCAGCAGCTTGCGCTTCGAGTTTTTTTCCGCACCTTTATTGCGCGGCTCAGGAAAGACATACTCGTATTTCGGGATCAAGTAGGGCTGATTGCGTACTGGTGCAAGCAATTCTTTTACGCACTTGACGAAGTACTGTGATTGTTGAGAATCAACATTGTCGAGAAACAAACGGTAGCTTCCATCAGATCTGATGCTCAGCTTGATTGAATCTTTGGTTAGATGACTGGGAAGCAATTTAGCATGCTGCAATCCGCTCAAAATTGCCCTTGCCATATCAAATAGCGAAGACTCTTGCGTATTCGGACGACAAATCTCTTTCTTCAATTTTGAATAGAGTTCAGAATAACGCCTGTGCGCTAACGCAAGTCCACCAAGGAAAGGCAAAATTGCAACAGCTCCAGGAAGAGCCAGATTGCTTACGAAAAACGCGGTTACAAGGGATATCAACGCTCCAAGTCCACCGCATTCGAGAATTACGCCCGTGAGATTATCTCGAAGCATTTTGCTATGAACAGGATAATCGAGATCCTGGCGAATATTGGGCGGAGTGAGCGCCAACTTCCGCATTTTTGTTATTTCCACGCATCCGAGAGTTTTGTTCTGATAAGGTTCGCCGACTTTCCACAGGTCATAAATTCCATCTCTCACAAGCGCGCGCAGTCTCATCTCTTGATTGAAATCTTCCAAGTTTGCAAAGATTTCGGCTGGGCTCAATTCAGAGAAAGATGGATGAACGTGCCCGACACCACATTCGACTTGACCATCATCACAGATACCAAAATATCCTTCGTGTTTGCGAGCAAAGCGCTGGTAGTCGTTCAGACCTTTTTCGAGGTAGGGCGCGATACATACCACGTCCCAGTTGTTAGCTACTTTTCTGCCGCCCAACGGATCCGTTGTGTTTATGCGAATGGATCTTCCACGCAGCTGTTTCACAGAAACTGGCGTAGTTGTCGTCGTCAAGTCAATCAATGTATTCAGTGATTGGCAATCCCAACCCTCGCCAAAAATACCACGAGTACCAATCAGTGTTTTAGTAATACCACGTTCAAGAATCTTGGTAGCAAGCCGCACATATAGACGTGCTTCCCACTCAGAAGAGGAACCCTTCAAGCCGACAAAAGCTTCGCCATAATGTTCTTCGAGGGAGAGTTCAATGCGGAAGCCCTCAGCGCAAAGTTGTTCTTGCATTGCTGCGCAAAACTGCTCCTGTATCCGCTTATCGATCAGAATCAGTGAACCAGTGACGAGGCAAGGATTGATCTCAGCGCTTACCTCGGCTTTGAGAAGTTCACGAAGCACAGCAATTGCGCCGCCAGATTCTTCGGTCAAAACACCCTTCGTTTGCTTTGCTGCCGTAGCTGACATTCGTTCAAAGTCCGTAACCACGGCACAACGCAAGCGCTCTGCTAAATTGCGATGCTCAACTGATAATATTTCAGCAACCGCCCGCGATTTACTTTTGCTGAATGCTAGAACCCGATCCACTGGAGACGCCTGCTTGCGAATCCCTTTTTCCGTCAGTCCATAGCCCAGCTTCGCAATTGCTCCGCGGATTTTTTCATAAAGATGATGGTCCTCTGTGGATGCACTGACTTTGAGGCAGTTGAGTGCAAAGTCTTCCAGGATATTCATCCAATCATCGAGCAACGGCGACTGCATGAGGTGTGTCGAAAGTTCTTGGTCCAACGGCAAAGCGAGGCGATGCTTCCAGGCATATCGAATGAAGGCACTGGCAAGATCTCGCTGCTTGTTGGCAAACTCTTTCCAACTGCCTGCCGCTTCATCATTGATTCTTTGCTCTACCCACTTGGTTAGAAGCGCTCCTTCCGGCAGCGAAAGCTCTTCTAAAAGGGTATGAAATTCTTCGTGTTGATCTTCGAGAAATTTTTCCTCAGCAAAAGTAGGCGAAACAAAATAGACCAGATCCTGAAATGGTGCCAACCCACCTTCGCGCACCAGAGCTGGTGTCGGTACTTGATAATCAATTTCACCGACAATTGATAAATATCGGTTCTCCTGACTCTGAGATTTGCCTTCAGGAGGCGTTCCTGTCAACCCAATCACCAGTGGATTGTCGAGACGCTTTATCAGATGGGTCATGATCGCGGCCCAGTAATCCGTCAAGTGGTGGCACTCATCGAAAATTACCGTCTTAAACTTCTGCCGGCGCAATGATTGGATCAAAGCCAGCGCATTTGGGTGAATTACTTCGGAGATATCCAATACATCTGTCAGCTTGCGGCGCAATCTCGTAAGATGTCGCGACATTTCTTTGTCATATGCTTTGCTATTGTTTTGCAGCAACTCCAATATTCTTAGCTCAGCATCGCCATGAGAGAGACCTTTTTCAATAAGCTCTTCAACCCATCCTTTATGAGCCAGCTTTTCCAAGTATTCCTGCTCTCTTCCAGGGGTGGAAAGGACCTGGTAAGTAAGAAGAGTTATTGGCTTGAGAGGTTTGTCTTCGTGCGTTCCGAGAAGATGCCGTACCCCAAAATCTTCTTCACCTACAGGCAGAAAAAGATTCAACTTTTCCCCCCACTGCGCCTGGATGGTCGTAGTTGGAGAAATAATCAAGGTATTTTGCTGTAGTTCAGCCGCCAGCTGAAGTCCGATAATAGTTTTACCGGCTCCAGGGGGCGCAACGATATGCAGTTCACGCTCTCCCCTTGCCATTTTGAGCTTTATCAATTCGAGAATTTCTTGCTGATATCGCCTTAGCGGAAAACGAAAAGACAAACCGGCAAGCGGACTTGTCTCGTCTTTCTCTTCGCTTACTAAAGCTGGGTTCTCGCTCATCACAAATTTTTCGTTTTGCCCTACTGGCAAGGGCTTGGAAGAAAAGAATCCAAACAAGTTTTTCTCTTTCCAGGCGCAGTTGCGCTATCATTGCCGGCTGAGACTGGAAGCACAGTCTCTATCATCCAACAACAAAGATAGATTAATTACTTTCTTATAGCAAGGTGACAATTAATCCTTTTAGGGTTCACAGCATCCTCACCCGTGTGGCATAAGATGGTAGAGGTTCGGTTTAAGGGAACAAAAAATGAACAGGAAAAGATTGTTGGTACTCGGGTTCAGCTTGATTTCGCTTGCAGTGCCTGCAGCGATGGCAGACGATTTTATCGACGACAGTGCTGATGCATCATTCCAAGCGGATTCAGATAGTTTTAGTTCGTCGCTAGACAACCTGTCGTCAAGACAGCGTCGCGAGTCAGACTACAGCAACATGCAAGAAGCACACCGTTATCTGACAAATCAGCAAGCGAACCAGACAGATACGTGGAAAGTTTCACAAGACGCATTCAATAACACACAACAGCAAATGGTCCTCTCCGGGGGCGCATATAACAACCAGGGCTTCATTTGGCCAGGTGGTTTCGGTGGCGGCATGGGTGGTGGCGGCGGTGGAGGCTGGGGCGGAAGCGCTGGCGGCTTCGGTGGCGGTGGACAAATCATCCCCGACCAATTTAGCAGCGGACAACCACCGACATTCCAGACACCCAATTACGGGGGACGCTACTATCGTCGAAATGTGAGCACTAACTAGCTCATTTCCAGGGTAATTTAGCCTTCGAGCCTGCACTTTTATTTATATCAGCAAGCAGCTTCTCGAAATCTCGTTTCGCATCAGACAGATTGACTTTCGAGTCAATCTGTTTTGACTTTTCAAAAGCAGTCCAGGTCATTACCCGCTTAGCGTGCGCACCACTTTCAGTGTGAAACTCCTGAGCGCACACCAATAGTCGTTTCTCCAGCTCATCACAAGCTTTGCCAGGCTTGAGCAAACTTTGCAAAAGACTTTGCGGTAACGCATTTGTCTCAGCGGACTTGTGCTCTTTGAGATAAGCGAACATCGAGTTTGCTTCTTCAGAAAGAGAATCCGTTTGCCAGGCTTCTTCGGACTTACCGATTGCCACAAGGTGCGCCCAGAGTTTTCGATGAACAAAGGTGACCTTACCAGAAACAAGCTTGCAAGTAACGATGTCGGCGTCGTCGTCCCACTCCGACGCTATCTTAAATATCTCGGATCCCTTCGGGTGCCCCCACCAGGAACCAGAAACAGGCTCGCCAACGACTATGCCGACAAGGCTGGGAAATCGCTGGTCCTGCAATAGCAATAGTCCATACTCCAGCAAGCATTCTTTGGCTTTTAAGGCATTTGAGTTACGATCATTCGATGCTTTTGCCATTATTCGGACCAAAAGGTGCTACCAATAGAGTAACTTTTGGATCGGTGCGCCGCAAGAACTAGCGTAACCAGGACGATACCTACCTTCCCGCCCAAGAATTCGCAGTTCGACCAAAATAGATGCTGTCATCACATATCCATATTCGTACTCGTTATTCGACGAGGCGTGGCTTAGTGGAGATCTGCGCTGCAATGAGGATTCTAGAATCTATGGAAGGAAAAAAAACTACGACTGGATTAGCGCTCCCTTCTTACCTTTATGGATTTTTCTCTCTAGATCTTCCCGGAATTGCCGTATATTGGATGTCTTGACCGGCTTCTTTACCGGCCACGGCCAGCCCTCAAAACAGCCCAGGTTGAGGTCCAAGAAGTTTCTCATGTCAAGAAACATGATTTTATTAGGAAATCTCCTGGTAGCAGGGTTTTCCGGAAATGCGCTCGATGTTGTCAGTGTCCAAAATCTTTCACCTCAACCCAATGCTGAGTTGAGGGGCGTTCGCGCGCCAGGCATCTTGCCAACCCTGACGTCAAGTGCTATTCTGTAATTAGCGTATACACAACGCTTATTTGAATAACAGAAGCGGCGCGGTCGCTGAAGGCAGATCCAGACCCAGTCACCCGCCGCCCGAGGGGGCGCAATGGGCAGAGTATTGTTCTTTCTAACACTAGTGGCAGTGGCTTATTACTTGCATTCAACTGGTATTTTGGCATCCATTAATAACGGCAATCAGGCAATAGTAGGCAAAGATTGCGAATTAGCATCACCCTACAAATCAGGAGTCTATGTCGGTGCCACCAAACACCTGGCGGCAATACCAATAGATGCCACCATCGGCAACGAATACCTTCGAACTCCCGCAAAGACAGAACTACAGCGTTGTCTAAATGATGGACGAATAGTCAGCCTGCCGGATCACACAAAAGTTAGGGTTCTAGGAAATGACAAAGTGGTTCTATATGCAATTCCACATGGACTGGTAAAAGTCAAAATCCTCAATGGTGAGTACAAGGGTTCGCAGGGATGGGTAGAACGCGAGCGCGTAATCGACACCCCCTTGCACCGCATATACAATCAGTTTTTGAGACCTGGCCGCCTCCAAAAAGATTAGGAAAAATAACGCCTGTTCGTAGGAAGCAACTTCCCAAATGCATCGTTAGTTCGATGAACGACGATTCAGTTCAACGAGACAAGTGACAGAGACGCCACGTCAGCGGTCAACCGCACAAGTGACAGAGACGCCACGGCAAGCAGTCAACCGCACAAGTGACAGAGACGCCACGGCAAGCAGTCAACCGCACAAGTGACAGAGACGCCACGGCAAGCAGTCAACCGCACAAGTGACAGAGGTGCAAGTCGAGCGGCAGAACTAGAACTAGACAAGTGAGCTCGGGCACAAGTGATTGATCGGGCAATCCGCGCAATCAGGATTTCGCGCATAACACAGCCTGCGACCGTGAAAAATCAAGGTGATACCATAAAGCGACCAGTCTTGATCAGGATACAATTTTTGAAGGTCCACCTCAATCTTGAGTGGATCCTCATTGTTTGTTAGACCCAATCGCTTCGACAGGCGTTGCACGTGTGTATCGACTGCCCATCCTGGGATCTTATGAATCACGCCGAGAACGACATTGGCGGTTTTGCGACCAACACCAGGCAAGGTGACCAACTCCTCCAAATTATTCGGCACTTTCGAACCAAAATTATTCACAAGAGACTGTGCGCAAGCCTGAATCGTTTTTGCTTTGTTGTTGTAGTAACCGGTCGGCTTGATGATTTCCTTCACTTCCTCTATATCAGCTTCAGCCAGGGACCTTGCCGTTGGAAATTTTTCGAAGAGTTTAGGTGTAACTTTGTTGACCTGGACATCCGTCGTTTGTGCCGAAAGAATTACTGAAATCAATAATTCAAAATCATTCTTGTAGGTCAACTCACACTCGGCATCAGGATATCGTTTGCACAACAGCCTCATCATCTCTCCGGCTGTGGCTTTGCTAACCAATTTAACAGACTTATGGAGCTTCTCTTCGGCACCATTTTTATCAACCGATTTTCCGCTCTTTGCGGAGATTTTCTTTACTGTTTTGGTGGTTGGATTAGCACTCTTAGCGCGACTGGGCTTTTCGTCGAGCTCCGACTTTCGCTCTTCCTTTGTTTTCAGTGTGCTTGTCACCTTAGGAGCCGATCGTTTTGATACTGCTTGCATCACAGATCCTGGCTTTTCTATCGCCGGCTTCACCACCGTTGGTTTAGCCGAAACAGCTTTCTTTGACTTGGCTGGCTTGGAGGGAGGAGAAGTTTTGCTAGCTTTATCGTTTGTATTTTTCTTTGCCATCTTGTCCACTTTCAACCATTCTATACATCTTCATTTAGTGCTCTTCCAGCGATATCAGCCGTGGTCCATAAGACACCGTTTCAGCCAAACGAAAATCAATCGGTGGATGTGCTTCTCGTATCACTTCTTCGGTACCATAATAGAATCCGATTTCGTCATCCAATAACATGTGCCTTCGTATATGGTGCCCCATTTCTCGCCCAGGGGTGATCGCAAAGAGGGTTGGACCGCTACCTGTCATATGACAGGCGAAAACTCCCTGAGATAAAAGATCATCATGCAGTTTCTTCAACTCGGGATGGGCGCCGAAAATCACGGGCTGAAAAACATTGCCCAGTCCCGATAACGTCATTTCAAGATCTGAATTTTCCAATCCTTGCCGAACCGCTGCTAAACTCAAGTAGGGTCTATGCGCTGCATCTTGGTTTGCGACAGACTCATCATAAGTCTTGAACGCCCAGGGAGTCGAAACAGCGAGCTTCAAGGGTTTAACGATACACAACGAAAGATCGAGCTTGCGATCTATGCGCTCTAGAACCTCACCACGACCTCGTCCTAGAGCTGTTCCACCGAGTATGCAAAAAGGCACATCAGATCCCAATTGCGCACCAAGTTCAAGTAATTCCTCGAGAGACAGTTTCTGCCCCAGCATTTCATTCAATGCAATCAAAACAGCCGCGGCATCGGTGCTACCACCAGCAAGACCGGCACCGATCGGAATCCGTTTATCGAGTTCGACTACTGCTTTGTATTTACATTTAGACCCTATGTGGCGCAAGAACAAGTGAAATGCGCGAGCAATGAGGTTCGTTCCGTCCAGGGGAATCAACTTCCGAATAAAAGCTTCTTCCACTTTAATTTCAATCTCATTGGTTGACGCCTCCTGCAAATGGATTTTCAGTTCATCTTCCAGGCTTATTGCTTGAAAAATGGTTTCAATGTCATGAAATCCATCCGGGCGAAGTCCCAAGATATCGAAGCATAGATTGATTTTGGCCGGAGCCCTAACAATAGCTGTCTTCGATTTGACCAATGCGCTGTTCATGATCTTACTTCTTGATTGAAAGCTTCTTATCCAGGGCATTAGTTAGCATAGCAAATTGCACCAATGAAAATGTCTCCGCGCGGGCTTGTGGATCAATTCTCAGGTCCTTAAAGACCTCATCAATGGTCGACTGCGGAGCGCCAAGAGCTGTCAACGCATTGCGAAGCATCTTACGTCTTTGAGCAAAGCCAGCCTTAATTACCCGCCTCAATAGTTTTAGATTCGCACAATCGACCGGCGTGTTTTGATGAGGTATCAAACAGACGATTGCTGAATCAACCTTAGGTGGAGGATAAAAAAGTTCGGCAGGCACCTGGCGAACAAGCTCAGCTACGCAGTGATATTGAATCAGTAGCGAGAGCTGGGCGAACTGCTTGGAGCCAGGTTGGGCCACCATTCGCTCAGCTACTTCTTTTTGCACCATCAAAACAATTCGATCAATCTGTTTAAGATTGGTGGCAGGTTCGCCAATCTCACCTAATAAGTGCCCCAGAATTAATCCTGTTATTTGATATGGGACATTTCCAGCGACTTTGATCTTTTGTTTTTCGTCAGGCTCACTCCAACCCGGAGAGCCCTTCTCCCGAAACCGGCCGGAAGCAATGTCATAAGACAAGAAGTCGCCGTGTTTTATCGACAAGTTCGGTAAATTCAACGCCTTAAGTTCGCTGATACTCTCACGATCAAGTTCGACAGCAGTAATTTTTGCGCCACTGGCAGCCAGAAATCGCGTCAAGAATCCAATACCGGGTCCAATCTCAAGAACATGATCCTCTGCTGTTAATTGAAGGCTATCAGCGATTGCTTGCAGAACTTCTGCATTCACCATAAAGTGCTGTCCAAGCTTCTTCTTTGTATGGAAGCCTCGAGCGAGTTTAAGCAAATTCTTCGAGCTTACTATCTCTTGAGTCATTTTTCTCTACAGAACTTTCGCTTGCACAATTTTCGACCAAGCCGGATAAACCGTGGCACTCATTAGTTGCTCGTTTCGACAGTCTTGTTACTGACACCATTTTTGTCAGTACCACCATGTGTAGTGCCATTGCCGTTCTTCTCATTTTCGGCATGCTCTTTATGTTCTGGATCTTTCCGGATCAATCGCAGTTTCAAAATTCGGTGCTTATCGGCGCCTTCGACTCGTAGCGTGTATTCATCCGTTTCAATCTCATCGCCAACTTGCGGTTTTCTTCCGAGTTCTCCAAACACGTGGCCACCAACAGTGTTGAATTCCTCATCATCAATTTCAATACCAAGCTTTTCTGCAAAATCATACAAAGACATTTTGGCGTCAAAGAGAATCGAACCATCTGCTTGCACTGCAACTTCTTCTTCGGCATGGTCGTGCTCGTCAGGCATATCACCAACGAGCTCTTCAAGAAGATCGTCCATCGTGATTAGACCAAGGGTACCACCATACTCGTCCACAACGACAGCCATGTGGGTTTTGTTCTTTTTGAAATCAGTCAGCAAGTCGCCGGCAGGCTTATTCTCGGGAACGACCAAAACATTCTTAACCAGCGTACGAACAGACTCGTTCCCCCGATTTTCCATAATCGCGCGCAATCCGTCACGGATGTGAACAGCTCCGAAAATGTCGTCTATGTCTTCCTCGTATACAGGCAACCTGGAGTACCCATTCTGCAAAGCCATATCGACGAAGTCTTTAATAGTACTGTCACCATTGAGACAGATCATATCTGTACGTGGTGTCATCACTTCCTTGGCCACCGTGTCCGCAAAATCGAAGACACTGTGAATCATTTCCTCTTCTTCTTCTTCCAAAACACCTTCTACCTGGGATGCTGTGACAAGCATCTTCAGCTCTTCGCCAGTATGGACAGAATGATGTTTCATCGGTTCAGGAAGATGAAGCGCTTTCATTACGATCGCGCTGAACCCTTCCAAGATATTCAGAAACGGCCATGTCAGCCAGCACCAACCGCGCATGGGCCAAACGAGCATAAACATCACACGTTCAGCATGCAAAAGCGTTATCTGCTTCGGCATTAATTCTCCGAAAACAGTTTGAACGAAAGCGGTGATTGAAAAAGCTCCAAAATAGAAAAATGCTTTTGCAACGTGGAGTTGATATCCCTGAAAAAGATTAGAAGCGGTAATAATATCGGTCAGATCCTCAGCAAACGCAGCTTCACCGGTAGCACCCAAAGCCAATGTCGCGAATGTGATGCCTAACTGACAGGCAGAGATATATCGACTTGGCACCTCCAGCTCATCCTGAATAAGCTTCGCTGTGCGGTTCCCTTGTTCAACAAGTTGATCGATTCGGGTTCGACGAACGCGTACTAGAGCCATTTCAGCGGCGACGAAGAACGCATTCACGCCTACAAGAACGAACAGGAGAATGATTTCCAATATAGTTTTAGTGGCTGTGTTCTCTATAAGACATCGCAAACGCCAGCGGGCGAATTGCTCCTTAGCTCAGGGTCAAAAAGGCTTGTTAGCCTGCGGTCGGCGTCATTTGCGGTGCTACCACCCAGACTGGTGGCCCCGATGTTGACGCCTGGGATACCAAAGAAAAACGCCGGCTGCCAAGGCATTCCAGCCGACGAACAGATGCTAATAGAACGCAATAACGATCCGCAGCCCTTGCTGGGGCTGCTCCTGGCCATCGATTCGCGTCTACTGTGACAATCTTCCATTTATTAGATAGAGCTTAACGGTAGACTTTTGCTAGCCTGCCGGATTTTTTTATCCTACCATAAGTTCGCTAGCTGACTAGATCAGAATTGAGCTCTGATCAATGTTTTATAGGGTTATCAAGATATTATCTGCCACTTCTCTTGAAAGCCCCCTCCATGTGAGATAATTTGCCAGGTCGGAAGAGCAGGAAAACGCCGGAAGAGCTTTATGCACAAACATTTGCAGGTTTCATTCATTATCGGGATTTTAGCTTTCAGCTCCGGACAAGACTTGTCCGCAAAAACAGAAGCGAGCCCAAGCGCTGATAAAAAGAAAGTGGCGCTAGCGCTTCCGAGGGAGTCAAAGGATGAGCAGAGCACGGTTTCGCGTCCAATCCTCGTCACTCCGACAACGCCGATGGCAGTTCCCGTACCAAGTAAAGTAGTCGGAGCTACCGTAAACCCTGCCTCATCGCCAACCAGCCCGCAAAGCTTCGGCGCAGACACTGCTCAGACAAGCGATTCCAGCGTTTCCCTTTCATCAGGTTCGCGCCAAACCAGTACAAACATCTCCGGTCCGGCAGATTTCGTAAGCACTATCCAAGAAGTAGCAAGCAAAGGGTTCGAACGAGCTGAAAGGCTGACCAGCGTTTATGACAAGCGGATAAGCCAAATGATCGCCTGGCTTGCCAACTCGCTCATGCCAAGCACCACAATTACACCTATAAATTCACCCTCCTTGTGCTCAAAACAAAGACACTTGAGGATCGCCGACGGGCAAACAAAAGAACAAAGACGTCGCGCCTATTTGTTCAACTAGAAATCACGACCTTCATTGTGCCGGAGCTTGACCTCGGCGCCCGCAGTTGCCAGAGGGGCCAGCGGTGGCAGCGGTGCCTCGCTTGCAAAGTACCGACGCTTTTTTAGCTAGCTTTGTCCAACTTCTTCTTGTCGCCTTCGTTTTCCGTACTTGCAGTGCTAGCCCATGCGCGGCCCAGAACTGCAGCACTAGCTGCTTGCCCAATAAAAAAGGCGGAGGGCAAAAGAAACACTCCAACAATGGTTATGCAAGGCACAATAAATGATGCCCATTGGATTCCTACCGCCAAGAAGTAGGCACTAAGATACTTCAGCGGTTCAGCCAGAATTCGACGGGCAACCTTGCGAAAAGCCATTCCTGCACCGGTGTTTTCTTCTTGTGCGAAGTTCACCATGAGATAGGCGGACAAAACCGAGAACATAAAATAGATGAACCCAATCAGTAGGCAGCCCAAGATTACATCAATGTTCGATTCGACCGGGTTCTTCGTGCCAATGGCATAGGCAGAACACAGGATCATGATACCGAAAGCAATACCAGCAATCATAACCCAAAGGAAGGTCTGCAAAGCGACCCAGGTAATTCCTGACAAAAACAGGTCGCCCCAATCGCCCCAGTCAGGCAGCTTGCAATCCGGATTCATCATTTTGTAGCGCATGCAGCGCAAGCTGTATCCGATTATGAGGGCCCACAGCGCGACAACAATAGGGATGCACATATAGCTGTAAAGTCCAGCAACGATGCTGCCAGCTACCAGCATTCCGCCTACACCTGTCTTGAAAATCCAATCATCGCTCAATAAAGTACGGAGCAATCTATCAACATGTAGATCTTCAAGGCTCGATTTTGGAGCAAGGCTTTTCATGATTTCACCGACTACGATCGACCCATCACAGATTCTGCATCTCTTTGATTTTCGACAGCTCTTGCAGCGCGCCCCAGTCTTCGAGCTTAGATTTCATGTTCAAGTCAGTCATATTGAAGGTAATCGGTGTCACTGAGATTATTTTGTGGACGATGCACCACGCGTCAGTGCCTTCCTCTTCGCCTTCTTCAATTGCTTCACCGGCTAGCCAGTAGTAGACCTTACCACGTGGATCAACGCGCTTTTCAAAATAATCGTTGTAAGCGCGAACACCAAGTTTAGTGACTTGGACACCTTGAACATCGCACGCTTTTACGTTGGGCACGTTGATGTTCAAAAACATTCTTCCGAGCTTCGACTGCGGCAAAATATGTGCAAGTCGAGCAATGAATTCGGCCGCCATGTCGTAGTGGCGCGGTCCCTTATCGCCTCCCATACTGACTGCAATACTCGGTATGTCCAGAAAGACTCCTTCCATGGCAGCAGATACAGTGCCGGAATAGAGAATCTCAGATCCCAAATTCGGACCAGAATTAATTCCTGAAATCACCAGATCTACGGGTTCTTTAATAAGAGTACCGACTGCGAACTTCACGCAATCACTCGGTGTGCCTGTCGTCCACCAGGCGCCCTTCACTTTGGCGTCAATCTCGATTTGCTCGACTCGAAGCGGTTTGTGGAGAGTCAAAGCGTGTCCGGTTGCACTACGCTCCCGATCAGGCGCAACTACATAAACTTCGTGTTCGCCATCACGAGCAATTCGCTCGGCAAGCACCCTGATTCCACGCGCCCAAATTCCATCGTCGTTGCTGATTAGGATTCTCAAAACAGGCTCCAGCAATTAATTTCAGTAATACCTGACGATTGTACACGCTAGCACTTGTAAGGTGGCACCGCTTAAATTTCAGATTCATCAAAGATCACGCATAAGCCATAGCGGTTGCGTAAAGTCAAGCAAGAAAGTAGTATGCACTGGGGATATTAGGGCCACCTTATGAGCGTTTTCTCATAAGAAAGATGCCTTTCTTGGCAGGAGCGGAAAGATGTTGGACAAACTCGGAGATGCGGCAGCAGACGTTCTTTACGACGCTTACGGAATTGCGCGACGATTCAAGACTGAGCAAGTTGCCTGTGAGCACATATTGGCAGCCCTGGTGATGGAAAACGAAAGCATCGCATCTCAAGCGCTGACGCAAATGAACATTAATGCCGACAGCCTCATTGCTGAAATTGAGCGTACCGTTCTTGCCGGCAAGAAAAAAGATATCGCACCAGCGCAGTTTGAAGTCTGCGACATGGACATCGAAGAGATCAAATTCGCCTTTCAGACCAAACTGATGTTGAAGCGGGCCCGCGAAGTACGCTCCTTCTTCGGACATAAGCATGTAGAGCCGGAACACATTCTGCTTGCCTTGCTGGAAGTAAAAGAAGAGAACTGCATGAAGATCTTGGAAGAACTTGGTGCAAATGTCACTTTCCTGAAATCGCTTCTCATCGGACTGATGGCAAAGCGTGATTCGATCAACCCAGCTATCCCTAACTTGAAAGATTCCGTCATCAACGGACTGGATGAACTCGTTGATGAAAGAATAAATGTTCTCGACGATATTGAGCGCCTTTCCGCCACCACCGATGTACCTGTTTCTAACTTGCCGCAAAAGGCTGAAGTAGCACACCTGGTATTCACGGCTTATATGCCGGATTACTTGCTTGCACAAATCGCCTACCAGCGATATTTACTGGAAGAAACTTTGAACCTGTTGCGCAAACGTTGCGGCAACCTTGATCCCGAATTCGCAGCCAGCACAGTATCAACAAGTGCGCAAAACATTCGTTCCGAAGTTCGGCAAACAGTTGAATATGTGTGGAGTCACGAATTCCGCCTGATGAGCAAACTCCCTGACGATGCTGATTACGATTTGATTGGCAGCGTCATCGAAGATCTCTGGTGGACACACAGCGAAGAGATTGCGCTGAACCAAGTCTTTGGTGAGGCATTAGATGATCACCGCCGCCAACAAATGCTTAACTTGCAAAAACGCCGCCTTGAAATTGAAGAGCGCTATGTCAAGTTACGCTTGCGACTGACAGATACGATCCGCCAATGCTTCCTAAAGCGCACACCAGCATAGCCGCAAAATACTCATTAGCTTCCAATCGGAAACAACAGCTTGGAAAACGCAAACACTGAAGACGTAGATTCAGAAGATGATCTTGACTCGATTGAATCTGAATCGACTCACTCCGACTTTCAAGCAAGCACCATAAGAACATACGACGAAAGCCTTGCAGCTGGCCGCTGGCAAGCTCTCTTTTCTGTGCACCAGATCCCAGTTCTTATTGTGGCACTCATTACTTTCCTCAATGGATTAGTCGGCATCATTGAACCGTTATGCCAGAGACTTGTCAAACATCCGCGAATTTTTGACATTGTCGTTCCTTACGGTGTGTACCATTGGAGCCGATCTCTGGGCGTTCTCTTCGGCTTCATGTTGCTGTTTCTGGCGATGAACCTTGTGCAGCGAAAACGCATGTCGTGGATCATTGCGCAATTCATTTTGGTCGTGTCGCTAATTGTTCATCTCATCCGAGCGAGAATAGAATCCGCGTCAGACAGCGATTTCACCACAGAATCACTGGTCTTTGCAGTGCTGCCGATCGTTTTAAACACGGCCCTTTTGTGGATTTATCGGAAGAATTTTTCTGTTCGAAGCGAGATTCGCAAGATAAAGACTGGTGCTATCTTCGTGGTAGCTACCCTCCTGTGCGCCTTGATTTATGGCACAGTCGGATTCTTCCTGCTTGATCCCAGAGACTTCGGCATCAACTTTCAAGTTGCAGATGCTTTGATCAGAACGCTAAGAGAATTCTCCCTGATCGGAAATCCGGATCTCCAGGCACACACAAGGCAGGGAGAGTGGTTTCTCGATTCCCTTCGCTTATCCGGCTGCATTGCCGGTGTTTTTGCTCTCTACAGTCTGTTTAGACCAATTGAATACCAACTCAGAACAAAACCAGCTGAGCGCAAACTGTGCGAGGAAATTCTCGACAAATACGGTAGGGATGCACTTGATCACTACAAAATTCTTTCGGACAAGAGCTACATTTTTTCGGGAAACAAGGACGCGTTGGTCGCTTACAAAACCGAACTAGGCGTCGCAGTCGCGCTTGGCGACGTGGTTGGGAAGGATGAGTCGTTGCCAGAATTTCTAAAAGCCTACATCGCATGGTGTCACGAGAATGGCTGGATGGTGGCATTTATGCAAACTGGCGAAATTCATCTAGACCTGTACAAAGCGCGCTCGCTGGATGTATTGAAAGTCGGCGAAGATGCAGTCGTAAACCTGGATAAGTTCGCAAAAGAAACTATCAAGAAAAAAGACTTCAAGAACCGGGTAAAGAAATTCGAGAAAGATGGGTTCAGCTTCGAATTGCTTAAGCCACCACATTCGGAAGAACTATTGGATAAATTGGAAGCCGTATCCAACGCCTGGCTTTCCCTACCTGGCCGCCGCGAGCGATGTTTCAGTCTAGGAATGTTCGATCGGCAAGAGCTAAGAAATGAGAACGTCTATGCAGTTTTTGCGAAAGACAAAACGATGGTGGCATTTGTGAACCAGGTTCGCTCATATGCGCCGGGTGAGGCAAGTATTGATTTGATGCGCCATCAACATGAAGTGCCGAATGGAACTATGGATTACCTGTTTGTGAAACTACTTCTCTCCCTACACGAGGCAGGATACAAGAAGTTCAACCTCGGGTTGGCAGCTCTATCAGGCGTTGGCGAGACACCGGAGGCAAACATGCATGAAAAGGCTGTACACCAAATCTACGAACACATGAATCGATTTTTCTCCTATAAGGGCTTGCGCCGCTACAAAGACAAATTCGATCCAAGCTGGGAATCACGTTATCTGATTTACGAAGGCGGCACCCCAGGTCTACTTAAAACTGCCCTTTCAATTCTGCAAGTCTCCGAGCCATAGATCTACTAATCGTATTCAGTCTGTGTTCTGCTCAATCTAGCTGATATTACGGCGGCCATTGTTCTTTTTCGGATCTGTTATCCAGATGTGCAGTCCTGGCACATCCGGTGTCCCAGCGGTCACGAGAAAGAGATATTCGCCCTGTTCTTCAGGAAGGAATTTGAATTGCAAGATTTTTGCACCCTTAGATGTATTGTGTCCATCTAAAACAACCTTCTTGTTCTTATCCAATACCTTGATAAAGATCTCAACGTCCTTAAAATCACTATCGATCCCCTCGCCACGCGGCCAAATCGATATCGTATGCTCCACTCCCGGATGCTCGACGATAACGATTTCCTTGTTCCAGGCAATCTTGTTGCCATTCTTCAACTCGGTGCTACCTTTGAGGTCCTTCTCGAACAAGGTAGGCAGCTGCATGCTTATTTCGTTGAATCCACCAAAGATCAGCAAAGGAACGAGAATGCCAGACATCAATCCCAGAGAAGTACGAATTCGACTTTCGTTCATCGTCGTGCTGGGATCAAGAATCAGCGCATCACGTGCGCCGTAGAACCAATAGTAAAAAGTGAACAAAAGAGTGGTGAACGCAAATCCAAAACAGAGACTTAACAGCGAAAACAGCCCGTCGCCCTTAATCGCGAAATAAATAGAAGCACCCGCTGGTATGCAAATCCACAGAAGGATCGGAATACATGCTAGTAGAAACTTCACCGGCAGCTCACTGCAAGTACTTCTTTTAGTCGCTCTTCTAGAACCTTTTGCTCAAGCCTTTCAGCGGATTGTCCCACATTGATGATGTTGTAAACGGTATCCCGCTCGGTAGGAATGTATCCGGCAGAGCTGATGAAGAATTCCAACTTCTCCTTAGCCAATTGCAAAGGCGTTTTGGCACCGGCTGCGTGGGTAATCTTTTCTTCGAGAATAGTTCCGTCCATATCATCAGCCCCGAATGAAAGCGCCAGTTGCGCCAAGCGCTCACCTAACTGAATCCAATAGGCTTTTATGTGGTCGAAGTTATCGAGCACCAGGCGAGATATCGCGACATCGCGTAAGAGATCTTCACTGGTAGGCTCCTTCACCTCGTCCTTGATCGTTGTTCCTTCGTAGTAGCACTTCAATGGAATAAAGCACTGGAAGCCGCCTGTGCGATCTTGTTGCTCGCGCAGAAGAATCATGTGATCAACTTTGTTTTCCGGAGTCTCAGTGATCCCTGTGAGCATGGTGGCATTGCTCTTTATTCCGAGCTTATGCGCTTCGCCATGAATTTCCAACCAAACTGGTGCCGGCGTCTTCTTCACTGCCATCCGTTCACGCACAGCATCGTCAAAAATCTCCGCACCACCGCCGGGCATCGAGCCCAATCCAGCAGCGATTAGTCTCTCAAGACACTCTCGATAGCTAATCCCTTCAAGATTAGCGAGGTACTCAATCTCAACAGCAGTCATTGCCTTCAAATGCACATGCGGAAAGTTCTTTTTCAGTGCTTGCATCACTTCTTCGTAATAGTTGATATCGCAAGCTGGATTCAATCCGCCAACCATGTGGATCTCTCGAATTCCGAGGTTCACGCCCTTCCCAGCTTCTTCCAGAACTCGATCAACGGTCCAGGTGTAACTGGTATTACCTGAGACACCAGGATTAGCATAGGAACAGAACTTGCACGTTTCAACGCAAAAATTGGTTGGATTCAGATGCATGTTGTGGTTGTAGTAAACATAGCGTTCTTTATCCGGACCCGCTTTCTTCTTTCGGGCATACTCCGCAAGCGCGCCTACTGTTAATAGGTCGTCAGAATAGTAGAGATTAATCGCATCTTCACGAGACAGCCTTTTGCCGTCATAAACTTTCTGCACGATGCTGCTAAGAGGATGACTGCTCGAAAGCGCTTTTTCTAAGTGGGTAGACAATTTCGGGCTCCTTACAAGTGCCAACATGCCATACATGCAGACAAGATCGTAGCATGATAGCCGCCTCCACTTCCTCAAACGCAAGCAGGTGGTTACTTTGCTTTATTTGGATGCTCGGACAAAGCATGTCCAAAAGGTTGCGGAGTGGACCTAATTGTCCGACTGTCGAGCAAGCAGTGCACACAACTATCGAGGCTCCCATTCATGAAAAAAGGATGCCTCAGCCTGCATGGGTTCGCTACTAGATTCGAACTAGATGGAGTCTTTCCAATCTCTGTTGTTGTTCAAAAAGAGGGCAGCCGGCGAACTGAGATTCTTACCGATTGCAAGTTGGCTGCGCCCCAGAAGGTTTGGAAGCTCGCCATACAATTTCGAACTAAGTTTGACGCCGGCATCAGGGACAGTGCCACTACTTAGAGCTTTATCAAAACTTGAGACATTGCTCTTCAAGATGTCTGCATAATTCGTTGCTGTTCTGCCCCATGAATGTGCCGCACCGGCAAACATTTCATGCTGGTTGTATGCAACGTCTTCGAAGGGTTTTACGACTGCCTTAAATGCATCAGCGCGATCGACCTGGGTAAGCTCATCAACCGATTTACCCAACTTTGCAGCATGCCCTTCAAGAGCAACCGCTCTTGATTGAAGTTGTTGCATCGCGTGAACTACTTCATGCTTGCCACCAGCTTTGGTGCTGTATTCAATCGCATCGATCGTTCCGTTGCTTTCACCAACGATACCACCTTGCTTGAGTTTGATTCCATATTCGGAACCGATTTGTTCCATACGCCCAACGAAGTTTTGAATGCTCGCTTTGCTGAGTTTTTCACCAGCTGGCATTGTTTCCGAGATGGCAGCAGTCAGTTTTTGAGAAACTGTACCAGCGAGTTTGGCATCTGTTACAGCCATTCCTGAAATTTCAGATCCAGCTGCGGCGGTGCGATATAGTCCTTCGCCCTTGCCCATTGCTTTGACGCCGTTCAATGCTGGAACGAAAGTAAGTGCAGCCAGAGCAGTGTCAATACCAAGGGACTTGAGGTCTTTATTCACCTCTTCTTCCGGGGCGCCTTCTTTGAGATCTTTAGCAAGCTTTGTAGCACCATTCTCAACGTTACCCAGCCCGCTCAGCTCTAACAAGCCTTCGGCAACAGCGCCTGAAACATGTTTTGTAGTGCCCCAAGCACCGCCTTCTTTGGCGCCATCGGTAGCAACATCTTGCCAGTATTCGCGGGCTTGTGAGATTGCACCGTCTGGAGCAAAGGAAGTATAAGCATCGTGGGCAACTTTAGCAGCCTCCGCTCCCTTCCCCATCACTCTGGCCGCGGCAGCTTCGACGTGTCCTACAACACCACCTTTAGCAGCTCCATCTTTGGCAGCTTCGTTCCAATATTGCTTAGCTGAATCAATTAACTGTTGCCCATTGGTTTTGGATTCACTGTTCGTAACTGCATCTCTATGCTGTCCAGCCTTTGAGCCTTGAACCGGTTTCTTGCGCTCGATGGTCACGCTGAGATCGAGAACCGATGGTTCTTCTTTTCCATTTCTATGTTTTCCGGACTCAGCTTTTTCTTTCGAGCTGGCGCCGTGCTCATCTTTGGCGTTTTTCGTTTTGCCCTCGGACTCGACGGGTTTGGCAAATGCATTTGTCTTCTTGAAGAGAGCTTCTTCCTTCGAAGCCACATCCGGCTTATGCACAGGCTTCTGATGAGACTTTTCAGCCTGATGAAGCTCTGAATGCAACTTATCAGAGTGCGCAGAATGTGCTCCGGTCGCTTCCGATTTTTCTTTGTGCTTCGTATGTTCTAGAGCCATTTTGACCACCCATTCAAAACCGCCTCACACTATAACAGACGATGCCAATAAGCTGATTTAGGGGGAAATTGAGAGATTTTAAGGTTGGATGTTATAAGTGACCCAAGCTGACTTCGGCGAGCAGGCGCAGCGCTGAAATCAGCTGTATAGCCTTAGTTTTGGCGAATTGCATTTCCAAAGAACCCGGTACCTGGAATACGAGTGCACAATTAGGCATTTTTGCACTGGGAATTAGCAGCACTGGCTAGAGCACGCTCGGCATTCCTTGATACAGTTGCTTAAACCTTTGGCGCTAAACGCGCATTGCCTCTGGAAGGAATAAATTGCCCACTGCAATTTGTTGAACTTCAATATCAAGCCACACTTTGCCTAGAACATAAGGCTCAGTGGCCAAATAGTGATCGACAGCCTCTCTATTCTCTGCCTGAACCACAATTACAGACCCAGTCATGCGTCCTTGATCGTCCAGGAGTGCGGCGCCGAAAAGCATGAATCCTTGCTTTTTAAGCTTTTCGCAGCAGTCAAGGTGCGCCGGACGTGCTTCCTGACGGCGTTCAAACGCTTTCTCGTCGCTTCCATCCTTGCCCGTAATCAGAAAAAACATCGAAACTCGCCCTCCAGTAAATCAAGAATGTTGATGATAGCATCACATTGTTGGCTTACTAAAGGACGAGTCGCGTTTTCTTGGCTTGGCTGTGGTAAAGCTCTAGAGATTTTCGATGTGTTCGGCGAAGCGGGGCTCGGCTTCAATTATTTCGTCGAAAAGGTTATCGAGGCACGGTCTTTTTGCAGGCTCCTTGCTTTCGATAGGCAACGACGGCAACAACGGTTCGACTGCGGCTTCGCTTAATGATTGAGGTTTCGCTACCGGCATCGGTCCGACGCTCGGTCGACGCCCGGGAGCTGTCATATCGAGAGGATGAGCCTGGAGAACAATTCCCTTCGAGCCGGAATCGGACTTACTGCGCGCTCTCACATTGGCAAAAATGTCACTTAACATATGATTTGTTCCTTTCCCCCGTCCTCATATGGAAGTAACTTGCGGCTTCCTGAAAATAGGGGGAAGGCCAAAAATAAAGTTAATCGTCCATATACAAGATGCCAAATAATGAATTGGATCTCGAAGGCATAAACGGTTATTTATAGAATTCCGCGCCGTTTTCGGTTTTCTTTCGGGCTAACCGTGATTCTTTGCTGCCCCATACGCAACAACTGTTCCTGGATCAACGCAAAGAATTGCGCCCGATCAGCCTGCCTCACAATTGCCATGTTGTGAGCCTCAGACAAGGCAATCGGGTAGCCATGCCCTTTGCTGATCTGCAGCAGCAGCACAGAGAGTGAAAACGCAAGCATGTCCTGATCCTCATACAGCCATCGAGGCACCTCTATTCGTGCGGATTCGCCGCCAGTATTGAGATAGGAAAAACAAACCTGATTACGATAAGGCATTATTTGAGACCATGACGCGCCCGACAGAAAAAATCCCGAACGTGCATTTACTGGCAATTTCGATGAAAGCAGATGTCGATCAGCAAGCGGCCAGATTTGCGAGCAGGGAAAGTCTTCTTCATTGAGTGAACCGCAATAAGCCTGGCATCTGATCTGGGGATAGGGACAACGCATCAAACGCAAGACATTGACGATGTCAGAACTGCGCGAGTGGCTGACATAACCAACCAGCGGCAAGCGAGCCGCGTTGAATGAATCCAATTCAAACCCAAACCGTTCAAGTAATTCTTTCTGCGCGCGATCTGCATTCTTATCAACATTCCACGGAATGAGCGAGCCATCAACAAGTGTCAAAACCTTGCGCCCAAGAGCTTGTTGTCGTTCAGCCAATTCCCTGGCTTTCTGAAGTTCTTGAATGCTGCGTTCAAAAGAAACGAGTGCCTCGTCGACGTGCACACGCCGCTGGTTCACGAGCGGATAGAGTTCATCACTGCGATGATAGAGACGCGGAAAGGAGTTGAGATGCGCTTCCGACTGAACACCTCCGTTGTACTCCTCTAAACTTGCATAGAAAAGAACGGCAGCACCGATGTTCAATAAATAGCAAGATAACACTTCATGCTGAGTCGGCATAATCTGGGACCCGTCGCAGGCTACCACGCTATGTGAATCGCAATACTCCTCCACAAAATCAGCTATGCCGAACGGTTCCAGGGGAGAAGCGACCGGCCAAAATGCATTGCCACCATTTTCAAGAACTAGTTCACTTATTCGATTCGGATCGTTCTGCGCATCCTCGAACGTGCTTTGCGCCAGCTGTAGAATTTCGCTGTCATGGTTTTCTTCCAACGCACTTTCGTCGCCAATCTGCGCAATCTGCGGGATTAGTTTCTGAAAATCAAGCATGCCGAGTTCCTCTTGCTTTTAGAATTATCCCCTCTCTTCGCTATACTTGAAGAGATTTAGTGAGGATTTTTTTGGTGGACTATCGGAGGCTGGATTCAACTTATAGCTTGTCGAGCCGTGTCGCGTTGCTTCGAGAGCTAAGGAATCTGACTGTACTTGACCTTGCCAAGCGTTCTCGTTTTCCAATCAAACGAATCGAGAGCATTGAATCGGGAGAAGAGACGTGGTTGTCAGTGACAGACCGCCAGGTTCTGGCTCGCGCCCTCGGTGTTGAGCCGGCGGTCTTGAAAGAAGTGGAAAACTCGCCAGCGGATTATCCTGGTGTTTTCGAAAAGCAGGAAGGTCCGCAGAAGGTCGACACAGACTCTATGGCGGAAGAGATATTGAATGGATATACAAATATTGCCTGCCCGCGCTGCAGCACAACTCTCAAGACGTCGGTGGAATTCGCCTACGACATAGAGGGCAACCCAACAAAATTTGCACGCGCATATTGTCCGCAGTGTCCGTTTGCTTTGCGCTAGGCTAAGCGCAGGCGGGAAGATTTCCGATCCCGACGAATGTAATATCTCGAATTGCATCTATTTTAGCCAGTTTTTTTCACATCGAATTCCATATAATCCACAAGGTCATCTCGCAGAGCTATACGTTTCAATCGAACTTGGCACTGGCGATAGCTTAGTGCGGCAATTTCTTGGCTTCCGCTTCCAATTGTTCGGCTTCCTTATCGCGGCGCATTTTTCGCAGTATTGATGCGTAATTATTGAATGTGACAATTCGCAGTGCCGCATTCTTTATTGCATTCTGAAGTCCCATCGCTTTCTTCAGGACGGATTCGGCATCCTTTTCTTTGCCCTTCTGAGCAAGGTCCAGTGCGTAGTCGTTGTACGCCTTGCTCAAAGTTTCCTTGGCGCTTTCATTGGAAGGATCCGACTTCAGCACGGCCTCCAATTTCTCAATTGCTTGCGAATAGGCGTGCGATTCAACAAGTCGCGCCCCCTCATTAACGGGATCGCTGGCGCGCCCTTCTCCAGGCTTCTTGCCCATTGCAATATGCACATCAGGAGAGTAAAGCCTGCGAATAGTTCCCATGTCTCGCGGTGAAATCGTAATCTTCGAGTCAACCGCCGGCATGGTACAGAACATGATGTCGGAAGGATCAGGGCTGTGTCCAATCAAACCGAGTCCATGTCCTATTTCGTGCAGGCAGACCGCTTTAACTTGGTTTTGGCTCAGCGGCGAGTCTGGCGTCGGATCGGCAGTGAGAATCACAATCTTCACGTGCTCGATACCGTTATTGTTGGATTGGATTTGAGCCTCGCCACCTTCAGCCGGTGAACTCACTTTTGAATAATCGTTAGTCCAAATGCATTCGATGTCCGCGCCTTCCGGCTTGCTGACGAAATCGAACTTTACCTTGTCCTGCGATGCGATCGTCCAGTTGTTGAATGCATCGGTCATTATGCCCTGGTATTCGGTCTTATATCCCGGCACCTTATTACCGTTGCCGATGTAAACCTTGATTGGGCTATGGCTTGGGTTCCACTTTGTCGTGCCACCAGATGTAGTGTAGGCAAAGTAATCGTTCTTTGTATTCTCGTGCACCACAGCCAGTGACTTCTCGACTGACTGTTGCTCGTTCACCTCTTCCTCCAGATGCTTCACGAGCTCCGTTGCCTTAGAAGCAAGATTGTCGGACGGGAATCGGCGCAGATATTCTCTATAGGTCTCTACGCAGTCTTTCAATCGGCCAGATGTCTGAAAACTGCTCGCCAAATTCACCCAAGGCGCCGAACGCGAGGGATCGAGCGCGATTGCAGTCTTCAGGTGATCAATAGCCTCATCGGTGCGGCCCAAGCGAGCCAGAGCAAGACCAATATTCGTGTGCGCAGAAGGCAATTCGGGGAATATATCGAGCGCCTTAGTGAGAACGTCGGCAGCCATCTTATATTTTTCCTGGCGCATCATTTCGTAAGCTTCCGTCGCAAGGAGCAGAGCTTTGTATTCCTCGGCAGTAATCAACTTGCCATCAGCAAGATAGCGAACTTTGCCATACTGTTTGTCTTGTCCGGTGTTTTTCTTGATTACACGATCGGTTTGCCATGGCTTAGGTTCTCCAGAGCTGCCCGTTTGTGGTTGACTAGATTGAGGAATCACCGGGGTGGTGCTTCCAATTTTGGCGGTTGCCAGTTTCGGGGGATCCGTATTGACCGGCGGTTCCTCCTCCGTGCCTCTCACATAGGAGCGACCAAGCGGACTTGACTCAGTTCCCATTGCCAGTTGCGGGGTCGTCGGATTAGCCGGCGTCTTGTCCCTGGAGCCAGATGAACTAGCAGGTGATTTTGGTGTCACCGGATTCGCCGGGGTAGCTTTATGCGTTGCTTTTGGATTTGCTGGTGATTTTGTGCTAGCACCATCTCCGGTAGCAATAGGATTTGATGGAGTTTTTGGAGCTTTGTCTTCCTCACCTGGGTTTACTGGCGATTTCGGTGTTCTCACCTGTGTGACTGGATTGGCAGGCGATTTCGGAGTGACTGGATTTGCTGGCGACTTAGGCGTTTTATCTATCGCATTTGCAGGCGACCTCTCCTCGCCCTGTTCCGTCGGAATCGGATTTGCTGGACTACGTGGGGTTACAATCGGCGTTCCAACAGGCTTAATCGGAGTCGGCGTCATGTTTACAGGACCGAACGCCACCTTAGTTTCGACATCCGGACTTCCTTGTTCTGAATCGCCAAGAATCTTGCCTGAGGTTTTCCGCTCGACAATGCGCAAATTATCCTTAGCCGCATCGATCGCAATTGAAGAATCGGAATTCTTCTTCAAATAATCAACGGCTTTTTCAGCATAACCTTTCGCTTCCGAATACTTGCCCTCGGCACCAAGAGTAGTGGCAAGCAAGTTCAGGTGATCACCATAGCGAGGGTTACTTCCACCCTGAGCGCCTTCAATATCCACCAATTGCTTGTAATACTGTTCAGCCTGTGCCAGATTATTCTTCATGGACGCATAAGTGCCCATGGCAGGGAGAATGCTGATCAGTCGCGGATCCGTTGCGCCATATTTTTTGCGCCATAACTCTTCAACCCGCTTGAGATAGATCTCCGCAGCCAGGTGATCGCCCAAATACTGGCAGCACATCGCAATTCCATAGAGTGAGTTGCCAGCTTCGTTCGATTCCGGACCGAGCAATTTCTGTTGGACGTTCAGCGCGCGCTCATAATACTGCTTCGCCAGTGTGTAGTTTTGAAGACGAACGTTCAATTGCCCCATTAGATAATAGGTTTCGCCAAGCCGCACATCGTTGTCTTTGAACTTACGCGTGTCCTCCATCGCCAGATTCAGATCAGACTCTGCTTGTGCGAAGTTACCGAAGTTCAAGGAGTCACGAGCAGAAGCAATATGCTGCTCCCACGGACCGCCACCTTTTGCCAACACCGATGGCGACTGACACAGCATCAAAACAACTGCTAATGCAATTATGCGTTCCGAGCGGTTATGTTCTGACACCTTGAACCTCCTTGGTCTTATGTCTTTGAACTATATTTGCTTTCGATATCGAGGACTTTGTTCAATCTGCGTTGATGGCGCTCCAATCCGGTGAAGCGAGCATTCAAGAAACTGTCGAGAACTTCGAAAGCCAGATTGCTGCCAATAACCCTAGCACCCATACAAAGCACATTGGTGTCATCGTCTTCACGTCCCTGGTGAGCGGAGAAGGTGTCATGGCACAACCCTGCGCGCACGCCGCGGACCTTATTTGCCGCCACACACGCGCCAACACCGCTACCGCAGATAATAACGCCAACATCCGCCTTACCGGAAGTCACCGCCTCACCTACTGCAAGCGCGTAATCAGGATAGTCGACTGCTGCTTCGCTATTGGTTCCCAGATCTATCACCTCATGTCCTTTCTTCTTTAGATACTCGGCAATTTGAACTTTTAGGGGGTACCCGGCGTGGTCAGCGCCAAGTGCAATTTTTTCAAGCATTTCCAGCTCCTGCAGAGGGATAGATCGCATTCATTATAACGTTGCTATACTGTTAAGAACTCGAAGGGCTTGGCTTCTTGCAAGGTAGCATAAGCGCAAATAGGGCGCCAATGACGGCCCCGGGACAGAAAGACGACCCTATGAAGACACAGGGGATATTACAAAACCGTTATAGGCTAGAAAGCGTTCTTGGACAGGGCGGTATGGGAACCGTTTACCTGGCCAAGGATATGCGCCTTGATGACCGCCTCTGTGTTGTAAAGGAGCTGCGGGACGACTTTTACCGCGACGAAGATAAGCAGCGGGCGTTAACCTTCTTTGACAGAGAGGCACGAACTCTTGCCCGACTAAAGCATGGAAACATCGTCGCGGTTAGCGACTACTTCAGTGAAGATGGCAAGTATTTCCTGGTAATGGAGTATGTGGACGGTGAAAATCTCCACAACATCATGCAAAAGAGAGAGGGGCAACCTTTCGAGGAGAATCAAGTAGTCTCGTGGTCAATCCAAATTTGCGAGGTTTTGTCTTATCTACACGCCCAAATGCCTCCGGTCATTTATAGGGACTTGAAACCGAGCAATATAATGATCAACACCGAAGGGCAGCTCAAGCTCGTCGACTTCGGTATCGCTCGCAAAGTGGAATCAGACGACGACAATACCCGAGTCGTTTCAGCCGGCTATTCGCCGCCAGAGCAGTACTGGGGCGGAGCGACCGTGCAATCCGATATTTACTCGCTCGGCGCGACTATGTACTTCTTGCTCACCGGCAAGGATCCCGAACCGTTAAAGGCTTGCTCGCCGAGAGAACTGAACGAAGACGTCACGGATTCCGTTGATGAAATAGTCGCGAAATGTATGTCGCAGGATATAAATCTGCGCTACGCCAATGCATTAGAGCTGAGAGAGGAACTTCTCCATCAAGATTACGAAGAAGAACCGGACAACGTTAAAAGCTGGTTCACGCGCAATGTCGCGGCTGTGCTTTTCATTGTGGCTGTTGCACTTGTCTTTATCGGCTGGGAACCAATCGTAAACAGCTTCAAATCTGAACCGAAAAAAGTATCGACGAACCCACTTTCATCAGTGAAAGCGCCCGATGATCCGACTTATGCAGATCCACTTCTCGGCGGCGCAGCGCCACAAAAAAACTTCGCGATTCAAATCACAGACGAACGTAGCCTAACGGATCCAACGGCGCGCCCACCCGAGTCAAACAACAAGGGCGGCTTCAAACTGTTCTAGGATCGCTAATTGCTGCTAAGTATGGAGCGCGGACATCTTGTCCGCCCATAAGCGCGAAGCGCGTTGCAGCTTAAAAAGCCATCCAAGCTTTAGATCCTACTGCTTTGGAATGAGCGGACGGGACGTCCGCAAGCCATACTTATGGGCGGACAAGATGATACTGCTGGCAATCTCATCTCAGCTTCGTCTAGTGCAGATTTTTGCAGCTATTATGGAGCGCGGACGTCCCGTCCGCCCATAAGCGCGAAGCGCGTGGCAGCTACGCATTCGGAGTTTCGCAAGAGGTAGAGTCTCCCTAAAGCTGTAGCGTAGATAGTAGAATTTGCATATGGGCGGACGGGACGTCCGCGCTCCATACTATGATGTTCGCTGTCCTATTGAATCACACCTGAAAGTGAAAGTGCGATCACTGCGGCGCCAAAAACGAGCCGGTAGATAACGAACACCCAGGTTGAATGTGTTCCTAGAAACTTGAGCATCCACCAGATTGCCGCATAACTAACGGCTGTTGAAACAAGCAATCCGACAAGCAAACTCGTAATGCCTTCATTGCTCAGTCCATGCTCAACCATGTGTTTGAGTTCAAGAAGACCGCTCAAAACAATTGCAGGAATTCCCAGTAAGAAACTGAAGCGCGCAGCTTCCTCGCGCTTGTAGTTCAGGAACAGTGCAATCGTCAATGTAGAACCACTACGCGAGCAGCCTGGAATTAGCGCCATAGCTTGCCCAAGCCCGACGAGGAATCCATCCTTCCCGGAAACGTCTTCAATACTGCGTGTTCGTTTCGCAAGTTTCTCAGCCAGCAACAGCAACAATCCCATAAAAATTGAGGCACCACCAATTACGGGCAGCGCACGCAAGGGACTAGTATCGGATTCCAGAACCGGCTTAAGCAGCAGCCCGAGCACGCAAATCGGAATCGTTCCTACAATAATCGCGCCCGCCATTCGAAAATCTTTGCTTGCATAGTCTTTTTCTTGAATTGCCTTAAAGGCACCGGTGGCAATACCAAGTAAATCCTTGAAGAAATACGTTAGTACAGCAATGACAGATCCCAATTGAATAACTGCGGAATACGCAACTCCCGGATCCTGCCAATGCAGAAAGGCTGGCACTACTCGCAAATGGGCAGTACTGGAAATTGGCAGGAACTCACTTGCTCCTTGCACGATTCCGAGTACTACTGCTTCTAAAATCGATACAGAATTTCCAGCCATAGCCATGCACTATATCCTATTAATTAGTAAAACAATAGATAACCATATCTCTGACTAACACGCGCTGGATTCAGTTCCAAAATTTTTTGGTTGTCGAGCACAATGTCCGCGTGCTGATTATCTCATTTGTTCCAACGAAATTGGGGAGAAACAGTCTCAAGTAGTACGGAGCCCCGCACTTTGTATGGAGCGCAGATGCTTGCTGAAAGGAATCACTCATCCGTAGTTTCGGATTCTTTCAAATGCTTTGCTTCTAAGCCTAATCTATATATTTCAGATGACGGCCACCCGCTATCCTTAGCAAGAACCGCGGCAGCTTCTTTCAGCCTGGCTCCTGAGGACTGCAGCTCCGCTAGCTTGGAGCGCAATTCTTCTTCGCTCATCTTTCCTTTAATAGATGAACAACCCTCGACCACCAAGACCGCTTCGCCCTTAAGTTCTCGCTCCTTCGAGATCGAAAGAATATCGCTTAGACTTCCTCTAATATATTCCTCGAACTTCTTACTTAACTCGCGCGCCAGACATGCCTGCCGATCGCCGAAGACTGCGATCATTTCTGGCAATATCTTACTCATATCTTTTATAGGAAGAAAAAATAGCAGCGTGCGATCATCATCGGAGATTTTCTCCAGTCTCGCTTTGCGAGTACCTGTTTTTTCAGGCAGAAAGCCCTCGAAGGAGAAACGCTCACTCGGCAACCCGCTTCCTACAAGAGCCATAAGAGGCGCAGACGCCCCTGGGATAGCAATGATCTGCATACCCAATTCAATCGCGCGCCGGGCAAATTTATACCCGGGATCGGATATCAGTGGTGTACCAGCATCAGATATCAACGCGATACTTGATCCTTCATGCGCCCACTTCTGCAGCTCTGCAAGCCGAGCTTCCTCATTGAAGTCATGACAGCTGATCAATGTCTTGCTAACACCGATGTGGCTGAGCAATTTGATCGATACACGAGTATCTTCAGCAAATATCGCATCGACCTCATTCAAGATGCGAATTACTCGGGCCGATATGTCTTCGAGGTTACCGATCGGTGTCGCAACTATATACAACTTGCCAGCCACAACACTACCCCATATTAATTACAATCCGTCGCCTAAAAGGCTGCCATTAGGCAAGATTGGGAGCTTAGCACAGAGTAAGATTAAACGCACCTTCTCTTAGCAACCCATACTTATCTACAGGCTTATCTACAGCTGTAGATATTTTAATCGCATGAGTCGGCAAAACATCTTGCAAAAAAAATAGATTGCTTCTCTCGACCGCTAAATTTGAGAAAACACTTTTGTGGTTTTCTCATCTGTTGTAAGATTGGCTTACTAAGCCGATTCAGGATGTTCAAATCTCGATGCCCTCGACCAACAAGTCATTCAAATTGAAGAAGGCGCTGAACGAATTTCGACTCGCCGTAGCTAATGTAATAATCGGTTACGACCCTCATCCAGAGCGCCACACAAGAGATATCTGCGATATTTCTGATATTGCTGAATTATGCGACCAATATGCATTGATGATTCATTTGAATTGGCTAGGCACCAAGTGTGGTTTTCCTATATACAAGCAAGCTATAGAAACGGAACAGCCAAGAGCACAGATAAAGCTGCTCCCGCTCTTAAGTTGGGCTTCACTAGCTGAAAGATATCCATTTCACTTGTATGAAACTTGCATATTGAAAGAACAGTCAATCAGCCATTTGTACTCCGTGCTGGATGAACTAATTCCCAGCGAGCTGGAGGTCGCTGGCGATCTGTATCAACAGATAATTTCAACTCCTCTTGCATTTTCTGACGGCAAGGTGTTAGGGCTGAGCAAGGCGGAACAAAGCAGAGTCGGTGGGGAGTTCTATACACCAAGATGGGTAGCAGATATAGCATTCGACTACTGGAGCAATTCGCTCCGTTCAAGCCTGGACGCAAATTCACTTTGTGAGCGTCAATCCTCAGAGAACGTATCTCCTGGTGAGGCTATGGGCGGACGGGACGTCCGCGCTCCATACGTGTCCCATTCGACCTTCGCAGAATCGTCACCTTGTGAACAGCAATCTTCAAAGAGCGATTCTCCTAATAAGGCTATGGGCGGACGGGACGTCCGCGCTCCATACGTGTTCCATTCGACTTTCGCAGAATCGTCACCTTGTGAACAGCAATCTTCAAAAAGCGTATCTCCCGGTGAGGCTATGGGCGGACGGGACGTCCGCGCTCCATACAAGCTATCGATCTACGATCCTTCCTGCGGTAGCGGCAATTTTCTTCTGGCTGCGGTTCGCAATGCCAAGAAGCGCGGACTGAACGATCCCGAATTTATTTCTTTCGTTGCAAATGCAATTCACGGTACTGATATTGATGGCAAAGCGATCGAACTTGCGCGTGCGCTTGTATTGCTCCAGACCTGGACCTTGCTCGATGAAGCTAAAAGCAGTTTTGATGCGAACGAATTGCACAGTTCACTTAGCTTGAATATCAAAATTCAAGATTCGCTGTTAGCTGGATTGTCAGAGCAGCAAATGCGCAAATACGATCTTGTCATCACGAATCCGCCCTACATAAGCTTCGGCTCGAGAGACCAAGAAGCGCTTCCCAGCGACTGGCAACGGCTTTTGAAAACGAGGTTTCCAGCCTCGAGCGAATACAAAATTCGCTATTCTTCGATCTTTCAGGAAATCGGACTGGCAAGCACCAAACAAAATGGTCAGGCAATCTTCTTCGTCCCTGACGCATTCTTAACCGGAGGCTATTACCAAAAACTTCGCAATCATATTTTGACGAATACCCACATAGTAAGCCTCACCGAATTACCTGAGAAAACTATGCATGGCGTCAGCGTCGGAAGGTGGTGCCTTGCACAATACAATGTAACAGCGAATACCTGCATCGCACCCAACAGACAAGCCATTGAGACGCCGCCGCCACCATCGAGCCTCCATTCTGAACAAGAATCCGAGCGAGCCACGCTTGCCACCGGTGCTGCAAAAAATGGAACCAGCGTAACGCTGCGGAGCTTCGCACATCTCGATAATCCGGACGAAGATTCAATACCAGTCGAATTTGAACTTCCCATGGCGACGCTCTTAAGCAAAGACAAAAATCGTTTCCAGCTACTCTTCTCAAAATACGATCAGGAAATAATCGAAGCGTGCAGCGAATTGAGTTTCTTGAGCACCCTTCTGCAAGGACGTACAGGAATTAGAGCGAGGGCTGGTCAAAACAGTATCATCTGCGATCATCCGAAAAACTCTTATCACAGACCTGGTATCATATCCGGTTCCGAACTGAAACCTTATACGATCCATTGGTCTGGTCATTTCATCGAAGTAAATGCAGAAAAGCTTTTCGCTGGCGGCTTCGACAAAGATGTCATCAGCAATCCGAAGATTCTGGTAAGGCAAACTGGTGACTCGCTAATTGCTGCGATCGACTATGCTGGGCTCTACCACCTGAACAACGTGCACAGTTTCTCAACGATAAAGAAGACTAGCTCGGCGCGAAAAACGACTATCACGACTAGCGGCGAGCAGCCGGAGAGAATTTGTGACAAGACCCTTGCCCAACTTGTTTGCCTTTTGAATTCCAGCTTTTACAAGTTCTTCTATGGACTGAAAACAAGAGAGCAAAAAATGGCACTTGCTCAAATAGATATCGAAACCGTTGAACACATGCCGATACCAAATGATTTTCTTTCGGAAGCGAGCGAACTGCTCACACTCGCAGCGCAGATTAAAGAACTGACAGAAGCTAATCTAATGAAAGCTGTAGGAAAGAAAGCGGAAGACCATAAATTGGCTATAAGCCAAAAGCTATCGAAAGTCGACAAAATCATTTTTGACCTGTTTGCAATTACGAGTTCACAGCGAGCACACATTGAAGAATCAACGGGGACAGCCCACTCCAGAGTTTAGCGGGATGCGATCCTAAACACAGGTTATTGGTGAGCTGCATCTAGTGGATTTAGATAAGCCAAAGCAGTAGACTTATTTAATCGATCTATTCGCTGTTTTGCCGCGCGCAGGAGCTTTCACAAAAAATGGGTAATGGGTCCAAAATTATTTCCACGATGCTAATCGCTGCAGTCCTGGTTTCAACGCCGAGCATGGTTTCAGCCAATAGTCTCAAAAAACTCTTGCAACCAGTGACGAAGGCAGCACAACCCGAAAAGCCCGATATTCGCGACAAGTGGGCAATTCTAGTCGGCGTTAACCGCTTCACCGATCAATCCATTCCCGGGCTGAAGTTCGCACAGAAAAGCTCCGCTGACCTTGCTCGAGCGCTGAAGGATCCGGACAGCGGTCACTTCGGTTTAGATCATGTACTCGTCGTAAACGGTCCCGAAGCCAGCAAAGAAGGGATTGACCGCTATCTTAATGAATGGCTCTACAAAAAAGCATTGCCCTCGGATTTAGTTGTTATCTATTTCAATTCACGCCTGGCAAAGGGTCCCAACGGAGAAGTGATTGTTTGCGCCAACAACACAATGTTGGATGACCCAGCAAACACTGGCATCAATCTTATTGAATTACTGAAGTCGGCTAAACAACGAATCGGCTCCCAGAACATACTTGTAATGCTGGATCTGTCTCCGACCAAAGAGGGAATCAAAACCGTCGAGGGTCAAGATCTCAAATCCATTGCCACTGCTACCGGTGTCACGATCTTTTCAGGGGCTGAACTTTATAAACCCGTTTTCGATGACCAGCAATCGATGCAATCTCGATTTGCGCATTTCCTGGTAGAGGCTATCAAGTCAGGTGGTGCAACATTTCCAATAGCCATGGTCGCCGAATATGTCTGGCAAAAGGTTCAACAAGAAACGCAGGCAACACCAACTCAAGCTCAAACTCCAATTCTTGCACTGGCTTCAGAACAATCGCAAACAACAACGATTCCGCTAGGCATAATGGTCAAGAGTTCTTTGCCACAGCAATCAATTTCGGTTGGTCACAAGCTGGATGATTTAGCAATGAACCGACCGGACATCATTCCACCAAAAGCTACAACCATTGCTGGACCAGCAACACCGACAATAGGCGTGAAGATGCAGTCTCGAAATCCTGCTGGAACTAGCTCAGCTGCAAAACCGGCATCTGCCACCGGTGCCGGTGCTAATGCGACGGACAAAAACAAAATAGCGGCCGTGCCTCCCGCGGCCGCTAAGACCGCCGCCACAGGCAAGACAGCCGCCCCCGCCAAGCCTGCAGAGGAAGAAGAGGACGACAGCTTCGATCCTAATCTCGATTTCGGTCCTTATATGACCAAGATGAAGCAAGACATCCAAAAGAAATGGCAGATGCCGAAGGGTCTTGAGAGCAGACGGGTCACAACTGTTTTCAGCATCATGCGCGACGGCAAAATTGCTAACATATCGATTACCGAAGGGTCAGGAAACGAGGCAGTTGACAAGTCGGCGCTAGCGGCTCTCGATGCCGCATCCCCCCTGGATCCACTGCCGAAAGGCGCACCTCCGTCAGTGGATATCAAGTACGTTTTCGACTGGAAAACACGTCAGGGAAACTAAAATCATGGATGATGGCGACAAACCAAATTCGAGTCCGACTAGCCCCGCCGCTCCTTTGATAGAGAAACTGCCCCCAAGCGTGCGCAGCGTGGTCGAAGACTACTTCGGCGTGACTCGCTCACTTCTGCTTGCTCCAATCGTTTTTTATCGCGGCATGGACAAGGAAGGCGGCTTCAAGCACCCCGTTATCTATCTAGCCATCAGCAGTGGAGCAAGCGCCTTGCTTGCCGGAATTTTGACTCTGCATCCGCTCTCGATTCCAGCGACCCTGGCAACAAGCATGATGCTGACCTTCGCCGCCAGTGGAATCGCGTTCGGTCTATCGAGGGCAATGGGCGGTAAGGGTAGTTTCGAAGCGACGTTCAAGGTCTATGCATACTCATCCTGCCTGACAATTTTGTCTGCCATCCCTCTCCTGAACCTGCTCTCCATCTTCTGGATTGCCGCCCTCAACTTCTACGGACTGAGGGAGGTGCAAGAGCGTGGAACGCTGAGAACCGCCGTGATTATTATGCTTACGAGCATGCTGCTGACGGTTTTGTCGGTAGCCCACTACTTACACATTTTTTAAGCCTGGCAAGTATTTCCAGCATTTAAGGTTCCGACTACGTAGAAACCACATTGACGATCTAGTCATTAAAAGAATAAGCTGGTGAATGGTGAGAGTAATTAAATCACCTTTTGAAAAACAACTTAGTAGTCCACCAAGCTGAGAGATAAGAGGGTTTTATGGCAGACAGACCAGAGGATAGACAACCTCTAGAAAACGTAAATGCTAAGGACGATTCCACCAGCGAAGCGCTGAGGGAAGCGGCTCGTGATGGTGCGACCGGTTCCTATGACAAAGCAAGCAAGCTTCCGGATGTTTGTGAAAAGGGGTTAGGATGCAGAACCCTCAATGAACTTCATAGCACCGTTGATGCTATACAAGATCAGCGCAGACCAGTACTGCCCGAGGTTGAAAAACGAGGGACTGCAGCTGGTTTGAACTCAAAAGAAGTGGAAAATTTGTCCCAGACAGTCAAAGACAATATGACCTACGCACAGAATGTTCGTGAGCTCGATAGGTGCATGGCCAACATTTGCAAGCTATCCGGTAACGGTCACGAGTATGTAAGTCCAAACTTCTCAGACCTTGACAAAGATGGAGTTCAGCAACTCTTTGGATCGTTAAACAAGATTGTGTCCGACTACACAAAGAGGCTGGAACCCTAATTTTCCGTCATCATTGACTAAAAGCTACTGCAAGGTCCGGCCAAAAGCCGGACCTTGTACTTTTTCTTCACATCCGGCGCCTGACGGCTTGGACTAGATCCCGCTTGTGCTATCATTGTCAGCCGTATTTGCATATGATTGGGAATTCCTAGCCGTGCCTAGAATAAAATCCGCTATTAAAAGAGTCGACGTTGCCGAGCGCAACCGCGAGCGTAACCGCTCCTGGAAATCCGCTGTTCGCACTGCGCGCAACAAAGTCGAAGAGTCCCTCAAGAAAGCCGACAAGAACACACTTGCTGGCTCGATAAGCGAAGCGTTTTCGGTAATCGATTGCGCCGTTGCAAAGGGAATCCTTCACAAAAACACCGCGGCTCGTCGCAAAGCCAGAATGATTAAAGCAGTCCGCAAGTCCGCTGGCTAAAGCCTCGTACTCGCTCGCTCTGCATTTAACAACGGTTTTGCATTGGTTTAGCATACAAAATCTCTGCCTGGGTTATTCTGGCTGCAGAGATTGTTTAGTGCGAGGATTTCAACTTGGAAATTGATACCAGCCGCTCATTAGAGGCCGCAGCCGGAGTAAATCGGCTCGACACAAAGGAAAGGCCGAGCCTGGGATCAATCGATGGACCAATTCACTTCGTAGGAATTGGCGGCATTGGAATGTCAGCACTAGCTCGCTTGCTGCTTGCTGACGGCAGCGCTGTTTCCGGGTCGGACAAAGCCGCCAGCGAGATCACCGAAGAGCTAAGCTCCCTGGGAGCACAAGTTTTCGTCGGCCACCAGGCCGAAAACGTGGGCAAAGCGAAAGCAATCGTCCTATCGACCGCCATCAATAAAGAGAATCCAGAGTTGGCAGCTGCACTTGAAAAAGAGCTGCCCGTTTACCACCGCTCTGAAGTTCTTGCGTATTTAGCCTCTAAGAAGAAACTGCTTGCCATCTCGGGAACGCACGGCAAGACAACTACAACAGGCATGCTAGCTGAAGTATTGCTCGACAGCGGTAAGGATCCTTCGGTGGTTGTAGGCGGTATTTTCGCGCGCATGAAATCAAATGCACATGCAGGCAAAGGCGAGCACTTCGTCGCAGAAGCCGACGAATCGGACCGCACTCATGCCTCGATGGTTTCAGACATTGCTGTTGTAACCAACATCGAACCCGATCACATGGAGAACTACCCGGGCGGATTGGAGCAGATTCTGCAGACGATGGCGTCGTTTGCAAACAACGCTAATCGCTGTGTCGTCCTTTGCAGCGACGATCCTGGATGCTTGAAATTAATGCCCTTGTTGCAAAAGCGCATTGTGACCTATGGAGAGATGCCTTACTCGTTGCCGAATAAGGGTGAACAAAGTCCAGACTATAGGCTCAAATTGGTGGACGATACCACTTTCAGTGTCACCCACCACGGCACGGAGCTTGGCAATGTAACTTTGTCAGTTCCCGGCAAACACAATAAATTGAACGCACTAGCGACACTCGTGGTCGCCCTTGAGTGCGGCGTGGCATTTAAAGATGCGGCAGATGCGCTCTCAAAATTCAGAGGAGTTGCACGCCGATTTGATTTAGTGGGCAGTGCGCACGACATCCTCGTGATCGATGACTACGGTCACCATCCCACAGAAGTGCGTGCAACACTGGAAGCCGCACAGCAGTTTCGCACACGTGAAAAGCCAAACGGTCGCATCGTCATCGTGTTCCAGCCGCACCAGCCTGGACGCCTGCGGGATCTTTGGGATGATTTTGTCGAAGCATTCAAAGAATCCGATCTTCTGCTTTTAACCGATATCTATGTCGCCCGCGGAGGCAACATAGAAGGAATAAGTTCGGAGAAATTCAGCAAAGTAGTAAAACACCATCAAGTACACTACTTGCCTGGTGCCAGCAACGAATTAGCGCCAAAAATCAAAGCACATTTGAAACCCGGCGACATTGTCCTAACGGTTGGCGCCGGCGACATAACAAACGTTGGAAGAGCATTGCTCAAGTTACTTCAAGATGAAGGTGTCAATGGAAGAAACGTCTAATTCACCCTTATGGCGATTTTCCACCATGAAGGTTGGTGGCGAAGCTACTCGTTTGTGCCAACCTGGTTCCGCTGAAGAACTGATTGAGTTAGTCGAAAAGTTGAATAACAAGCAAGAGCCCTGGTATATCCTGGGTGGCGGGTCCAATACGCTCATATCCTCAGAAGGCGTTGACGGGACGGTTATTAGAATGACGCAAATGACCAAACTCGCTACGCCAGAGCCTGATGTTCTAATCGCTGATGCCGGAGCTAGACTGCCGCACCTGGCAAAATATGCGGCAGGCTTGGGTTTGTCCGGATTGGAGTTTGCCGTTGGGATACCGGGCACCGTTGGCGGTGCTGTAGTAATGAACGCCGGTGCGCATGGCAGCTGCATGGCGAATGTGGTCGAGTCAGTAGAGGTTCTCAATTCTGAATCTGGAAAAATAAGCACATGGAGCAAAGACGATCTTAAGTTCGTGTATCGGAACTCCGCAATCGATCCCGCCAAGGATATCGTCATATCCGCACGTTTGCGGCTCCAGCCTGGCTCGCAAGAACAGATTACTGCGATCACTCAGCACAACGAAGAATACAGATGGCGCACACAGCCTCTAGGTTGGCCGAACCTCGGAAGCACCTTCAAGAATCCACTGCCTGAGAAATCGGCAGGCTTGCTTCTGGATCAATCTGGCGCCAAACAGTTCAAAGAAGGCAACGCAGCCGTATCGGCAATTCACGCCAATTTCGTCATCAATCTTGGTGGCGCCACCACTAAAGAAGTGGTTCAACTCTTGAAGAGAATGCAAGAAACAGTCCAGGAAAACCATGGTCTGCGTTTGCATCCTGAATGGAAAACCTTGGGTAAATTCTCCGAAAATATCGCAGAGATCTGGAATGGTGAGTAATGAAGAAAGCAGCTAGCATCAATAAGAAAACAAAAATCGCCGTGCTTTGCGGAGGCATGTCGAACGAACGAGAAGTCTCATTGCGTTCTGGCAAAAATTGCCTGGCAGCGCTCCACCGGCTCGGTTATGAGAATGCGGATTTTGTTGATGTAACTAAAGATCTAGCATCGGAATTGCGAGCCAAAGGTACCGAAGTTGCGCTCATGGCTCTGCACGGAAAATATGGAGAAGATGGCGCTGTCCAGGGAATGTTGGAACTGCTCGGTATCCCTTATACCGGCTCCGGCGTTCTTGCTAGCGCGCTTGCTATGAGCAAACCGCTCACCAAGAAATTGCTCTCGGCTAGCAACATTCCTTATGCTCCGACGATTGTTGTAACCGAACACGACAAAGAACGCATTGATGAGATACTGGCGTCCATCGGCTGGTTGCCCGTGATGCTCAAGCCCATAAACGAGGGCTCCTCGGTAGGTGTTCATAAAATCACGGAAAAATCGCAAATCAAACAAAAGCTGGTAGAAACGATCAATGAGTTTGGTGGAGCGCTTTTAGAAAAGTTCGTCAAAGGACAAGAAATCACAATCGGTGTCCTGGAGGAACCAGCTTCCAAACGCAATGGCAAGGATCCAATTTGGGCACTGCCGATTTTGGAATTGCGCCCGAAATCAAAAGCCGGATTTTATGACTACGAAGCAAAATACACGAAGGGAATGACTGAGTTCATTTTACCTGCTGAACTTTCCGAGGATGTTACAAGCGTCTGTCAGGAAACAGCTGTCGCTACATTTAAAGCACTGAACTGCAGTGGTTATGCCCGGGTCGATATGATCGTTGATAGCGAAGGTCAGCCGTTCGTGCTCGAAGTAAACACATTACCTGGTATGACCGACACATCCGATCTGCCGGCAATGGCAGAGCATATTGGTATCAGCTACGATCAGCTGGTTGAACGAATTCTGCTTAGCGCGGGATTGGATAAGTAATAGAACAAAAGCCAGGGAATCCTCTTGAAAGTACTATACCGAGGATTGATTCTGGCAACGCTACCTTTGTTGGTCGAGGTAATTTTTATTGCCGCGATCTCTGGTGCCCTGATTCACGCGGAAAAAGAACGTGCGATTGAGCGCATCATCCGACACCAGACCTCGCTTAGCTCTCACATTTTCGGACAGTCCGCGATGCTGCCCTTCATATTGACCATCGGACTTTACACGCGCTCGGAAAAATATATAGACCTCTTCGACAGAGTTTTGGCTGACGTTGATCAAACTGTTGCGGAAAACGAGAAATATTACCATGAACATGAAGATATTTTCCCTCCAGCAGAAGCAGCGAAAGTCAAGAAAGTCATGTATGACTTCATGCAGGTACTACGAGAAGGACGCCGGCTAGCTGGCGAAAGCTTGGGAGCGGATTTTGATGAGTCCATAAAGACATTGACTCTGCAATTCAACCGCGCTCAGGACATAGTTGCCTACGACATGGTGCGCTGGTCCCAAGACGCCGACGAAGCAACGCTGGCGTTACAGGAGAATTTGCAAAGAACGATAGCCCTGGAATATGGAGTTCTGGTAGCAGGGATACTTCTCAATATTGCGGTCGCGATAGGACTTTGGATCTTTTTCAAACGTGGTTTCCTGGACCGCCTGGGAGTGATCGCAAAGAATACTGAGGCGATCACAGGGAAGGGGTGGCTGATCCCAGAGATGGGCGGAAATGATGAAATTGGTCAACTAGATCATGCCTTCCACCAAATGTCTAGAAAGCTACTGAAGGCATCTGAAGTAGAAAAATCTCTTTTCAACAACGCTAGTGATGTGATTGCTGTCCTTGACGAAAACAACAAGTTCTTGCGTATTAACCCTGCTGGTGAGCGCACTTGGGGTTATCCGATCGAGCGCCTGAACCTAACAAATATAGAACAATTGATTGTTCCGTCCGAGAAGCCGATCTTTGCAGAGAATCTAGCTAATACAAAAAACAACGAAACACCAAGTACTTTTGAGGCCGGCATTATCACGAAAAACGGCAATGTAATAGATGGTCTCTGGTCGATGTATTGGTCTGCCGAAGCAAGAAACCTGTTCTTCATTTTCCACGACATAACTGAGCAGAAAACAATTGAGCAAGAGCGAAAGAACTTCCTCTCAGTAATTAGCCAGGACCTTCAGAAGCCGTTGCTTCACATCGCAAAGACAGTGCAGGATTTGACTAGTGGTGTCTTAGCAGGGTTGCCTGCACCATCCATCGAAAAGCTTTCTATGGCCGACCGCAATCTGAAACGACTCAACACACTGGTCAGAGATCTGATTCAGGTGACGGAGATGGAATCCGGCAAGTTGGAGCTGAATCAGAAAAGCATCTCAGCGGCAGAGTTAAACGAACGCGCGTTGCACGAGATTCAAGTTCTAGCGGACAAGAAAAAATTGCAATTGCAAGATCTTTCTTGTGCTAAAACAGTTCCGGTATATGCAGATGAAGACAAGATGTTGCAGGTGCTGGTGAACTTGCTGTCCAACGCCGTCAAGTTCACGGAAGCCAACGGCAAGATTCTCATTACTGCGCAGCCAATTGATAGTGGTTGGGTCAGATTCGCAGTTCAAGATTCCGGGAGGGGCATTCCGGAGTCACAGAAGGATGCTGTGTTTAAGAAGTTCCAGCAGGTAGAGACTTCAGACGCGAAACGCAAAGCTGGAACAGGTTTAGGATTGCCGATCTGCAAACAGTTGGTTGAAGAGCACGGAGGGCAGATTGGTGTCGAGAGTGAGGAGGGAAAGGGAAGCACATTCTGGTTCACACTGCCTTCCAGCAAAGCAATTTTCGAGCAGACGAAGATAAAGCAAAATGATGAAGACGCAGAATTATTCAAACGACCCAGTCGAACAACTCGGCTGAAACTGAAAAAAGTTGACAGCTCCAAAAGTCTCGATAATGTCCCAAAGAAACGCGAGGCAGGCTTATCCTTAGTCACACAGGGCTGGATTCTTATCGGATTGCCACTCGTATTTGAATTGCTTTTGACCGCAGGTCTGACCAAAACCCTACTAGAGGTCCAGGCGCAACGAAGCACTGAAGTTCAAATGCGAAATATCGCCTTTACCGCAACCGCGTCTATGAGAATCTTACTTGAGTACTCATCGACCTGGATCCACACAGAACGCGATCGAGGCAAGACATACGACGACGAGGATTACCGCAGGCGCTGGGAAGAAGCTCTGCAGAAGCTAAATAGAATGATAAGTGGGGAACCGCGGTTCCAAGCACCGATGGATAAGATCCAGCGATCGGCTGACCGCCTTGTTGGTTTTCAACGAACAAAAGGTACCGAAAAGACTCTAGAGGCCGTCGCTGGAACTTTGACGATGATCAAGAATCTCAATGTGATTATCGAAACAGCAGAAGACAAAGAGAATGTTGATCCCAAAATTGAGAAACGAGCTAGAGCGGATCAAAACCGAATGCTGCTATTGGGGCTGGGCGCCAATCTGGCAGCTTCACTCGCACTGAGTATATATTTCGCATTCGGTGTAACAAAACGACTGATAGTGATGTCCGACAACGCTCGACGCCTGGCGAATGAAGAGCAATTGAATGACCCTGTAGGCGGAGGCGACGAGATTTCCAATCTAGATAGCTCTTTTCATGATGCTGCAGAAATGTTACTGGACACAAGAAAACGCGAACGCGCGGTCTTCGATAACTCAAAAGACGTACTCTGCATCGTTGGGCGAGACGGCCAGTTCACCAATCTGAACCCGGCAGCAGAAAACAACTGGGGATTCAAACGCGTTGATCTCCTCAAGCGCGGCATATCATCAATAGTTCACCCAGAGGATTTGCCCCGACTAAATGAACTGATTGGTGGATCCCCCAATGTGCCGGTCGACGAAACCATTGAAGCACGCATACTGACTAAGGACGGGACGACGCGCTGGACACTATGGGCAGTATCACGACCGAAGGGAAATCCAAGTTCGTTCTGCGTAGTTCGCGACAATACCGATAGAAAGCAGTTGGATCAATTGCGAAAAGATTTCCTCGCAGTCGTAAGCCATGACCTGCGAACGCCGCTCACTGGAGTTTTGGGCATTGCAAATCTAATATCGGCGAATGCATTCGGACCAGTAGCTGAACCGGCGAAGGGACAACTGAAGACAATCGAACGGCACTGCGATGCTTTACTTGAGTTAACCAACGATATTCTCGATCTAGAAAAGTTAGAAGCTGGGCAAATGAAGCTTGCTCGGCGCCCGATGGAAGTCTCCGAATTGTTCACTAGTTTGCAGAAAATGGCAAACGATAATAATATTCCACTGCAAATGAAGGTGACAGGTGAGCAGAACGCACAAGCGTTGAACTGTGATGCTGACAGACTTACGCAAGCGATTGCCAATCTGGTGAGGTATCTCGCATTTCGAGTTGCCTCGAACCCTCAAGCGTCCGGCAGCGTATCACCTGGGTCAAACCAGACCATGCCGTTTGAAAAGCGCAATGCAATTAGGGTTCTGGCTAACTACCTGAAGCCGGGAATTGAATTTCGTGTATTTGACAACGCGGGTGAAATCCCTGAGAGTATTCGCGCAAGCCTTTTTGAAAGAACGAAAGACAACGCGCTAAAAGAGCAATTTCACAATGAAATGTTTCGCGCGGAGCTTTCGATGCCACTTGCAGCAAAAATCATCACATCCCACGGCGGCACGGTACAAATCGAATCAGGCAACAACTCCAACTGCTTCGTAGTCCGCATCCCATACGTCGAACGAAGATCGAGCTAACGCATCAATACGTAGAACGTGTAGGGGCGACGCCATGATTCGCCCGTCAACACAGATTCCGATTCTTTATTTTCCGGGCAACAGATGGATGGCAGCGCCTCTCTGCGGTGCTATTTGTATGATAGTTGAGTATGGAGCGCGAAGCGCGTTGCAGCTAAGTTGCATTCTTTATCTATGCACAAGATACTAGCTTCATCGCTGCCATCCTGCATCATTACTTACTTGAGAATCAAGTCTACTTCTTCATTAACGCGACCGCGTCATGATCATTGGTTTGAGAACCATGCAGAAGAAAAATATGCCGGAGAAAGCTACAACATCCAACTTAGGCGGGACCAACTTATTGTTGATGATGCCGATTGCTAGTAGAAGAACTGAAAACCAATACAGATAGGTGTCCAGGTTATTCACATGAGAAAGTAAACGCGATTTCATCAACTATATACCTTGCTTCGCCGCCAAGCGCCAATGAAATAAGTATGCATGACAATGGATCGCACCGCAAGTAAATTACTGCGTGATTTCCACACGGAGTTCAACTGACATATTTGTGACAAAATTTTGGCATGGACTAAGATTGGCTTACCATGCGCCTTGTCATGGGTCCTATAACAAGTGCTCCAGCCAAAAAATATGGGAATTTTCACGACACTCTAAAACAGTCTGCCAAATTTCTGCCAAATTCTTGAGAGAAATCTGCCAAAAGCAGGGCAAACGTGAGCTCATCGTGAGGCTGTTCATCAGGGTCCGGGAGATTCCCGGGAACAATGTGAGATATTTCTCAGCGACGCCCCGTAATGTTGTCAACCCACTCTTTGAATCTAGCAAACAGTCCGGCAACGCCACCAGATTCAGTATCATCTATTTCGTCATCTTCGCGATCAGTTCTGCGCTTTTCTCGATTAGAGGATCCACGTGGATTTCGCATGGTCCTGAGCCGCGCTTCAGCCAATAAGTCTTCCCGTCTCTCTCTCGTCACTTCTTCAATCTCGTCTTCGATACCCAGATCAGGTATTTCGAAATCAGGATGCATTATTTGATATATCTGAAAGAGCTCATACTGCACAGCTCGCGCCGACGGCGGACGCTCATCCTTATCATGCGCAGTCAATTGAAAAATCAGCGCGTCGAGTTGCGGCATTACACCCGAATTAAGGCTAGCTGGGCGGCATGGTGTAAGAGGCTTTGGTCTGACGCCGGTAAGTAGATGGTGCATGGTGGCACCGAGCGAATAAAGATCACCCCGTGGCTCCGGCTTTCCGAAGTACTGCTCCGGAGGCGAATATCCCGAAGTTACTACGCGGGTTGCTGGTCCCTTCGGCTCGAAGTCTCTGGCAATTCCAAAATCAATGAACACTACAAGCCCATCAGGGCGAAGCATCAAGTTGCTGGGTTTCAAATCGCGATAAATTATCGGAGGCTCTGCGCTGTGTAGATATTCCAAAACATCGCAGCACTGCAAGCCGATTCGCACAACCGTCTCGGAGTCTAGCGGACCCTCCTTATTCATCACTCCTTCGAGATTGCTTCCTGGAATGTATTCCATAACGACGTAGAGACCTTCGACGGAGTAATGATCATCAAGAAACTTGACAATTCCTCGATGATTCAATTTTCTCAGCAGGTCAGCTTCGCGCTGACAGACTTTGATCATCTCAGCCTGCGAAGCGAGATCCTTGTATTCGTACTTAATCTGCTTGATCACGCAGGGCGCATTGCCGTTGCGCTTGTCCTCTGCCAGATAGACAGAGCCCATTCCGCCCTCTCCGATGGGCTGAAGCCAGTTATAGTTATCGAGCCAGGAAGATTCACTCATAGACTGAACTAGAAGGTATGCGGCATCTGCCACCACAGTTATTTACCACCAAATGCGCATAGTCCCACTTAACGGAAACGTGTAGTTTCAAAGAAGAAAATTCAACTTTTCAAGCGGAAAATTTTGATTGACATACATTCGTATGGTTGCTATTCTCAATTCATCTCCCCAACGAAATAAAAGTCTCAAAAAGCCCGGGCGGCAGCGCTTCCCGACGGCTCACTGATGGAGGAAGTGACTATGAGTATGGCTAATGTAACTATCGTTGGGAATTTGGCAAAGGCGCCACAACTTCGTACATTTCAGTCAGGGCGTGTCAAAGCAGACCTTATCCTTGCCGTGAATTCCCCTTATTCATTCAAGTCTGAAAACGCAGCAGAAACAGTTGATTTCTACCGAGTCGAACTGTGGGGTGTCATGGCGGAAAACGCAGTCAGATATTTGCGCACAGGCAATCAAATTGGAGCCAGCGGACGGCTAATTTTGGACCATTGGATTGATCAAAGTGGACAAGCACGAACGACACCAGTGATCGCGGCGACCCAGATAACTTATCCTCCGAAAGGCAGCAGAAATAATGAATATCGCAGATCGGAAAGTACGCAAAACACAGGTCAAAGCACGCCAGCCGCAATCCTCGCTGCAGTTACTCCAGTTGATCTGCCGCCTGCAGAGGAAGCCGAACCGGTGGCTTCGCCTTCGACTCCAATCACAGACTATGCAGAACTTGGCGAAGGCTTCGTAGATGAAGACGCTGCTGCCGACAGCCTCTTAGCCGGCGCGCGCACTGTCAGTGTAGCTGAACCTCGCGCGCATTATCGTCCAAGAACTCGCGCCGCACTGCGGCGGTGCTAGCAAATTGATTTTTCGTTCCTATCACACACAACACACTGATACACAACAACTAGTTTTCATTACTTCTCAGGCTTCGTGCCAATGAGAAATACGGTAACGTGCCACCGTCACCAAAACAATTGCTCACCCTCAAAAGAAAGGAGTACATCTCAATGAGAACAGAACTAGGAAGGAGAACGCAGACTCAAAGAGAATCAGAATCCGCATCGGCACGTCCGCCATAGCGTTGTGACCAAAAATTAGCCGTCCCTATTGAGACACACCAATATTCTTTGGTGCCTAGTTCTCTAGCGGACGTCGACAACAAGTTTTTCTCCACCGCGCCATATAGGAGAAACAGGCCTCAAGGCCGGACTCAAAATGGTTCAAAACTGTTGCTCATCCCCGCGAGCTAAACCCAAGCAGTTATTTTGCAGGCGAACCATTTTCGAGCCCGTCCTAAGGCCTGTTTTTCCTTCTCTATATTGTTATACGGATGAGGAGAAATCTTTGGCGACACAGAAACCTTGTACTTCGAGAGCTGGTCAATGCCACAACTGGATTCGAGGAACTATCTGCACCAGATGCGAATTCGAAGAGTTTGCATCGCATGCTTTCCGAACGAAGAAATCCAAGCACTAACAATGTAGCCGCAATAATCTCGACCATCAGCAAGAACCTGAACATACAGATAGCGACTAATATCGTTGTACAGAAGAATAGAAAGCGGGACTAGTCTGTTCTTCAACGAAATTAGTGTAAGTCAGTCTAGTTACCTGGTCGGCTGCGGTTGTCTTTCAAACTATCCGCATTCTTTCCGGGAAGTCTTATGAAGATTTCGTGCTGAAGAATTCCACTGCCGAGCTCACTTGCAGTATCCAGGAACTTCGAAAGTACACCGATCTGGGCGCTTTTTCTGTATCCGAGGAACCAATCAGTAGTTGCTTTAAGGCTATAGGTCGGAATCTTTAATTCGAGTCCTGTTGTGTTATTCGTTCCGCTCGGCTTGAATTGCCAATCGCCTTTCTGGCTTTGTTGCATCATGCTTCCGGACTCGGTTTGTACACTTCGAATCGCCCCTTTAGCATCGGTGGAGATGCGCGGTGCATTCGCATCAGCAGCTCCGCTATATCGCGCGCTTCCTTCTAGATAAGTGGACGGATCTCTGCCCAATATGCTGCTCGGCCTGCTTGCAGCCTCCAACGGCGTGGTCAAGTAATCCGTATGTGGCTTGCTAGTGTGCACCACTTGTTGAAGTTCAAGATTTCGCTTCAAACCGAACATCGATGAGTTGCTCTTGAAGAACATGGCAGTACCATCGTTAGTCAAGACAACTACGGATCCATCACTCATGGAACCGATCTTCGAACCATCCGATAGTTCTCTCAGTTTTACTTTTCCAGCTGATAGATCAAAACTGGAAGCGACTCCATCTGACGTTTTGCCTGCAAATGAGTTTTTCACCACTCCATCGGCACCGGCTGTCGCCTTAGGCACCATCGCCCCAAGTTCTTGAGCACTGACGGTTGTTTCTTTGAAGCCCTGCAGCCAGCTTCCAAGTTTAGTCGGCGCGACATATCGTTCCGTAAGCTTAGCACCGGCGATACCACCAGCGATGCCCAGCCCATAATTCAAGGCAGCATCACCTAGATCATTACCTAGTTGCACCTTTTGCATTTTCAATGTATCAGGATTATCCCAAACAGCAGCCATCGGCTGAGCAACTCTGGACGTCAAGTCCACTGCGGTAGCGCCGATAAATCCACGTGTCATCCAAGTAGTAGTAAATCGAACAGCACTGTTTGGATTTCTAGAAAGCAAAGTAAACGCCGAACCAAGAACAAGTCCTGCGCCAATCTCTAGTCCAGACCGCCATTTATGTTCCCACGCATCTTGCGCGCTCTTGAGAATACCATTGCCGATGTTTGATGGCACGCTGCCCAAGAGCTCGGCTTCTGCCCGAAGTTTATCTGCAACAGAATACTCCTGTTTCTTAGACGCTCTCAGATCTGATGAGAGCAAAAATTCAGCATGATGTGTCCCGAGTTCGTTCACCTCGAACCGCCCCAAATGCCCGTTTGTTCCCTGCCAAGTTCAATCTTATCGTCAATCAAGTATGACGCTGTGTCACCCCGGTTTTCCCCACGAAAGCCGGGCCGAGCGGGTTAGTTCATATTAAGAAGAAGACAATGATGGTCAACTAGAGAAGCACCGATCTGAAAGTCAGCAGTCGAAAAAAACTTAAATGACTATCGCAAAGGTCAACAACGAGAGGGCGCTAGTCTTTATAGCAATTCTTGCATCTTAAATGGGCAGCGTATGGAGCGCGGTCGTCCAATCCAGCACGAACCACGTGCAACTATGTTCCATACTACCGGCGAAAATTCTGATGTTCGACATCGCCGAACTGAAAGTTTTGATATTGGTTACTTGTAGCAGTACCGACGCTCGCTTGCTGATTGACGATCTGTCGCTTTGAACCTCTTGGATAGCGCAGTGTATTGCTGCCATTGAGATCTGCGATTGCTTGATACACAGCCTGATCGTAGGGCAGGATTCCAGAGGACTGAGTAATTCTTATGTTGATCGCCTGCTTGTTGGGTAATACATCGACCGAATACCACGCAGAAATACCCAAAGGATACCTGCTCACCATCATTTGCTGGCGTGGATCGAAGTAGAAATTGACGTTATTGTGCACATTTATGCGTGCAATTACATTGTTCTGAATTGCCTTCTGCAGGTTATTCCGCCAGCGGTCCCACTCGATAAGCAATTCCTGGTTAGCAGCGTCGTCATCGAGATTACCTTGCAGCGGCGGACCCTGATTGGCCCCACCCTGCAGCGCAGGATTCCAATTTCCTGGCTGTGCAACTCCTGCTTGCATCGGGCCGCCTGGAAATCCATTTGATTGCAAGCCACCATTCAGTGGTTGACCGCCAGAATCTTGGGCGCCACCTTGCAGGGCACCACTTTCGGTATCGGCAGTGCCTTCCAATTTCTGTTGCTTTTGCTTCTTCTTCCGTTCCAGTTTCAGATACTGGTTTTCGGTCAACCCGCCTTGCAGGGGTTCGTCAGCGAAGCAAGCGGCAACAGTCATCGAGGAGGTCAAAAAAGCCACCAACATATGGACAATTGCGGTTCTTGAGAGTTTAGTATCAAACATGTATGTAATTCAAGCGACCCGCACGTGATTGAGTGGCATTCGATATATATTCCACGAAACAGCTCCGACGAGTTGAATTGCAGTTGTCAAATTGACTTGAGTTATCAAATTGCTCGCCCCAGCACACTTGACGTTTTCGCCATATTTCGATATTATTGGAAATATGAAAAACAACGATGCGGTCAAAGCGCTAGGAGCTTTGGCTCAAGAATCACGCCTGGAAGTATTTAGATTGCTGGTTAGAAAAGGCAGCCCAGGGATGGCAGCTGGTGAATTGAGCGATCATTTTGGATTGCCACCAGCCACAATGTCCTTTCACTTAAAAGAACTAAGCAACGCCGGTCTCATTTCTTCCAGGCGGGAAAGTCGTTCAATTATTTATTCCGCGAATTACGCTCACATGCAAGAACTGCTTAGTTTCTTGCTGGAGAATTGCTGCGCAGACAATGGAGGCAAATGCTAATGAAGAGATTTCACGTACACGTAGCTGTAGCAGACCTTGAACAGTCGATTGAGTTTTATTCAACATTCTTCAACTCAAAGCCTAGCGTAAAGAAAGACGACTATGCTAAATGGATGCTTGATGATCCCAGAATAAACTTTGCGATCTCGACGCGAGGAAGAGAGCCCGGACTAGATCATCTCGGAATTCAAGTCGAAGATGCAGACGATCTCAAAGAAATCTCCCTTCGTTTGCAGACGGCACATCAACCAGTCGTAGAGCAAAAGCAAACCACATGCTGTTATGCACAAGGCGATAAAGCTTGGGTTCACGACCCTCAAGGCATCGCATGGGAAACCTTTCACACGACAGGGACAGCAACAACATACGGAGAAGATCAACCAATAGAGCGGGTAGCAAAGTCAGCCTGCTGTGCGCCGGAAGCCGAAACGGTTTCTGTGAATATCGGAAAGAAATGCAGTTAAGACCGTGCTGTATTGCATCAGGCTTATGGACAGGATTTGCGTCACTGCTTAATAACGCGATAGAGCTCTGTGCATCTAGTGTTCCTGCTTCCATCGCGCACCGCGGATAAGCTATCAAAATTATTTTTTGTCATTCGATTTGCGCGATCGATAGAAACGAATGTGCACTTTCTCGATGGTGGCAAGCCCTTCCTCCACGACGGAATCGACCACAGTCATGAAGTCTTCAATCTTTTGCAACTCATCAACAATTTCGATAATAATCGGCAGATCCGTGGACAAATCCAAAACTTTAGCAGTATGGATGGAGCGATGCGCACCAAATCCTTCCATCGCTCTGATCACTGTGGCACCAGCCAAGCCGACGTCCTTCGCCTTTCGCACTAACCACTCGTAGAGCGGCATTCCTTCATGTTTATCCCTCTCACCGATGAAGATTCGAAGTAAGTGTCCGTTTTCTGACAACATGATTTATCCTCACACCAATCGACCAATAACCCAACCGAGCCAAACCAAGAGCAGTCCTAAAACAACCTGCAATACTGCATTGGCGATTGCGTACAGAATCTCGCCATCTCGTAAGAGCTGAAAAGTTTCGTAGCCAAAACTGGAGAAAGTCGTGAAGCCGCCCAGTATTCCAACAAACAAGAACAAGCGAGTCTCCCCCTGAAAGAGCCCCTTAGACTCCGCCAGTTGTGCAAGAAAACCTATAAGGAAACAGCCCAGCATATTTACGCTGAACGTGCCAATCGGAAATGCCCAGTCTTTGCAGGCGTGCTGCACAGCCGGACTCATTGCAAACCGCAACACGCCCCCGATGCCAGCCCCAACAAAAACAATCAGATAATTCATCATGACAACCGACCTCACGAAAATCCTTAGTGGGTAGGCGCCATCAGCCTCGCGGCGGTTCGGGCGGACTCCATCGCCCCTTGATTTATCGAACAATTTTACCGCGAAAGAAGCGTATCAGTTTGCCCTTCCGATTAGATCTCGGCGGAATGCACCTGGAAGCCAGAAGTATCAATAAGGACACCATCCTCATCAAAATTTATTCTGGAGGCGAAAACTTCCGCCGATCGCATTGGGAAGAATGCGAAAAATGGGACAGAAATAAAGTCCAGCGGAGTCTCTTCTCGACCTATAATTCGGATCAGGTTATCGCTGGATCATCAATGCCCACACTTGTGCTCCAGTCCAAGAAGTTAAGACCAAAAAACGCTCTAGCGTAAAGGTTGACTTGAGAAAGCACAGGTGGGATTAACGATCATGCGATCGGAAGTTGTTTTAGGACGAAGTAACGACAACACGCAGGGTTTTATCGGACTCGCCGAGAATTCTGGAATTGGCAAAATGTTTGAAGAAGCCTATCCCAAGGTGTCACTTCGCAAAGGCGACGAAACACCGGAAACAGGACAAAGAAGAACACTCGATCGAATTGGAAATTTGGAGAAAGAGAAATACGACGAGTATGATTTCTCCACGCCTACAAGTCTCAAAGACTCGGCAAGCAAGTTACTTGGCAATTTGTCCACACATAACAAAGCAGTTAATTTCGATTGGCAAATATTCAGAGCATTAACACAAGGCAAGCTACCGGATCTGGTCGAAGAATTTAATAAGCAGCTAAAGGACCGAGGAGCGGAGCTGACGTTCACGCTCGATTCGAGCATCGGCCGCTACGGACATCGAGTGTATTCGGTAAACCTCTTCAATAGAAGTGGAAAACTATTGGATTCCACTGGCGCTGCTACAACGCCCAATCAACCTATCGGAGACTACAAGCAAAGCGCCGAGCGGCGGCTCAACACGAATCAGAAGATGAGCAAGGATATAGAACAGCCAATGTCCCGACGTGAGATCGAAAGGGCTACTGAGAAGATTGCATCCGCACTTTTAGACGGCTCAGCCAACAGGAAGAAAATTGAACTTCAGCTACTGTTACAGGAAGCGGAAGTACGCTGGTCACTCGATCGGATTCTCGCAAACACAAATAGATTACTTCAGGCGCGCGGAAGCGGATTAACACTACACACAAGCAGAGAATACAAAGAGGCTTGGCGAGAAGTGCGGGACGCAGATCCGATTGTTCGATGGGACGAGTTCAAAGTCAGCGTAAAAAATGCTGGTCAAAAACAAGTAAATGAGTTCAACTTCTCCATTGGCGTCTTGGGACCGAAGAAGCGTTGGTACTAAATCACTGCCACAGTTTGGTCACAGTTTCACTCAAACTCGAACAGCAAGGTGCAGCTTCAGACCCCAAATGGGGAGCAGCCAGAGAACGGCTTACAAAAAGCGATTCTCAGAAGAGCGAAATCAGAGAAAAAGGGTACCGCGCGATCCAATATGGCGACACCTTATCAGATATTGCAAAAGCACACCTTGAGTTGAAGAACGGTGGCAAACCTGCTTCCGGCGCCGAGGTCTGGAAAGAAGTAGAGCGTTTGGCAAAGCTCAATAACCTGGATCCTCGGAAGAATATTCGACCAGGGACGAAGATCTACATGGAGAAATGCGACGATCAAAACCAGCAGCCGAAGCCAGACGTTCAGCCAAACACAGAGCAGCCAGCAGGCCCGGCAAGAGACTCCCGAAAAGATGGCGGCGGAAAAACAGATAGAACACCGGCGCAGCTGGAAACCCAACCGGCAAAACCCGAGCCGAACGAAGGTCGGGGAGGCGGCAAAACTGCAACAGATAGCCCCCCTAGCTCGAGAGATTCACGAGACATCGACCGCGACGGACCGAAGTCGGGCATTCAACCCGGATCGGAGGTAAGTACAGATCCCGAGGTGAAGGAATCCGACAAATCGGAGGATCATCCGCCGGTGAACTTCACGCCTGACACTCCTACCGATGAGACAAGCAACCACGAAGACACACACAAGAGTGAGACAGAAAGAATTGCAAGAGATCAGAAGGAACGCGAAAAAGCCCTCCATGCAAAAGAAGAGGAACTTAAGCGCAGAGAAGAAGACTTGAAACGACAACTGGAAGATCTTCAACGCCAAAAAGAAGAACTAGGCCGCAGAGAAAAGGAAGTAAAACCTTGCAGTACCAAAGATGACACCACCATTTGGGAACACTAAACTAATCCAGCCGCCCGCGTGGGATCTGAGCTAGAGACTTTCTGATACCAACGGAGCTTTTAAATCGACGTCGATCAATAGTTGTATCTCTGAACGCAATAGCTCTGCCACCTCACTGCGAACTACATAAGGCTCTGTCTTGTATCTCTCAAGATAAGTGCTGAGATCCAATGGCTTGCCTATTTTTATAAAGACCTCGCGCTTTCCTAGCGGTTCCGGACGATGTATGTTGAGCAGCTCCCGCTCCAACTTAATTACCATCTCTGCAATTCGCTCAGGAGATGGATTCTCCTTTACATAATCAGGATGCCAGGCAACAAGATGCTGTACCTCCTGCAACGTGGAAAGATCTTCCTTGTATTCTGATTGATGTTGTTGGCTGACTGTTTGGGATAACTGTTCTCGGAGATGCGCACTGAGCTGGAAAGCCTGGTCTATTGTTCGCGCCTGCTCTTTGTAGCTTCCTTTGTATTTCTTGCCGACTTGAGCAATTAGCGCTGTGCGCAGATACTCGACCCTTCCAGCCACTTCTCCTAAATGTTCAGTTTCAGGAGCGACATGGTGGCGCAATTCCTTCTCAGTAATCGCATCATTCATTATTCCTGTCAATCTGCTTTGAGCAGTCGCTCCGCTGTAATGTTTTTCGAGATGGGCTTCCATCCTTTTGATTCTCTTTTCGAGTTCCTTTTTGATCGAAGCAACGTAATGATATCTTATCGACATCGGGATCAAGAATGTAGTCCAATTTGGCTCACTGACTCGTCTATCTATGATGGCTTGCATGCCAATTTCTATCGCGCCACTATGAAAGGGTTGAAGTAATTGATTGAGATAGAAAATTTCTCCTTCGGGAAAAATCACAAGCGTGTTCTTGCTTTTCTTTACTATGTCGATCGAGTATTGCTTGGCTGCCAAATCATGCCCACCTCTTTCAACTGAATAGGCACCAATCCGCTGCAACACCCAGCCAGCAAAACCACGCAACTCATGAAAAGCCTCGCGATTGCACATAAACATAAACTGTTGCGCCACTTTGCGTGAGACCTCGAAGCAGATTCGCGGATCTAATTCGTCAGCATGATTTGGAGTCAGTATTAATCCATGGACGCCTGGTAGGTTTTGCAGCACCTTTACGTCATCCGCCGACATATGCACCTTGTTGCGCCATGCCAGATCAAGCATTGAAAGATGCTGAACCAGCCAGATTAAGACGCCAGACGGTTTTGCTGGAAGAAATTCTCGGCTCGCGACTTTGCTATTCATCCTGACATTTTAGCAGTACAAAGAGTTTGACGAGGGTTAAGACTTAAACTAGTTTGCCTGACCTGCACTTATCACAAACTCACAAGGTATCCGCCGCGGCAAGCTGGCAGAGGCAGAAAACGATACCGCATATAGTGTCTCACCAAATCAATCGATCTATTCGCTGTTCTTTGTTTGGGCTTCGCGTTCCAATATCTTCTTCTCCACAGTCTCAAATGCCATCAGTGCATTATCTGGATTTACACGGGACAGAATTTCCTGAGCGCGCCGGGTTGCCCGCTCTGCTTTATCACGGGCAAGTAGGATCTGTTTCTTAGTGAAGGCTTTTTGAACTTCACCTTCCAAATTTGTTAGTTGTTCGCGAAGCTTATCGGTAGAGGCACGCTGTTCTATCAGCTGCCTCGAAAGTTCTTCGGCAATTTCTGAGAACTGTTGTTCTCGTTGCAAGGACTGACGCTCTAAAACTTCCTCACCTTGCTGCTGTGCCGTCATTGCTCGGTTATGCCAGGTACTAGCCTGATCCTTGTTCTTTTGGAGCTGCTGTTCGAGCTGTTTGTCGGTGGCTACAGCTTGAGCCACTACCTGCCGCACTTGGATCAAATTGTCTTGCAATTCTTGATAGACAGTGTCAAGTAAAAGCTCAGCATCCCTCGATAAATCATCACTTTCTTCTGCAACAGTTTGCACGGTGGACAAGCTAACGGGTGCTACAGTAGCTGTCACAAACGACTCCAAACGATAGAGAAAGTCAGTCCAAAGCACCAAAAGTTGCATCTTGATCTCATCACTGGGACACTTAAGTGCTCTATGCGTGATTGAAACTTCTGTGGTGTTCCCTGTTGCTGCTAAGGATAGAGTGAGAACACCAAACGGTAACCCAGCGGACCCCATGCCGAAGGAACCTTCTAAAACCAAAAGCTCCGGTCTCCGCAGACTTACTACAGTGGCGAAAAGCGTTCCTTCGTCGTCCCCAAGGTAGCAACGCTCATAAAGGCGCCCTCCAAGTTTCGCCTCAAAAACCAGATCTCTATCTTCGGCTATGTTTCGGTGTATTCCAGAGAAGTTTCCGAAGCTAGGAAGCCGCCACCACAGCATCGGTATCTTACTTAAAACCGAAAAAACGATATCAGCAGGCATGTTCAGTAGCTTGCTTACTCGAACCTCCAAAGGTCCGTCTTTATCTATTGGCTGTTCTGACATAATGTTTCTATGACCACCTTCAGATCGTTTTCTAAATGTGCCCGTGGGAAGCTGCAATAACTACAATGAGGAAAACTAAGAAGCTAACTCTCAATCATCTTAACTGTTTTGATCAAGTTTATCTTATTGTATTTGGTTTTCAGATTTCTCAACCAACCTGCGAGGCGAGCTTACAAGCGAGCATAGCCTAACTATCTTGATTGTCGTGCGGAGGTTTACCTTTAAGATGGCTTGCATAAGTCGTCTCCAGAAACGTGTTGAAGTCTTCTTCCATGCAAACGGAAAGCTTTATCTGCATCCCCTTTAGGAGGCGCTTGATGTTTTCTAAAGCGACTAAATTGTTAGGATTGACCATCGCGATTGTGAGACTATTGTTCTTTCTCTCAATTGGCATCACCCTAAATTGGCGTATGGTTGCATCTGGCAGCAAGGCAAGACAATCCGGATCTGGTGACGCAATCTTCAACAAGGATACGTAATTGACGCCATACTGCAACTCCATTGCATTCTTCATCCGATTTTCGTCTGCCATTCCTAGCCTCGCGAGAATAAGGCTTATAGCTTCACCAGTTCTTTTGCGTTCAGCCTGAATGTGCATCCATTCCTCAGGAGAGAAAAGTCCACTGGCACAGTCGAACAGAAGCGTTTTCAAGCTGGACTCGAATTCAGTATCCCCTTCAACGGTCACCTCGGGCAAACGCTTAGAGAGCACATTCCGAATTCTAGTTACGGCTATTCCTGTTTTTATGGAGAGCATCACCAATGTCGGCACTCGACCGGTCGCTCTTTCGAATTCTCGAATGGCGCGCATGATTTCATTGAAAACCGATTCATCGTCACCGCCGCTACCGACGCGTGTCCGCCGCCGTGGTCCACCACGCCCGCCATCGCTTGACGATGCACGGGTTCGAAACTTTTCCAGCTCATCTTTCTCAGACTCGTCAGCCATTTCAACACTCAGATTCCTTTATCACATTATGCATTGTTCTCCAGATTTCACAACAAACCGGAGGAGCAAGCAAGCTTGAAATTCCCGCATATCCCAAGCCCATCAGAGTTGCTTCCAAAACGAATTTAGTACCGATCTCAGTTTCGGGCTGAGATGAACAAGAAAACGCCCGCATTAGAATGCGCCTGTAAGATTAACATGTTCCTTGGAAAAGTTCCCACGGCCATTTCGCTCCGGTCAGTGATTCGGAAATCGTCCATAGCTTTTCTGCCATTTTCTCGTCAAGCGCATTAGCCTTAGATTCCACTTTTTTCGGTCGTCCTGTGAGTTCCATGAATCCATTCGGTCCATAGTAATCGCCGTTATGCACGCCGGGACCGAGGCAAGCATGGATAATAGGCAATGCTCCTTCCGCATCTGTTTGCGCGAGATATTTTGAAAAGAATTCTGAGAGATAAGTTCGAAACACCTTTCGTCCCATCTGCGGACCAGAAGAAAGAATGTTCGTTTTAGCAACACCGGGATGCGCAGCTACACTTATTTGTGAGTTCCCTGCATTCTTCAGCTTTCGAGCTAGTTCAAAGCTAAATAACAAGTTTGCTAATTTGCTTGTTCCGTAGGCCGACCAACCCTCATAATTCCTTTCAGCTTGCAAGTCGTTGAGATTTATCTTTCCGTACCTATGTGCTATCGAGCTTACTGTCACTATCCGCGCGGACGAGCTTTTGAGCAAGTGCGGCATTAATTCAGCCGTGAGGAGAAAGTGTCCAAGATGATTCGTGGCAAACTGCATTTCATATCCATCAGCTGAGAGTGTTCGTTCCGGCAGAGCCATAACCGCCGCATTATTGACGAGCAGATCGAGACTTGAATTATCCTCCTTAAACTTCGCCGCAAATGAGCGAACAGAACTCAAGTTTGAAAGATCAAGGTTAGCTAGTTGCACACTGGCTTTGGAGTGCTGGTCCACTATTTTTTTAAGTGCATCATTTCCGCGTGCAGCATCGCGACATCCCAGCACCACATGGACACCGTCCTTCGCCAATTGCAAGGCCGTATGAAAACCTATGCCACCATTCGCTCCAGTCACGATAGCAGTTTTCACCAATCATCTCCCATTTCAAACTAGTTTTACTCCGCACCATTTAAGCACAATTCATCGATTGCCAAGGAATCCATCGCTCGGATCAATGTCGGGTTGCGAGGTTGTCAAACGAAAAATGGCCCCATTAATCTAATCCAAATTCGCCCTGAGCACAAGGATTTTAAGGTTTGGCGGGGAATAATAATGGAGGATTCTCTGGCTATTATTGATGACAAGTGATAAACCGCAAACAGAAGGCGACTCTTCGCCAGTCGTAACACCGGAAAAACCGGTTGTTGAAGACATCGGACTTACAAACAGTGAAAGCATTGAGCAAACTCAAGCAATGCGAGATGCACAGGGCCCGAGTGGTTCGTCAACTGATCCTGAAAAAATTAGCAACCTAATCGATCGCCTTAAGAGAGAGGGCGCGCAAGGCATGAATTTCTCATGCTCTGCTGATGGCGGTGGTACGGAAAAAACAAACGAGAGCGAAAGCTCGCGATCGGATCAGGCAAAGGAATCAAAATCGGGTGAAGGCAAAGATCCTGAAGGTAAGAAAGCCGATTCAGCTAAAGATGCTGGAGACAAAGACCTTCCAGCTAAAGGCGAGCAGCAGGCAATAGACGGCGACGGAGAATCAAAGCGGCCGGGCCAATCAAAATTAGAGAATGCAGTGTGGCGTTCGGAGAATCAAGTTCAGCCACAAGTGCAGGATGCAGTGTGGCGATCGGAGAATCAAGTTCAAACACAAGTCCAGGATGCAATGTGGCATTCGGAAAATCAAGGTCAACCACAAGTGCAGGATGCAGTGTGGAAAGGGGAGAATCAAGGTCAGCCACAAGTGCAGGATGCAGTGTGGCGATCAGAGAATCAAGGTCAGCCACAAGTGCAGGATGCAGTGTGGCGTTCGGAGAATCAAGGTCAGCCACGAGTGCAGGATGCAGTGTGGAAAGGGGAGAATCAAGGTCAGCCACAAGTGCAGGATGCAGCCTGGAAAGGGGAAAATCAAGGTCAGCCACAAGTGCAGGATGCAGTGTGGAGAGCGGAGATTCAAGGTCAACCACGAGTGCAGGATGCAGTGTGGAAAGCGGAGAATCAAGGTCAGCCACAAGTGCAGGATGCAGTGTGGCGAGCGGAGATTCAAGGTCAACCACGAGTGCAGGATGCAGTGTGGAAAGCGGAGAATCAAGGTCAGCCACAAGTGCAGGATGCAGTGTGGCGATCAGAGAATCAAGGTCAGCCACAAGTGCAGGATGCAGTGTGGCGTTCGGAGAATCAAGGTCAGCCACAAGTACAGGATGCAGTGTGGAAATCTGAAAATCAAGCTCAGCCACAAGTGCAGGATGCTGTGTGGAGATCTGGCGAAGCAGAGCCACAAATAAAAGACACAGTATGGCGATCAGAAAATATAGGACAGCCTTCGGTCAAAGAGACCGTATGGCGATCAGCTGATAATACGGAACAAACGCCCGCAGAGAATCTGTTGCGCACAGCTCGCCCGGGGGATGTCGCTGAAAGAAAGCCAATAGATCCCAAGATCGGAGCCACTGTTGATGCAATTGATAAAACCATAAAAGACGGCGCTGATCCAAAATTCTTACAAAAGCTGCTGGATGGTAAAACCCCGCAAGAGCTTAAAGACATCTCGGATCTCTACCGCGAAAAATTCGGTAATGGCAAGGACCTGCGAGTCGTGTTGTCAGATAAACTGAGCGGCTCAGACCTGGCAGCTGTAAAAGCGTCACTTAGTGGACAAAACGATGACGCCTCTCACCTTCATACGCAAATTTTGAAACATCGGGAAAACAGCGGTGATCGAAATGCTTCACAGAACATCGTGGATTTGTTCAAAAGTAAAAGCTCAGCAGACATAGAGAAACTTGGGGAGCAATATAAGGAGCGTTACGGCGTATCACTGAAAGATGCGTTGAAAGAATCAGCAATACCTGATTCGACTAAAAAGGCTCTTGATGTTTACATGAAGGGTGCTGACAAACGCGAATTCGCGGACGTAAAAAAGCTAGCTGATTTGGCTACTGCCTCTAAAGATCTCGATATGTTCAAATCCGTCTTTTCGGATGGTGCCGTGACTAAAGAAATGCGGAAGCAATATTTCGATAACGGAGGCGAGAAGGCCATTGCTAAAGCATTCGGTCCCTGGGTCTACGGGCAGACGCTGGAACAGCGGCAGGCTCTTGATTATGCGAAGACTGGAAAGCTTGGCGTGGATACCGCTATAGATCTAAATCGCAGCATAATTGGCGACAATGAAAAGGCAATTGAACACGCCTTGAAAGGCATGACTCAAGAGGAACGCGATTCCTATCTGGCAGGAAAGAAGCTGGCGTCCGGAGACACAAGCAATCTCACTGAGCAGCAAAGGAAAGATTTGGAATACCACAACAAAGTATATGAGGCGCTTAGTAAAGCCGCTGGATACAATCTCGGTATTGGAAGTGATAATGCACGTGCCAGAGAATTAGCCCGATGGGAAGACATGATCGCGGTAAAAGGCGGAAGCATGTTGTCCAAACTTACGGAGCATTTTGGGACCGTTTATAACGACGATGTCGGCAAAGCACTTGAAACGATAGAGAAAGCAGACAAGACTGATCTTGAACGTCTGAAGACAGATCCGTCCTATCGTAAGCAAATCGATGATCTGATTTCCCGGCACTACACCAACAAAGAAGATCAAGCACGCTTCAAGGATCTGCTAGATCGGAAGGTTAATTCGAAAAATCCTGACGAGGAGAAGATTCCCTTAGTTGATCGATTGAAGGATAAGACAGGCACGTTTTTCACAGACACCAAAGATGTTCTTTCCTCATTTGAAAAAATGAGCAAGTCAGAGCAAGAAAAATATCGAACAGATGCGACGTATAGAAAGCAAGTTGATGATGCCGTGAAACAGGCTACCTGGTCCCCTGCTGTGCATGCAGCTGTAAAAGAGATTCTGGCAGACGTTATTGATGGCAAGGAACCAAAGATTGGTATCATGTCAAAACTGCATGCTCATTCCAGAGATTTTGTGGGTGATACCGGCAAAGTTGTTGCTGATGTGGAGAGCGCGTTTAAAGCTGATCCGAGTTTGCGTGAGCGCCTGTCGGCTGACCGCAAGTTCGCGGAAGAATTTGCCACGACGTTGCGTTCGGCGCTTGGTGCTGATGCGTTTGAAAAGTACGGCACCAAGCTTATGGAAAAGGGCGAATTGTCAATTGAAGACAAGGCGCAAATTCATCAAAAAACCAACCAAGATCGACTCATCGACAAAGCCTTAGTGGGCGGTTCCATTTTAGCTCCCGTACTAAGCCCAGTTCTTCTAGGAGTATTAGCCAACAAATCAGAAGGCGACAAGCAAGGATACTTTGAGTCATTGAAAACTGCTTCGCCCGGGGAGCTGGCAAAAATTTCACAACACTCGGATAAGCTGCTTGGATTTCTAACTGAGCAAGAACGAGCAGTTGCAAAATCCATTGCTTCACAAGAGGGCAAAATCCAGCCTGAGGATCAGCTTCGTATCGCATTTTTAACGGGCGACAAAGACAAAGCAAACCAAGTATTTCAAAATCTCACTCCGCAAGATGCGGCCAAACTTCGAGAAAACTACACAAGTAAATATGGACGCGATGCTCTATCCGATGTGAAAGAAAATCTTGGTGGTGAGGATCAAAAGGCAGCAATTAAAGCACTGCGGGAGCCGGCGAAGGATGCTGCTGAAGCTCTGCGGCGTGCGCAAGAAGATCGTCCTGATGATTCCATTGGACGGTGGCTGGTAGATAAAGCTTGGGATGGCACGGGAATTCAGTCTGATGATGCATATCACCAGCTTTCGCGTCAGATTGGTGCTGCTGCCAAAGAAAACAAGACTCTAAATCCGGAACAGCTAAAAGAACTAGGGGACCGGATGGATGAGGCCTTAAAACTCTACCGAGAATCAAAAACAGCAGCAGCAGATGCCATTGTCGATGGCACGTTAGTTGTACTGGGAATCGGTGGTTCTGTCTTCACGGGTGGTGTCAGTCTCTCTCTTCTGGCAGCTACTGGAGTCGCTGGGGCCGGATTCAAAATCGCTGCTAAATCAGCAATAGAAGGAAAAGACTACGATTGGTCACTTTCAAATGTTATTAAGGATGGCTCTACGGGCGCGTTCCAATCTGCAACATCCTTCTTTGGTGGAGCGCAATTAGCCATCTTAAGTAAGGTTGGTGAGTCCACTGCGCTCACCGCTACCAAGACGGTATTAAGTCAAGTCGAAAAATTAGCTACGAACACCGGATCTTCGCTGCTTAAGAGTGGTTCTGAAGAGGCGCTGTCTAAAGGACTGATGAATCGCCTGGCAGTCGCAATTGCAAATGGTGAACGCGAGATTAGCGAGAAGAGTATTAAGGTTCTAGCCAAAGAGCTTGCATCAAACGCCGACTCTGTACCGGGATTGGAAAAGCTGATCAAGACCAGTCTAGACGGTGCCTTGAAGGCAGAGACAGGCTCACTGTTGAAATCGCTTGGTAGAGAAACCTTGTTGCAATCTCAAGCCACTGGACTTGGGGGCACGGCGACAGGTTTTATTGAAGGACTAAACTCCATTGATCCGAATAAGAGCTTCTTAGATAACGTCGCAAATATTGCGCAGAAGATGGCGGAGCAGTCAGTGTTTAATGCTGGAATAGCCGGACTTGCCACTCCAGGTATGAAAGTAATCACCAAAGGATTGACAGAGATTGGCAATACTACAGGCGATTTAATTGATGGAGGAAGAAAATTATTCAAGGGCGAAGCGCCACTTGATGCACCGCGTGTTCGAGCAGGCATGACCCCAGAGAATGTTTCGGCGCATCCTCGCTCTGTAGAATCGCAGAAGAAGGAATTGATTCAGTCATTCTTCCAAAAGGAAAAATCAGCGAAACTACAACTCGATGGTGACGGACATCCTGTTGGCTGGCCCGCACACTTAAAAGGTGCAATTGACAGCGTTGACGACATGCCTCCGGTTCAGCCTGGTTACAAGCGCCTTTATCGAGGAATCAAATTGGAGGAAGGTGCGCAGAAGGAATTCCTGCCACCAGCATCTCGTGCCGAATCAAAACGTTGGGGACAGCTCGCAGAAATCAAACCAGAAGAACGCAGTTTGGAAGACGTCAAGGAAATGCTTGCTCTTTATCCGAAAATTTCTAGCGCGCAGCAAATCAAATTCTATTCTGACTCTTTTGACATGGCACAACGATGGGCTGGAAAGAAAGGCGTTGTATCATACCTCGATGTAAAAATTGAAGATTCAGTATCAATGCACGTGGGCAATCACGGACTGGCGGCTGCCGGATTTGCTGGAGATACCTATCAAGTTCCAGCCGATCTGCACCTGCGTGGCGCGCGCTTAATAGGCAACGAGAGAGCTGCTTCAAACCTTGATAGTGTGCGCTTGCGCGAGAAGCAACCCGGTTCTTCACCAGAAGCCGTTGAACTCGAAAAGAAACGAATCATCGCGGACTGGATGGCAAAAAATAACGGCAAACTTGAATTGAATGGAAAAGGGCTGCCTGCAGATTGGCCGAGTCACCTCATGGTGCCCGAAAAAATGCCCGAGGTGCCAGCGGGGCATATCCGGCTTTATCGCGGAATACAGATTGGGAAGGGTGCTGAGCGAGAATTCGCAGAATCTGCTAGCAGGAGCCAGCGGAGTCAGTGGTATGACCTGAGCCTGAAGGACCAAGGCGAAAAGACTGTCGAGGAATTGAAGGAGCAGATTCGGCTCGCTGACATGGTGCGCAATCCGGATGCAAAATACTACACTGACGACTTAGGGACGGCGATGCATTTTGCTAAGTCAAATCCAGCGTATGTCATAAGTTATGTGGATGTAGCGGCTGAGGAACTCATGAATTGGAGCGTGCCTAATGCTGGATTAGCAGGCGCGGGCTTAGCCGGAGGTACTTACACTGTGCCGGTTGACATTCATCGTTCCAAAGCAAAGCTTGTCCCAGGGAAAGGAGTTATTCCTCACGCATAATTGTGGGGCTTGGGCTCGTGGTAGTGGGTGGCTCCCCAAAACCGTTACAGGCAAAAAGCCCGCGTCTGGTAAACCAGTTCGGTTCAAACAAATCATTAAAGCGAAACTAAAAAGAGGAAATCCGGCGCTTCTGCAATAGCAAGATGAAGCCCGCCGGATTTCTATGCATCGAATATTCCACGCAAAAATCCGACTCTAACCGTGAAACATTAAATCCACGTTTTTTCTAAAAAATATTCGAGAGATTCTGCCTTCCGGGCACTGATCAGGCTTGGCCAGCTCATCCCTGATAGGTGAGACTGGCATTCTCGACCAAAGGGGACGCTCTTACTTTCTAGCCGAGCACTGCAGCAAAAACAGGTCAAGGTTTTCTGGTTATTTTTCGCGAATGCCGCTATTGTGCTATTTTAAGGACGTTTTCCGGACGATGATTTCAATAGTTGTTTTTCGGTTCTATGTAGGTTCTATGTAGGTCCCATGTAGGGTCCAAAATCAAGACGGAAGAGAAGGTCGTCGGATGAAGGAAATCGTTGTACGATTCTTCAGCAAACCACAACCGCTCGACCTCACCAACCTCGATGAGAAAGGGAAGCCACGTCCGATAGAGGTCTACTATTTAGATCCCAATTCAAATAATGACAGAAACTACGTAGCAACTCCGAGGACCAGAGAATGAGACTTTTACTGGTGATCTTGACCCTGATAAGCGCCAGCTGTATGCAAGCAGCGTTCGCAAAGGACAGCTTGGGAAAATACCAGAAACTATCACTGAAGCTCAGCGAACTTTGCAAATCGCAAGCAAACGAAGTAGATCTGATTCGAGCTATTCGAAACACAGGGGGCCTACGCAGTTCAAATAGACCAAGCTTCGTTAAGACTAACGCCATAAATTTTCCGCAGCGCGTAAGACTGAGAATTCTGAAAGATGGCAATTGGGACCTAATCACGGAAGAACCTTCAGATATTACGTTTTTCAAAGTTGAACATTATGCTCCCAGCAGCCGTTATCATATGTTTGCGTTTGCAAATGCGAAGCTGATAGAACCGGGCTCTGTCAAAAAGACTGACCGTCCAACAATAGTTGTTTTTACTCCAAATAAAGTGATAGTGGTGGCAACGGAATACAAACAGTATTATCTCTTAGATCGCCCGGACTTGGAATTCGCCAGAATCAAATACAAAAACCAAATTGAATAGCTCAAGCACCGATTTTTTTTACCGCAGTCAAATAGATGGACGCACATCATTCAACTTCCGCATTAATAAAGGGACACCGCCACAACCGCGTCATGGACACAAAGGTCCAGGGGCTGGGAATGCGTCAGCTTGACCTATATGTTCATCCCAGCAAAAATTCGAGACAAAGAATATGGATCGCTTCTGCTTGAAGAAAGCACCACCAATAGAAAATAACGATGTAACCCAATGGGAATTAGGTCTCCGGGTGTACATTAACGACAGACTTTTGGACGAAGAAGATTATTGCCTCGATATTGATTCATTCTTTCGCGCCCTGGATAGAGACGGAAGCATAACTTTGGTTGGCGGGTGCGGCATTCCTGAATGTTGCGCAGTGGGGCCGCAATCACGAATTACGAAGAATGGTTGGGAGTGGCGTTATGGAATAGACGCTCTCTACTCAATTGGTTGGAATGATATCTACAAAGCAGCTGAGACAATCATTCAAGAAATTGAACAACAAGATAACGAGCATTTGCAGCGGTACTTCGGACCACAACTTCCGGCTTACCGAGAAAAGCGCAACAATCTAAAAAAGCTGGCAGCTGACCTTGGTTAATTTGAGGTATTGAACATGGTTTATGCTCTTTGCAGTGTTTAGGATGCTGGAGGACGATATCAATTGGTCACCAGGTTCGACGGATTATAAGGGCATCTAATGAAAAGCCTAAGCTTGGAGAAGAAGGCATAGTTACTGCAGTTGTCCAATCAGACGTGCCAGATTACATGGTCGAATTCGCAGATTCTTCTCAGAACGGCAGCTTCCCAAGACATGAGCTGCACTCATCTGGTGAAATTAGTGAACAGTTCAAGGATCAATGCGATGTACTTTGCGACGCCACGGAAGATTGGCACAGTATCGACGAGGCAAAAGCAATTTTGCAAGATCTTAGTAGGGCTAGATTAGCGATCGGAGTGCTTTTCAAAAAGGACTACATAAGTATTTGGTGGTACAGTAGCTGGGCCGGCAGCGAACCTCCAACGGAGCTAAAAGCCAAAGACTCTAGAAACGCCATGTACACACTCAACCAAGAGGACCAATGGTGGGATGCTGGCGAATACATGAGAAATGGCTATTACGCATACTCCGCAACGGAAAAAGGCCGCCAGCATTTTCTTAAGAACCCAGCAGTAAGATTTTATATGCAAACCGAGTGGCACCGGAGGGCATATGGCAGAGGCCAGATATCAGAGGATTTGTATAATAAAATTGAGCGCCGCTGCCAGAGGTAAGACTGATGTTCCTGCGACCTATTTCACTCGCAACTTAATCCTGCATCACTCTTGTGCAACGAGACCAACTGAGCTTCTGAGTTAGAATATAGGAACGATGAAACTCTGGCGTCCAACAGGAATACACGAACTTCGGCTCATTTATGAGTCAGGCATGCGTTCGTTTCCAGCGCGCTTGGTTGACCAGCCCATTTTCTATCCGGTCACTAATAAGGAATATGCTACTCAGATCGCACTTGATTGGAACACTCGGCGGTCAGGTTCAGGTTATGTTCTGTCATTTGAGATCGCGGACAGTTACGCCGACAAGTTTGAAAGAAAAATTGTCGGCGCATCTGCTCATGAAGAACTTTGGGTTCCTGCAGAACTCCTACCGGATTTCAATGCAAATCTTTCCACGAATATTGAACTCGATTCAGCCTATTTCTCCGATGATTTCGAAGGATTTCTTGCACCCACTCCTTCATTCGGTGGACTCCATGAAGCCTTTCATTCTGGAAATGCGAGATCACAACTCATCGCATTGAGCTCCCCTGAATTGCGAGATCGATTGGACGAAGTAATCCAAGTCTATAACACCGGTATTTTCCTTTCATATCCCTACTGGTGCGCACTCAATAGAACTGACTTCTTAGCGACACAAAAGAGCATTCTTGACGAGCTCCACAAGCTTTGGCTAAAGTCATTCTCAATTCCACTTTGCCCTGGCGGCCAGCTTGAAACGGAATAGCTTGCAACACTCAATGATATTAGCCAGCAAAGGGCGGACTCGTGAGCTTTGCAGAACTAGGGATATAATAGGAAAATTAGGATTCAGTATATTTTGTGGATTAAATCATTTTGGCTGAGATGAATCTGTGCAAGTTAAAGCAACAACTGGATGCCTATGCTGGCTGGCTGGCAGTTACAGAATCTGGCGAGCACGATTCAGACGTACAGCGATATCCAGCCTTGTGGCGATTGCGTTTTTCGTTTGCTGAATTCTTGTGCAGCAAATCTCCGCACGAGTGGGATACCAATGAAGACAATCTTGCCGCACGAGCAGTAAGGATAGATTGGCATTATCAGGCAATGATGAACGAACTTTCTAATTCTGAAATATGCCGTCTTGCGACATTGCCCTACCCATCTCAATCGATAAGAATGTATATGTTACTTGCTGTGAACAGAATTGACGATGCGGAAATGCGTCGAGATACAAGCCTGCATTTTTTTGAGCAAGATGAATCCGAGGCGATTCGTGATTATGCATTGGAGGTGCTATCGCGGTCGGGCTGGGATCGTTCAGAAGAAATTGCACTAACATATTGGCAAAATGGTTTTACGATGAGGCGCCTAGTGGCTTTACGTGTGTTGAAGATCATAAGGTCTTCAAAGCTTAACGATATTCTAAAGCAGGCGACGGAGGTAAGAGATCCTTGTGTTGCATATGCGGCAAGGTGCATTTACTCAATGGAACAACAATAAGCCTGCCAGGGTGAAAACGCGTCGTGTAGATGGGCTCGACACCCTAAGTCTCGCCCGGAAGGATTCAAATGATTGTAGTTTTCCTCCCTAGCTGAGAAGATACACTTTGAAATGAGCTGAATCAAGAACAATGCCTTTTAGACTTGCTGGACAAATTGCGTTTACGGCAATGGTCAACACAACGCCCAGTGGACCTCAACCAAATTTCAGATTTAGAGTTTTTGTAGCCGAGACAGATGGCTCCAATTTGAAACGCATAGATCTGGTGGATGAATTCGATCATCCAGCAACTTGGGCTGGAGATCCAGAATGGTCTGCAGATCAAGGATTGTTGGAATATACAATCTCTCGGTACTCACCGAAGGAGAAGCGCTACAATGAAACTAGATATAAAGTATCGCTGCAGGAAGCAGCGCAGACACCGATTGGAGTCCGTCCACAACTCGATCCTTCGAACTACCCTTGGAATTCGCCAGATGGGAAATATACATTTCTCCTATGGGATTATGACGACAACAAGACTGGCTTCGTCCTTGCGAAACCAGATGGAAGCGATCGGGAAAACAGCCAAAAACAGGAAAACCCAGCAGAGTGTCTTGCTTCAGCCGGGAAAATGATTTATCCTTAAGTAAGGAATGTAAGATATGTAAGGTAAAGGCTGTGAGCGAATCGAACGTGAGAAGCCTGACGGTAACCAGCAAAGGCCAAGTGACCTTGTCTGCTTCTGCCAGGAAGCACCTTGGAATAGAGCAGGGAACCACCCTGATAGAAGTTGTCGTTGGCAATTGTTTGGTTCTGCTTCCACAGAACACGATCATGAACCAACTTCGGACAGAAGCCGCAGAGGCTTTGAAGCGAGCCGGTATCAAACCCGAGGAATTAATTGCCGAATCCGATCGATTAAGAGAAGAGCGATTCAATGAGCGCTATCCTGGAATCGGGAATGACTGATCGATTACCTGTTCTTACGTAGACGCAAATGTATTGATCGAAGCAGTGTTTTTTCCTGACTCAGCTGCTGCTATTATTTCCGATCTCGCTGTGAGTGGTACTTTCGATATGGCAACATGTGCAATGGTTGTTGAAGACGCTGAACGAGCAATGCTCAAGAAAATTACAGGCAGCGGAGAGTTGGAAACAATTGTGACGAAATCCTATTGTGTACCGAGTTCTTGCAGATGCTAGCCACAAAACATGGTGGCTGAACAGTTATGACCAACCGGGCGTACTTCCTTCATCGAAAAGTGTGGTAATCATTGTTCGGCTTTCCCGGAAAATCTTACAAAGGGCCGCTACCTACGCTGACTGAATCTGAGCAAGAATTGTCTTGCAAGCTATCTAATCACGTTTGGATGCTTGCGGGCGACATTGGCGCACGAAGTCTGACAAGCGCACCAGATAATCTAGAAAAAGCGGCTCAATATATAGAGCATGTTTTGAAAAGCTATGGTTATGTTCCGAAAGCTCAGGAGTTTACGGCAGAGACTTTTGTGCACAGAAAACAGGAACCATCAGGAGACGATCTGAAATTTCCATACGCAATGGAAAAGATAACTCACAAAACGCGTAACATCATTGCCGAGTTACCAGGCGACGAAGCTCACAAAGATTGCATCATTGTTGGAGCGCATTATGACTCAGTTTTCGATTGCCCTGCTGCTAATGATAATGGCAGCGGCGTTGCAGCTTTATTGGAAATTTCACGTCTTTTGCAGGCGGCACAGCTCAAGCGGACAGTCCGATTTGTTGCATTTACAAACGAGGAACCACCATTCTTCAGGACAGAGCAAATGGGCAGCCATAAATATGCGCAACTTTGCCACCAGAACAACGACAAGGTTGCCGCGATGATTTCGCTCGAAACAATTGGATTTTACACCGACGAGCCAAACTCCCAACAGTTTCCGCATTCAATCTTGCGCCTGCTTTATCCGACCACCGGAAATTTTGTCTCGTTCGTTTCGAATTTGCAATCGCAAAGTCTCCTGACCAAATGCATTTCAGCCTTCCGCCAAACGACAAAGTTTCCATCAGAAGGAGTTGCACTGCCAGCAGTAGTTCCAGGAATTGACTTCTCAGATCATCGCCCGTTTTGGCAACTCGGTTATCAGGCAATAATGATTACAGATACTGCCCATCTTCGCTATCCGCACTATCACGAAGCAGAGGATACGCCTGAAAAAATTGATTACGATAAATTCGCACTCGTCGTTGCAGGACTTACACGAATGATCGGGGCTTTATCCTGCGGAGCCTAAAAGCTTAGCAGATCACATTCTACGTTTCCCCGACTATCCAGGCGCGAATTAGAATGCCGAGAACCAGTTGAGACACGTTGACCGTCGCCATTACAACCGTGTTTCCTTCCCTTGGGAAGACTGACTATGTCTGCCGTATGACCGTTCTTCAGGTAATTCCGATTGCATGCGAGTGAGCCTCTCGTATAGAGCGTAGAAACGAGATTTTCGACGAATCTATGATCGTTAGACTCCTCCTTCTAGCGCATCCTACTCGGAAAGCCAGTCTATTAGAAGCGCAATAGTTATCAGTCGCATAGACGAGTGAGCATGCAACTATGTCTCGATACTAGCATCACGCTCACCCTGTTACTGAGAAGGGTCCGATATCGTGGTATAAAATAGACAGGTCTATTTCGGGGTCTACCAGATGACGCTTGGACAGCCCAGCCAGCCTGAAGGTGATAAACTCCGTACCCGGACGGAGTCGGCAGCAAGCAACGTCCAGGAACAGGCAGAAAATATAGAACGCCAACAGGCTACTAAGCAACTTGCAGCTGGCGAGGCTAACAAGCCTGTCAACGATGACAATAATGAAAAGAAGCGATTAGGGAAAAGCAGAGCCACAAATAAGCTAATTGATGAGAATGGACGGGGACTTGCGTCCGCACAAGATCTTCTCGGTGCAGCCGCACATATGACGCGATTTTGAATCATTCGCCAAACAAATGCTGGCTGATTCTTGGACCTCGGCCTCGAAGGGATCTCGAATAATTGACGAATCAAAACAAAAGTAGCTGGTTAAAGAAGGCTGGCATCGCAGCATGTGGTGCGGCTTTGCTTTTATTATTTCTGGTTGTTTTCTTGCCGGCGATGCTGCCTTGGCCTCGCGCTTTTGATTCCAATGAATGGAAGAGCTGCACAGATCACAGCATTCGTTATGCAATGCACAAAGATTTCTTGAGTAGGCATTCTGTCATTGGAATGACTGAAGCCAGTCTCATTGCATTGCTTGGCAAACCTGATGGAAGAAAGCCAGACGAAGAGCTGTCCTGGGATATGGGACAAGCTGGCGGAATGGATGATAATGCGATCGATTTCCGATTGAAGGAAGGCAAGGTTGTTAGCTTCGAAGTATGGGGACACTGAACTGATCAACTTACCGAAGAGAAAGGCGCAGCCCCTTTCGTATTTGATGGTAACTGTCCCGACAGTGACAATGATGTAGTCCGAGAAATAACTCTCCTTACCGGAAAAAGATGGAATTGTGAGAAAGCACCTTATTGAATCCGATTTTACAGCTAATTGGACATCACCTGTTAAAATGGCAGATGCACGGCTGAATTGGCGATTTCGATGTTCAAATTTGCAATTAACAATTACACATTGCTTGGCGTACACGATGGACTTCCAGATCTGTACAACGATTATTGCAAACATGCTGTGCTCTCCGAGCAATTCAACATTACTTCGTCGGAAGGACGGAACTGCTTTTTGGGCGTTCAGAAAGATGGTGAGTGGCCATTCTTGGTTGTTGCTCAGCGCTACAATCCAGCTGGCTACGGGTTTTATCCAGGAGCGATTCTGGTACCGGAGACAAAATTATTGTTTATGGGTGCCGGCACGAGACTCGTTGCTTATACGTTAGAGCCACCAGCAAGGCTCTGGGAGGATGAGGCTGATTGTGGTTTCTGGAATTGGCAACGCCACGGCAGCACGATTGTCATGTCCGCAGAACTTGAATTAGCTGCTTGGGACTTAGCAGGTCAGAAACTCTGGACAACATTTGTTGAGCCGCCCTGGCAATACACAGTTAAGGATGGCATCCTCAACCTGGACGTGATGGGAACCATACGCCAATTCGACCTTGAATGCGGTCCCAAATCTGAAAAATATAGTTGAACTTCTGGATGTGCTTTTAGTGATGAGATTCTACAATTCAGCGATTTTTATCGGTCAAGCCTTGTTCCTGCGTCGCCAGAAGGGTAGCGTTTGCCCTCTTCAAGATAGAGTGCGAGATCTCGAGGTGCATTTGGTAGCTTCGCTTTATCAACACTAGACCATTTATAAAATGCGTTGCAAGTCTTTTCTGTGGGATGAATATGCATATTTTGGGTCATGCCGTTCTCACATGCGATTACAATAAACAAAAGGAGAAGCAACAACTGCCGGCAAATCACAGATCTGCTCATTGATGAACGCGTCAACAAGATTCTCCAATTCAATAAGAGTTCTTACAGGTATTCAATATGGTTCCGCATGTCCTCCCGCGTAATGATGGAATGGACGTAAACAAGCGCAAGAACAAGGGCACCCAAGGAATATTTTGTCGAATGGCACCAAGCGATACCACGATGTACATGACCACTCGCGTCAATGACAAGGAAATCAGTGTCATAAGTGACGAGCACTCTTTCATTTGTTGTGGAGAAAGCCAGATGTTCTAAATCAGAAGCTCCACGTAGTCCGGCTTCCTGAGCGGTCAGAACATCAATTCCTCGAATCCTCAATCCCAACGCGACAGCCGATTGGATATTCTCATCGAGATAGAATTTAATTTGGCTATGCACTTCTCTTGCCAGGAAGTTTCGAAGGATGGCGGGTCATTAGTTCTTTGGCGATCTCTTCCTCAGCTGCGAAGTCATCGTCAATTTCCTTGCGGTTATCAAAATAATAGGTCAACGCCGCATAAACATCGGCCAAATTAATTCCCGGATACATCTGACAAACTTCTTCGGCAGAGTAACCTCGCAGCTGATGCCAAACAACAATATCCATCACCCGAATTCGATGACCGGCGATGCAAGCTCTGCCCCCACAAACACCGGGAGTCTTGCTGATATGTTTTGCAATGAGTTCATCCATGCCCGGCACCCTTGTCTATTCTCGACTTATTATGACCCAACAGCGCGATTGCGCCAATAGTCTTTCTCCCCTCGGTTTCAGGAAATTGCAAACGCCGGACCAGTCAACCCCAAGCCCTGTAGCGGGCTGCGCCGAGGTTGACAGCTCCTGCTGGTTTGTAATCAGACATTTCTATAGGGGAGAAAGGGAAATTCTGGGACTTGGGACTGCTGCGGCGCGGAGTCGGCACCGATGCGCAACCAGATCCGAAGCGCCGGAGACGCGGACCCTTACCAAAGGGAGGACCGCCTGGACCGACCAAAATGGTAAGGCAAGAGAAGGAAAATATGCACTTATCCCGAACCCGGAAAAGCTCACCCTCGGAGAGACTCGAACTCCCGACACCCTCCTTAGGACAAAATGGGTCAACGTGTTTTCGAGGTTTTCTGGTTCTTTCTCTGAATGCCGTTATTGTGCTATAGTAAAGCCTTATCAGCTTTCTGTCGTTTTCCGAAGGAGGATCTCAATAGCTGATTTTCCGGTCCTATGTAGGGCCCAAATCGGATCTTATTAACGCCAGTAGTAGGAAATATGACCTGCGACCTGCGCCATAGCAAAGCCCTTACCCCCCGTGCAGCTCGCGACTCTCAAGAATCTTTTAGATTCGCCAGCTACGCTGTGTACTGGAGGGGAGAACATGACGGCTGGCGACAACTTTCAAAATAGCGACCGGATAGATTCGCACGAAAGAGCGAACGACTTTGCTACAAAATGCTCGCTTGAGGCTTGGGAGCGCGGAGACACCCAAGCACGGATTGGGAATGAAAAAACAATTGCCCAGAAAACCGGCGAACAAAGCTTCCTTGATTTCGGAACGAATGATCCTCTATTGCTTGCCCAAGCTTCATCCACGCCTGAATTCAAAACAGCTTCACAAGAGTCTCAACAAACACCAACTGATGCTTTCGATGAAACCTCCCATAGGTACTTCCAATCCATTTACATTCATCCTGGAGACAGAGCACATGGATTTAAGGGCAAGATGAAAGACCCAGGTCATGCGGCTGTTCGAGTGGAAGATACGGGAACAGGTTTCAAGAGCGACATTGTGGGACTAGGGCCAGATCATCGATGGATTCTCAACCCTATCAAATCGCGTGGCAGCTTGCATCGGGATACGGATGACAGCACTTTTGAAATGGAAGTACGTCGAGAAATATCGAAGGAAGAGTTCGACGCGGAAAGAAAATACGTTCAACAAAACAAAGGTAAGAACATGGATTACAGTCTCATGTTCCCCAAGCAATGCACAACTGAAGCAATCAAGATATCATCATTTGGAGGTTGGTCAATCCAGGTTCCCAAAGAAAAAATTTCGCCTTTCCTACCCGCTCAAGCCACTCCGAATACGTTGTACGAATATTTCAGCAAGCCACAATCAATTGATTTAACTAACTTGGATGAAAACGGCGAACCGCGGCATATTGAGGTTTACGAATTGGACCCTCGCTCAAACAATGACAGAAACTACGTTCCCCAGAGGACCAGACCATGAAGCTCCTACTTCTGATCTTTTTTCTTTTCAGCGCCTTCACCTTACAGCCAGGCTGGGCAAAGGATAAGTTGGGAAAATACCAGAAACTTTCACGGCAGCTAAGCACTCTATGCAACTCCCAAATAACAGAGAAAGAGCTCATTCGCGCTATTCGAACAACCGGCGGTTTGCGCTCATCGAAAAGACCAACGTTTGTTAAGACAAACTCCATAAATTTTCCACAGCAAGTAAGACTACGAATTCTCAAAGATGGCAATTGGGATCTGACTACCGAAGAGCCTTCCGATGACATGCTTTTCAAAGTAGAACATTATGTCCCCACTCGTAACTTTCAAATGTTCACGTTTGCGAATGCAAAGCAAATCGATCCGTCGACAATTACAAAAGCAGATCGCCCAACAATCGTGGTCTTTACTCCAAGTAAAGTGCTAGTGGTGGCGACAGAATACAAACACTTCTACCTCTTAGACCGTCCGGATTTGGAATTCGCCAGAATCAAATACAGAAAACAAATTGAATAGCCTCAAGCACAGATTCGTTTTTTCTTACCACAGTCAAAGAGATGGACGACACATCATTCAATCTGCATGAGTCGGTAAAGTATCTGATGCTCAGGAATGCTTCTCTCCATTCTATAGTGACGCTAAAACAAAGTCGACAGTTGATCCTGCCTCTATTGATCGTAGTAATCCCACTATCACGAATATATTTGTCTTGCGGCGCCCGACGTGTACTTCCATAATAGACTTCAGAATCTTATAGTGTGACGGTTGCGTGCGGATTGAAAAATATTACCTCGAAATGCTCCTGTTTGCGGTTCTATTACCCATGGCATTCATATTGCTTGGAATTGGAGCTATGTGGGTGCTTGAGCCGGTCCCGGAGTTCGGGGGCTACGTCCATCAATGGTCACGCACTGTTAGGAGTATCATTTCAGTGCTCCTGATTGTGGTCGCATTCCAATCTGCTCGGATACACAGACAAGCACGATGCAACTCCGCGAACAGCAGCCAAGCTGGCAAATCGGCTGTATATGATTCCGATGAATGCAGATCAGTTGAGTCTGTTGCAATAGCCCTTCTAGTCTTTTTTGTTTGGAGCATTGTTAGTACTTTACTTATTTTCGAAAACAGCTACGGCGGTGGAATAGACGCCCTTTAACACAAACAGTGGTTTCTGACAGTTGGGCGCTAATCGCTACCACTATCAAACAGCAGGACGGCAGAAATATCGGTCCCCGTTTCCTAATCCACCAACACCACAGCCTTTGAAACCTTGCCATTCGCGAATCTAATACAGAGCCATCTTGAATCAATGGGAAGAAACTCAGTTGGAGCCAGCCAGTAAACATAGTCATACTGCTTAAGCTTTGCGTCCTTGGTAGGCGCTCCCAAAAGGGCATCGACATCAACTTTAGATCTTCCAATTAATGGATGGTTGAATAACAGATCATCAACCATTCTGATTCGCAACGGATTATTGTTAGTGCTGCATTTCTGCCACATGACGGTGTCAAAGCTAATCCGGTCGTTCTTGCTGCAAACAAACATCAATAGTGCAAAGACTAAAGGAACAGATGCCAATGCTACAGATATCGTTCTAAGCCATTCAAGGAATTTCAATGCACACACCAATCGCAGTTCTGCTTATATTGTACACAAGACTTTGACCAGCTCATTTTAACATTCGCAGCACGTTAGGCTCAAAATGAATGACCACTCCTCGAGCGCTACTAGCGACGAACTAAGAATAAATAGGACAGAGGCGTGCACAATTCTGCCATACTATAAAACACGTCTCGATTGGGGAGAACGCTTGTTCGGGTTCTGAGCACTCCAAACCGGCACATACCACGTGAGATTTCCAAGAGAGTAGCCTACCCTGCCGCCGATACATGAGATCAAACAGAGGCTTAAGTGAGTTGGCCAATGAACCACAGAGAAATCCAAATACGCAAGAGACTCAATGGACGCATTAAATTTGTGGATGGTCCATTTGACCTTAAAGAGCAGCTTGCGGAAATCGGGACGGGAGTATTATTCATTCGTGCAAACTGGAGTGGTCAGTGCTCTGCTTCCTTCAGTGTATTCTGCAATGCAGTTTCTCAAACTCCGGCAGGTACTTTTGCTGCACACGTTGTCGACAACGATCAATGCAATCCAGCAGAATGCTCGGAAGTCCTGGGAGAAGTATCACATGGATATGGCGAATCCTTCTGGATCAAAAGCGGAGCTGTCGTTTACGCTGATCGCGGCTATCACAATGGTCCGCTCACCAGGATTCTAAAAACCAGAATCAAGGAATTTGCCGGCATAGACGTACAAGTCCCTGGTGATGGCAACGAGAATGCATTCGAAGCAATGGTGATGAGAAACTGCCAGGGACTAGCTCCTGCTCTCATCGAAATCTACGATCTTGAGTTCAGAGAGATAAGCGATCTAGACCTCGCCGTTGTCACTCTCTACCATCCCAATCATGCGATTTCAATTACGACTGTTCGTGCATTGGCTAAAGCACTTACAGAGGTGGCAGATCCCAGAATTCGCTTAATTGTCTTGTATTCAGATGCCGTGTCTCTGCAGGAAATGCGCAGGACTTACGGTGAGGGTCCTCGATCAGGAATGACCTACTGGATTTGCAAAGGCAAGATAATTGCCACTGATCGTGGATACGGAAAGGGAGAGATACCTCTAAAACGCGTCAGGGACCTTCAACGGAAAGGCTAATCGTCATCTCAATACTCCGTTCAATTGGCTTGCAGATCGATTAAGAGCGATTCAATGAGCGTTACCCGATTTGGCGCACGATGCATAATTTATCCCTTTATAAAGCTGAGTAGAACTCTCTTACTCTTGCGAACGCCTCTTCAAGCGTTAGAGTCACCGTTGCCTCAAATGCCAATGCTTCGAAAATTGCGCTCCAGCTTGCTGGCGGATCCGCAAGTCTGCGTGGTGGGTCGTGCGTAGCTCGAATATTGAATACACCTATTATGGCGATCTTTGCTTTTTCTGCATCAACGCCTTCTTCGAGCAACAATGCAAGATCCATCAAATCTTTAACGCGAGTGTTTTCAGTCTCTCGTGGTGTTGTATATGCATGAATCTTTTCTGCGAATACTTCTTCTTTGACCGGAACTCTCAAGCTTAAGGGTTCCAATCTGTTTATTCCACTGAAAACGGCCACCTGGACTGGTAATTGTCGGCCACCTTATCAAGAGATCTGTCGTTTGATGT
>JAIEQI010000021.1 GCA_019747875.1 Candidatus Obscuribacterales bacterium
GCATCTCGCGATTTTGGGAACGCATCTCGCGATTTTGGGAACGCATCTCGCGATTTTGGGAACGCATCTCGCGATTTGGGAATCGCTATCTCGCGATTTGGGAATCGCTATCTCGCGATTTGGGAATCGATCGCTATCTCGCGATTTGGGAATCGCCATCTCGCGATTGGGGATCGCCATCTATCGATTACATCTGGGCTGTGATTGCGCGCAGGGCTAAGAGTCCGTTGTGATATTCGACTTGAGCATCTATTGTTCGCATGCGCGCTTCATTGAGTTGGCGTTCACGCTCTGTGACAAGGAACACTGTGCTGTCACCAGCCTGCAGTCGCTCGCGCTCGCCTAAATAAACGAGATTTGCTTTCTCGACTTGGCGTTCTAGCGCAGCGAATCTTTGATATGACAAATTGATAGCTGAAATTGCATCATAAACTTCATTTCTGATGCGTTGTTCTTCTGCGGACCGATCTTTTTTCAGCTTGTCGATTCGCAATTTAGCAGCTTGCAATTTCCCGCGAGCGGTGCGCATCAAGAGTGGTTGACTGAAAGTAAGCTGTCCGCGATAGGTGCGTCCAATGCCCTTCAATCCGCCGTCGTGACCTGCTGTGATTACAGCATTCAATGCCGGCAACATCTGATTTTCTGCTAGCTTTCTTTGCAGCTCTGCCATCTGCAGCTGCACGTCGATTGCCTTCAGTTCTGGGCGCCGAGTTAATGCGAGGATTACTGAGCGCTCGGAATCTTCTGTTGAATACTCTTGTGGACGCGGCATTTCTTCCGGGCAATTGATCTCATCAGGAATTGGCAATGGCGTTCCACCAAGATCAAACAACACTGATGAGAGTTTAAATGAGAAACGCTGGAAGTCTCGTTTTGCTTGTGTGAGATCCGCATCCCGCCGCTCTACGTCCTCTTCTGCCTCAGTCACATAAATCTTGGCAAGATCTCCATTAGCTTCCTGCTGTCTGCTTATGCCAACCACTAACCTTGCCAGTTCGAGAATGTGCGCAGCTACTTTGATCTTTTGGTGAGCGCCAGCCCAGCTCCAATATACCGAGCCGGATCTCAAAAGCGTATCGAGGCGTGTGAGAGTGAATGTTTGGATCGCTAAATTCTCTCCAAGTTTAGCTTCCTTTTCTGCGACGGATTGTTCGTTATAGATAAGTCCGCGCATAACGGGTACAAAAACGCCGCCTGAGATCTCGCCGTGTTTTCCAGTTTCAATGTAAGGAGACTGAGAGCTTAACGGGTTGTATCGGTATTGCAAGAATGTTCGGATGCCTGAACGAAATGGTAATTCAATTTTTGGATAATTGAAGAGAACATACTTGGCTTCACCAATTTTTGAGGTATTTTGCATCCGCGTATAGCCGCTTTCGTTCGACAAGAGCGGATCGAAAACACCCTGTTTTTCTAGCCTGTTCGCGCTGGCGATTCGTTGCTGATCCAAAGCACCTTTCAATCCAGGAAAATTTGCATCGACGGCACGCAGATAAACGTCAATAGTGAGCTTGCCTTTTTGCTGAATTACCTTCCGTGCCATGTCGGCATCGGCCGCAGGGGAAGGACTGCTTTGGGCGATGTTTATTGGATTCATCATGAGCGGATTCATGAATGAATTGTTGTCCGGCGGACTATCGGCCGCTTTTGAATCCGGATTTGGATCTGCTGCGCGCGATTTGAGCGGCGTGAATAGAAAGACGATAAGCAGTAGTGTCCAGATCCCGGTGCGCACTATTTAGACCTGCTACCTCTATCTAAACGACTTGTTTCCGGACCAGGAACGGTTGGTTGGAAACCGTTGAATTGACGCCATAATTCGTACCAGAGGGGTACATAAGAGAGAAGCACCCAACCGCTGGCTTGCGCTCCAGGGCGCAAGTATTTGCCTGACGGCCACGGTTCTTCTTTCTTTGCCTCGATAGCCTCTTTATCTGGAACGACGATAATGCGATAGTGGTGCGTTCCGTCATCAACAGCATCGATCACCGCAATTCGTCCAGCGAATGTGCCGACTGCGACTGATGGCCATCCTACAAATTGCAAGGACGGCCATCCTGAGATCGACATTCTCACAGGATCGCCGATCGACACAAGCGGCGCATCGTAGTCACGTATGAGAATTGCCGCGGCGCGATCATCTGTGCGCGGAGCAATGGTTGCAAGCACGACACCGGCGTTCACCATTTCGCCTGCACCTACTCTGTTAAGTCTAACAACGCGTCCTGCTGCCGGGGCGTGAACCTGTCTTTGTCCGCGGCGTTCGGTCAGGTTTTGAATATCGATATCGATTTTTGCCATATCAGCAGTTGTGCTTGCAATTACTTGATTGGCATCGGCCATGGATGCTCTAATCGCATTGATCGATGCACTGGTATCAGCGGAGACTTTGCGAAGATCAAGTCCGGCTATGCTGGCGTCTTTGCTCACCACATCGTACGCCGCTTTCGCTCGTTGTAACTCCGTTTTGGCTCTTGTGTTATCGAGCAAAGCTAGTTGTTGCTCTCTTTGTGAACGCAGACCCTTTTCGTAGAGGTTTGTTATTCGATCTAATTGCCATTGTGTCGTTTTGACACCTTGCTCTGCGACGTCGACACTTTGTTGAGCAGCAAACAAGCGCAGTTTAGCTTGCTCGATACGTTCTTGTGCGGCAGGAACTGCTGCCCCACGGGATAAGGACTGATCATCCAGCTGTTTGCTCAGTGATTCAACTCGCTCTTTTGCTAAAGCACGCTTGTTATCGAGCGCAGCCTTTTGGTCTTCCAGCATTTTGAGCTGAGTTTCGCTGAGAAAGCGCGGATCGATGTCCGAAATCTCAGCTATTAGCTGACCTTCTGTTACGTCTTGCCCGTCTTTCACATACCATTTTACGAGTCGCCCGGAGATCTGTGCCTCAATTGTTTGTGGGCGATGCATGGGGGAAAAAACGATGATTTCGCCGACTCCCGCAACTGACTGTCTCCAGGGTGCGAACATGAAAAATGCTACGCAAATCACAAATGAAATTAGCAATGTTGTCCCAAATATTGAGGGACCCCATCCGATTTTTACCATGTCGAGCGAATGCAAGCGATCTTGCCGTTCGAACTTTCGCTTGGCACGCACATCTTGTTGTGCATGTGGATCGGGTTTTTGATTTTGACCTTGGTTAGGCGGTATGGTTTGGCGCGGTCCTTGCGATGGTGGCACGGATTGTCCTTGTGGATTTTGATTTCCGGTGGGATCGTTGGATTGCATTTTATCCCCTCGATCCATAGTGAGTGTTGTCTAGCTGGCGAAGCAGCATTACTAAATTCGGGAAGAGTTCTTGCAGCTTGCCGTCAACTCGCTTGATCAGTTCTTGTGGAGTCCCTGATTCCACGACCTGTCCCTGCGTTAATACGACAATGCGATCTGAGCGCGTAATACTGTCTGCGTCATGCGAGATATCGATAATTGTCCAGGTTTGATCGGGACTATAGATCCTATCCAAAATGGTAAGTTTGCTTTTCTCTTCAATTGCCGTGAAGGCTTCATCCAGAATCAGCAGTTCCGGTCGTTTAACGATCGCCCTGGCAATCAGCAATTTCTGAATATGTCCTCGTGAGAGGCTCTTTCCTGCTGCTCCTAGCTCAGTCTGGAGCCCGTGAGGTAAATGGTTGAATTCGTCGAACTGCACCATATCCAGCGCCCACATCACATCAGAATAAGTGACTTCCGATCGTCCAAGGCTGACGTTTTCGATAATCGTTCCTGGAAAGATTTCATTTGCGTCGCTGACCAGTGCAACTGACTGCCGAAGACTATCAAGCTCGATATCACGTACATCAATGCCGTTAATTTGGGCGATCCCTTCGCTGGGATCGACTAGACCGCACAGGATTTTTGCAAGAGTAGTTTTGCCTGATGCGTTATGTCCGAATAGGCTAATTCGTTCCCCTGCGGCAAGACTTAAATTCAGCCCGTTTAAGACGCGCTCGCCCTCGGGATAAACAAAGGTCAGTCCTTTTATGTCCACGCGAGCGCCCTTGCCTGTTTTTGGTAGTTGCTCGCCGCCTTTGCGTTCGAGTTGCAAGTCTTCGACATAGCCAATTTTTCCGAGTGCCGATAATAGTTCAAAAACGTTTTGCATGTTGCGAACTATGCGTTCGACAGCCGGCACCACCAGATTGACAATTAACAACGAGGCAACCAACTGGCCCATGGTCAAATGACGGTTGACGACCATGTAGCCGCCGATGCCGAGAACACCGGCGCTGGACATAGCTTGGAAAAAGTATAGAGCTCCGTTTTGCCTGAATAGAACATTGAAATGGATGCGGCGGCGTTTGATGTACTCCACGAGAAGTTTGTCTGTGTGTTCAATCAAATAGGCTGGAATCGAATTGGTTTTGATTCCAGCTTCACAGCGCGCCAATTCTTCCAGCCATTCTGCAATCTTGTATCGCTCTGTCGTTTCTTCACTGCGCGTGCGATAGCCGCCAAAGCCAAAAACAAACATTTCCAGCAATAGAAAGACGATTACGAAGGCATCATATAAGAGCAGCCACGGGCTATAGAATCCCAGTAAGATCAAACCGACAATTACTTGTAGTATTGCAGCCGGTGCGTCGAGCAAAAGACTAAACCAGGCTGACTGCACGGTGATGGTATCGAAAAATCGGTTGACTAATTCGGGAAGATACTCTCCCGTCAGAGTTGAATGCTTAATTCGCGGGACGCGATAAGCCAGTCGTAGAGCTACGCGAGCAAATGTTCGCTGTCTGATCCTCTCAACTATCCATAGAGTCAACAAACGCAGTAACGCAACAAACGTTAGTGCTGAAAGCACAGCAAACGCCAGCAAGGTTAGTGGTTGCATGAACACGCCGGCGGCAATCGTGTTCACCATGATTTGCGTCGCAAGTGGAACAGAAAGGGAAAGCAGACCAGTGAAGAACGTATAAACAACTATCAGAAAAACATCCTGACGATCTTCAAAAATCATCTGAAGAAGTCGCTGGTGCGGAGATGTTTTGGTCGTCGGTCTTTCGACTGTGCCAGGAGGATAAAGAACGCGCACCACTTGATCAACGTTCATAGAAGCTGCCTTGCACGAAGTGGATCGTGCTCCAGATTGAAATCGATGGTGTTCTTGGAATCATTCAGGCGTTCATTACAAGCGGGTCTATGATCCGATCGGGCGAATCAGAAGCTTCGTATTTTCGCCTGAATCCGTCAGCCTGTCTAGTGTTTCACGCTTATCTGCAGAAATATGGTTGAAGGATATATCGATTACACAGGGCGCAAGCCATGCACCTTCAGGAGCTCATCGCAACAATTAGCGTAAGTTCGCATTTTAGATTAAACGCAAAATGACACCTGGCAGCTCTGGAATCAGCGATTCAAAATGGAATCCACACTGCTCGGATTGTCGCGGAGCACTGCGTCTACACTTGGCAATGGATCACTGATCAACATTCGCACTTGTGGACCCGTAGGTACAAATGGAGATTGCATTTGCCGGCGGGCTTGACCTGCAAGTACCGCGCTAAAAATTGATCCGCTCAATGCGGACTCTTGCTGGAACATCTCTCCCAAGCGCCGGTTGTAAGATGAGTTTGACATCTCTTGCGCGGCCAGTGGATTGATCCTGCGCTCTGTCAATCCGACTCCTGACAATGGTCCTGTGCCCGAGACTCCAAATCCCCCCGATGTGTTTCCCAGCCCAAAGTTCGGTCCGTTTGGATAAAGCTTTTCAGGACTCAATTGGGCGGCACTCATTGCCCGTGGCCAAAATGCGCCTGGGCTGGTATTGGGAATTCCGAAGCTCATTCCCGTGACATCTTCTTGTGCCTGGCTTGCACCTTGCAAGCAGGCCCACAAACCCACAGCCAACGCTGCTGCAAGCATATCGCGATTGGAAACAAAGGATGAACACGATTGGATCGAGCAATTTTTCTTTTGGTAGAGCCGGTAGTGCATGTCACATCGGTGGATCTGATGTGTATGATTGTACTACTGCATTGGCGACTTCCATCAATCCGAAGTGCATCTCTTCGATAAGAGATTTGACGTCAGATAGCATCGCCATGCGCTGGTCTAATAGTTCAATCGTGATGTTGCGCTTTGTCCTGGCTTCAGGATTGTTGACACGCGCTTTCATGATAACTCCTGTTCGCTGCCAATCGGCGATCAGTCTTTGCCGTCTTGAACCGGTTGCTTGTACGTTGTTCGGGGCCGAATCCATTACTGAATTGACGGCGCCACCAGGTGCAGTATCACCAAAATAACGCCAAACGCTCTGAGGGAAATAGGCGCTTGCCTGTTTTTCCGTCAAGAAAGCATCTAAAATCGGAGGTAAGCCATGCTCAAGCTTAGCTTCCTGGCGTTCTTGACGCAAAGCCAGTGCCGATAGAGACGTTTGTACCGATCCGTCAAATACTTCCAAAACATTTGTCGGAATGTCAGTGATAGGAGACAATGCCAGCGAATAGCCCACTATTTTGGTGACGCCACCACTTAGTAGGTTTATTTGGCTGTTTCTGTGCGTTAGTCGATTGCGGCGTTCCGTCAATAAGGCGCGCGATTCGTCAGCTGCCGCAATCGCTTTATCAACTTTGCCTCTGGTGGAGTTTATTTGCAGATTTGTTGCTTGAATGAGAGAGTTCAACTTTTCTCTAATGTAGACGATGCGTTGTTTCTTCTCGATTGAGTTTGTACTGTCCGCAGCTGCATTTTGTTGAGCGTTTTTCAATTCATTCAAAACAGGGGTGACGCCGGAAAGATCGCACATTTCGCGAGCGACTGGAGAAAAATTCTCACGAGCCCACCATTCAGCCTCCGCTTGCGCGGGAATTGGAGAGAAAATCGCGAACGCACAGTAAGAGAGTGTGATTAGTTTTTGGGATTGTGAAAATTGAAGTTTCATCAAAAATTTGGCAGTCGAATTGGATGCAAAGACTATGGAATCTGCCTGATCCTAGCAGATTTCAAGCTTCTTCTAGCTCCCAAAATCGATTCACTTAGCACAAACGAAAGCTTCAAACTTTTGCTAACATGTACGCGCTCAAGATATATGTGCAATACGAAAGCCGTAGACCTTGCTAGCAGGCCGCTATGCAACTGAAAGAGAGATATGAAAAATGAAAAGTGACTTTCTAGACTATTCTGCTGGTGATGTGACTTGCCAAGCATTTGTGGCCTATGAGGACAAAACTTCGGACAAACGTCCTTGCGTTTTGATTTGTCATGCCTGGGGTGGGCAGAGCGAATTCGAGCAGGAAAAGGCTGAGAAACTTGCAGCGCTAGGATATCTTGGCTTTGCGGTAGACGTATATGGCAAAGGGAAGCGTGGCACCAACATGGACGAAAATGCCAAGTTGATGCAACCGTTTATTGACGATCGCAAACTATTGCTCAGTCGTCTGCGTGCTGCTCTTACAGCCGCTAAGAACCATCCGATGACTGATTCGAAAAATATTGCTGTAATGGGATATTGCTTTGGTGGACTCTGCGCCCTGGATTTGGCGCGTTGTTGTGATCCGGATCTAAAAGGAGCCGTTAGTTTTCACGGATTATTTACTCCACCTAAGATCGGTCCTCAAGGCAAAATCACTGCCAGTATTTTACTCTTGCACGGATATGACGATCCGATGGCAAAGCCTGACAATGTTCTTGAGGTGGCCGACGAATTGAATAAGGCTGGTGCCGACTGGCAATTACATGCTTACGGACACACGGTCCACGCATTCACAGCACCTACGGCAAACATGCCGGAGCACGGAATTCTCTACAGTCCGTCTGCTGATCGCCGTTCGTGGATCGCAATGAAGAACTTCTTCGAAGAACTTTTTGCCTAGTTGAAAGAAAAAACGGCCGGAGCCCGTATTTCAAGCCCTTAAGAGGGTTATGCTTGGGTCGGCCGCTATATTTCAAAATCGTTTGCTGAAGGTTTATTCTGTCGTATACCTCATTTATAGCTGTTTTTTCTTTTTCTTTTCTCGTCCTTTTCTTTACGCTCTTATCTTACCGCTTGGAGCTAACTCAAACATCGTCCGCCGGTGCTATTTTCATTCCTCCGGTAGGACGATGCGGAATACCAGAAAATCTAGGGGAAATCGCTTTGATTCTGATCCTGACATGGCATATATAAGGATAGTGCACGGGCCGGAGCCAGGCAGTTGTCGAAGCAAAACGAGATTGACGAAGCAAAGCCGTCAGAGCCTGTTAGTCGGCCGAATCATGACGATGCCAGCACGACTTCCGACGTTTTGTTACTCAACGATAGCTGCGAATCACCAAAGCTTAGAAGCGAGTGTTTCGAGGCAGAAAGCACTGTCCTTGCACCTTCACTTGTAGCTGAGGACTCAGGAAGGGAGCCGAATCTGCCCGCTGGCGAACCGTCCGCTGAGGCTCAGCCGCAAAAACCGCAGGAGGCAGTCTCGGGCAGGGATATTGAATGGGGGGAAGCAGAGGCCAAGATTAGACCTTCACCCGTATTACTGTCTAAGTTCATTCTAGGCTTTTGTAAGAAGGCGTGGCAGATTCTTTCAATCTTAGCTATTTCTGGAATTGTAAGCCTCGTTGTTTTGATGCTTATTGTGTTTTTCTTTGGGCGGCAGCTGGTAACTGCAGCGGATGCTGAACTCAAGAAGCATCCGTATATCGCGTTTCCATTAAAGGATTTTGCCGATCCCTTATTCGAAGGAAGTGAGAATTCTCGCAAGATTTACTTCAATGCTGGCAAGGACCTTGCCAATGCCTGGCTGCAATACGGTTTAGGGTACAGTAATGTTCAACACGCACATTACGGCGAGCCACACCGCAACCGAAAAATAGTTGAGTCCCCTGAATATCTCTTTGTGCGCACGTTGAAACAAGTTGCTCAGTTGAAAGAAACAAAGACCGACGCAATGTTAATTCTCACATATTACGGTCTCGGACTCTCGCGGCTGGCCAAAGATGGCACGACGATCCTAGCTGGCGATACGTTTGAGAAGGCAGAGCAACTCGCTCTTAAGGAGCTTGGACCAAGAAGCTTCTTTGTTGCCGAATTGGACAGGCGGATCGCGGAAGAGAATCTTCTGAAAGACCTTCATTTTTCAAAAGCAGAGAAATGGGCGGAAAAGGCCCTCAAAATTGATAGTAACGCAGGGGACTTGGGTAAGATACCAGCTTTGCATGATCGCAAGTTATTGACTCGGATTGCATTTTTGCGTGGCAACTCTGCCGATGCAGATAATCGATGGAGTGAAGAATTAGCACAGGCTAGAATTGCATATGGAGATAACAGTTTACTCTATGCAAATGCCGTGATATTGCATGCTAACTACTTGCTAAATCAAAAGTCCTATCTTAGGTCGCTCGAGGACACAGACAGCGCATTCAAGATTTTGCAGGCATATTCTGTTCGGAAGAAATCTTGGCTAGATATACCACATCCAAATCTGGATCTTTTTGGAATGAATTTTCTGGCAGAGAGCGATTGGGAAAATTCGCGAGCATACACTAATTTTCTTGAGGTAATCGGGGCATCCAGGCGAGCTATCTTAGTGGATCAAAACTCTCCGCCCTCCTCCCGAGAAAAACTCAGGCAGTTAGATAAAGAGTATCTTTCCTGGATGGAGAAAGTTTGCGATGCAAAAAAATCAAGTGTTTTATTCAACTTGCTGGTAAAAATCGCTGACGATTACGCTTTTAGCAGAGATTATGCCAGTGCTGATTTCTATTACAAGAGGGCGTTGATGCTCGGAGCGAAGGCTAACATGCTATCAATGCCTCTGAAACGGCAAACGAAAGAAAAAGAGATCCGTGCAAATCCGGCGTCGAACTATTTGATTTGTATGGCAAAGACCGTTCACAACTGCTTTTTGCGCGGGGAATTGAAGGAGGGTTGTGTTATCTCGCGGAACTTGCTGAAGTACCTTGATCCATTCGATAATTGGACGGCTAGGCGCTCCGAATCGGCTGTTCAGGAACTGATCTATGCATTTGGCGCAGTGCCCCCAAGCAAGCACAGTGCGGAATTTAAGAAGCTTCAGTCATCTCTAATCGATATGCTTGAGTTTAAGAGGTTAACTTACTCTTACGGCACTTACGACAAAGCGATTTTGATTGCCGAACTCCATGAGTTGCAAGGTAATTTCATTGCTGCTGAAAGATCCTATCGAGAGGCTCTTGCAATTGCTCCAGATGACACGCGCTATTTGGGAGCTTTGGCAGCTTTTCTGGAGAAGCAAGGGCGGTTAGAGGAGGCTGGTCGATTATATGAAAGGGGAGAAGCGATCGTCTATCAGCATGAACGCCCGAAACATCCGAGTGATATCACCGTTGTTAGCGATTCCAGGCTCAGTGCAATAATGAGTACCTCGCTAGATAAATCATTCACTTACGATAAAATCGATATCGGCTGGGTTCCCGTTGTTCAGGATTCTTTACTCCTGAATAATAAAACTTCACGTCAATTGGGCGAACGATATTCAATCATTGATTTACGCCCATGGATTTCCGACTTCAGAAATGATTCTAAGAAGCCCTTATCGACCACAGAAAAAAAATCTGCTTTGCCAGGAGTTGTTTACGATACTGTCGCGGCCAGAGCTGATCTTTCATCATTGAGCAAAGAGAAGCTGCGCGAGGCTAAAAAACGTTTCGCATGGATAGAGCTTTGTTATCGACCTAGCGAGGTATTAAGGGAAAAGCTACCTGATATAAAGGTTAATTGGTTTAGCCGATCTCCTCGCAGCTTGCGAGATCTCAAGCCGGTTCGATTCCTAATCATTTCTCCTGAGGATGCAGCGGCCATGAAAAAAATGCTAGGAAGGGATCTTAGTAAAAAAACCGACGTAGAAGTAAAAATCTGATAATTCAGGTCACATTGTTCTCTATGTTCTCATCTTCCCTCTCTGTATCGGTCCCAGATTCCTTTGTTGGAATGTCGTTTAGAATCCACTCGATTGATTCGTATCGATCTAGCAAACTCAACTGCGTGCATTTCTGAATCAGCGGGGATAACGTTTCATTGTATAAGTTGTCCTGTAGCACTGATGTGGATATCGGCACGGGATCATTTGCTGTTGCCAGAAAATACAAGGTTGCTCCCAGTGCGTAAATGTCGCTTTGTGGGCACGCCTCACCGGCAAATTGTTCTGGAGGTGTGTAGGCATGTTTGCCTGCGCAATCAACAAGCTTCTTGCGCTTTCGTTCCGCGACGCTAAAATCGATAAGCTTTAACTTTCCGTCCGGTTGAATTATCAGGTTGTCCGGGGTGAAGTCACGATGGACGATTGGCGGCTGTTGCTTATGCAGATATTGCAATATCGAACACATTTGTTGGCACAGTTGCAGAATCGTAGATTCTTCGAGCCGTCCTTGTTCTGCTACCAGCTGGCGAAGTGTTCTACCTTCGACGTGTTCTAAGACTATGTAGACTCTGCCATTTTCGTAAAACATGTCCAGCATTTTGACGATGCCTTCGTGTGAAAGTTGGCTAAGAATGGCACTTTCGTTTTCGAAGTCTTTTGCAGATTCAATCTTGGCACCAAAGGATTCTCCGGGTGTAAGTTGAAATTCTTTCAGAACGACTGCTTGTTGTTCTAGATCCTTGGCGTTGTATAGAACAGCTTGTCCACCCGAAGCTAACCCGGAGGAGATCGTGTATTTGCCTTGTTTCAAAATGTGGTTTGCCTGGAGCTGTCCTTGAGCTTCTTCGCCAGTTGAATTGGCCAGTACTTGAAACCATATCTGTGTGTATTGGGGTTCCCTCATTATAGAGGAGCCAACAAGCGCTTCCTGTACTTTTTCATCAAGATAAATTGAAGGGCAATTCCTGCGAATCGCTTCAAACAGTTTTAATTTGTCTTGGGCTGAAATTTCCCACAGCCGGATTTCAATTATGCGTCCATTAGAGTTTTTGATTTCCAAACAGTCTGTATGAATTTCCATCTTCTTCGCAAGCGATTCATAAAAGTAAGCTAGTTTTCGCAGAAGAACCATAGCTTCAATATCCCGCTTTGTGTTATCGATTGGTAGGGCACTGCTGCTGAAATTGATGGAAACAACATCCTTCCACAGAATTTGCGACGTAGGTTCTCTGCCAAATAGTTTCAAGAAATCTAGAAACCAGCCTTTTATGGGAAGCTTCTTGATGCGATCATCATAGACTTCCAAATCATATTCAGGACTCATGAAGTTCCAGCAAAAAGTGAAATAGGAGCGCATGAAAAGAATGGACAGGCACGTTGATAGCCCATAAATATAGAGACAAATAATCACGATTACCGTGTGGAATTTCGGATTTGCCGACGGATATCCTAGCAATGCGTCTACTCCTAAGTTGAAATAGATGCACAGGGAGATGCTTGCAGGTATCGCGAGTACGTAGGGAAGAGCCACCGCTGGATTAAACCAGGTCGAATTGTAAAACTCTCTCGGTCGCTGTCTCTTTGTATCGATTTGCTGTCGAAGGACCAAGCACTCCTCTGCGGAATTTTTGAGCCCGTTATGTGAGATATTGTTGCTTCTTGAACAGATCGATTTATAGATTGTGTGTCCGGTATTTAGGAGAATCAACAAGATACCGACAGGTGGTAAAAGGCACGACCAAGTCAACAAGAGCGGCCTGACATCGAGCGTGAAATCTCTTATCCATCGTGGATCATCCAAGTTTCTTGCAATTGTGGCGTATGAATGTTTCCAAAGTGAGAAGGCGAGCCGACTTTTGAGTAGGGCTTTGGATGTTTGATCTAATGCTACTAATATGCAGAGGAAAATAAAAGGTGGGACTATGAATAGCGGATTCACCTTTCTAGCGGCATTGAAAAACTTGCCAAAGGCATCCTTCCCATGAGGGACATTCAGTGATAAATCATCTTCGGCATCCGCCTCTGCATCATGATGAACTTGCTTTGGATCAAGAGGCTTCTCGTCGTTGAAATAGGCGAGTAAGGCAAATATGGCGAAGGCGTGAAAGGAACCTGTGAACCGCCAGAGCAGTGGAATTCTATTGTATTCGCTTGCCAATGCAGCCAGCACCTGGAGAGACTGTTGGTTTTGGAGGAACTCGGCAACTGTTTTCGGCTTTTGATTCAATACCGCAGATTTACTGAAGGTGACCATTTCTGATTCGGTCATTTTTGCTCTCCTTCTGATTTTATGGTAGAAGGGGTAGCGGCCAATAGCTTCGGATGCGTCCTCTGTGAGCTAATGTCCAGCAATCTCTCTTGTATCGTTGCGAAAGAATCTGGGCGTTTTGAATCTTCGAATTCCGTGCAGTCTCTGATCAGTGCCCTTAGTTTGTTCGACAACGAGTACTCGGGTCCGACCTCACACTGCCTGAGTGCAATCGGATCCTTTCCTGTTGTAAGGAAAAACAATGTGCATCCAAAGCTGTAAATATCACTTTGGACATTAGGTTTGCCTCTGAGTTGTTCTGGGGCGATATAACACTGTTTTCCAATAAGTGTGCCAGTCACGCCTTCCATAAATTGGTGTGCGGCTCCAAAGTCGATCAACCTTATGTTGCCATTTCCATCTTCCATTAAGTTATCTGGTGTCAGATCTCTATGCACTACTGCTGGGCTTTGTTGATGCAAAAAGATCATTATCTGGCTGATCGCCAGGGCCCAGCGAATAACTATACGTTCTTCGCGAGCACCTTTTCTTTCAACGATCGAACGAAGGTCGCTTCCTTCCACAAATTCTATGACGAGGTATCTGGCATCACTTTCTTCGAACATTTCTATTACCTGGGCTATGCCCGGGTGATGTAGAGCGTTTAGAATCTTGAATTCCCGCTCGAACGTTTCCAACATTCGCTCTCTATGTTGCGTCGTTGACGGAAGAACGTATTCTTTGATGACGACCCGCTGGTGGCTAACATTGTCTCTTGCTAAGTAAACGGCAGAAAGAGCTTTTCCTGCCAATTTGCGAACTATACGATAGGCATTGTCGTTCATAAAGTCGCCGCTTTTCTTTGGAGAGAAAATTGTTGAAGAAAACTTCTGGCTTTCTATTAAGGAGTTTTCTTTGGCTTCTTCAATCAAGCGTAATCTTAAAGCAACAGATGCTGAATCAAACTTGCAGCTTGGTGCGTGTTCGTCTGCGGTAGCCAAAAGTTCAGACAGCTCCGTCCGATCGACATCGCTCAACTTGATCTCCAATTTATCGAACAAGCCGAATGACAATTTTACGGAAATCTCTTCCGGCACTCTTCCGCTGCTAAGTTCGACCTTCTTCAAGCTGTTCCATGATTTCATAGGAGATAAGCCAAATAATGTGCCCGCTGAGTCTGGACTGAGAATTCCTTGCGCGCTGAAAATTAGAGAGCGAGGCTTTCTAGGAGGTAAAAATACACAACTCATTACAGCTACTGGTACTGCGCCGTATCCGGCCACAATCGACGCGAGGAAGAGCTTGAGATTGGTGTGCTCCTGTGGATTAAATTGTAATCCGGCGTCTAGAAGACACGCGTGAAGCCAGCTCAAAATTGTATTACCCAGTGGGTCTGGGCAATATGCCACTAGAAAAAATAGGGAGATATAACAGAAACTCAGCCACGTCAATGCGGCGACTATATTTCTGACTGCGACGTTATGCTCTGGCAAATGTATTGTCTTGCTTCGAACATTTGCTGTATCGATCAACGCATCGAGAATGCTATCTCCGGAAACGAAAATTCTGTTTGCCAGAGTTTGGAAACTGGAGCTGAGCCTTACTGCAATGGGACTGAATGCAAGAAAACTGACTATTGAAACGATGGCGGAGCACAAATAGACGTAACTGGCTGCCGGTACAGTCCCTGCATATGCAATGTTTGCATCTAGCAAGGAAGCATACAACCAGTTAGCAAACCCAAGACCAATTTGGCTGAAACTGAGGCTGACTGTCAGAACAATAAATCCTAAGTATGCTCCGAGATAAGCACCTTTTGTAAGCATAAACGCGTTCGCAGCTTTGGCGATTGAAAAAGTTGCTGCCTTTTCCGAATTGAGCTTTTGCGTTCCTCGCAAATGTTGAGCCAGGAAGATGGACGCAATCGAAGTGAGAGGAAAGAGCAGGGAAAGACCTATACAAGATAAGAGCGACCACAACACCGCGATGTGACGATAGGAATGTACGATTGACGTTTCCAGTGCGTGTACTAGCAATAAGCCGCAGGAAAAGGCTAACACTCTCATCAGGAAATGACTCTTCGCTAGAGTCTGACCGAAGGCTTTTATGCTTTGGAGGTCCGCTTCTGGTGCATAATTCTTCTCGTCATTTGTGGAAATGCTGCATGCAAAACGAAACAGCCTGGTTAAACTGTCAGCAGCTTCTCCGCACTGCAAGAACCATTGTGATCGAAGTTCGTGGCACGCGGTGACAGCTAGGATAATGAACCAGAGGATCAGCGTGTAGTATGGATAAACGTGTGAATGCTGGTTAAACGAGACCAGACCATTTGCTTTCAAGAAGGGTTCGGCCAATATGCCTACTGCGCAAATCTCATAAAGTATTTTTGTCAGTATTGGAGACGAGCGAAGTCCTTCAGATAGTGCCAGCAGCTTTCTCTGCAGAACACGCTCTTGCACTACTACCTGATTTTCCTTTGGATCCGGTTCAAGAGTCATATTCTAGAAGGCAGCTTGCTGAACTTAATTTTCTCGGGACTAACGGACATTAAACCGACTAAGAGCTTGATGGACACTGCAAAAGCTGTTATCAGCTGTTGTATAGTTGACCGAATGGCGGAGGAGTTGAGAGGGGCGATAGCCCAGCGAGACTCCAGAGCGTTTATATAGTATTCGCGTTTGGCTAGACTTTCACTAGCAGTTTCCCTAGATTCTTGCCTTCAAACAAACTGTTCAGTGCTTCAGGCAATTTATCGAAACCTTCAACGATCGTTTCTTCGAAGACAATTTCCTTGTTCTTAACCCATGGCGATACAATAGCCAGCATCTCGTCCATTCTATATGTGTAATCGCGGGCCAAAATTCCTTGAATTGTTGCCCGCTGATAAAGCAAATGTTGCAACAAACGAGGACCCAACTCCGGCTTATCTAGTTTGCCGTCGTACTGACTTATTGCTCCGCAGATAATTATGCGCGCCCGCAATTTGATAAGCGGAATCACGGCGTCGGTAATCATACCTCCAACATTATCAAAGTAAACATCAATACCGCCAGTGGTGCGCTGCAATTCCTCACCGAGTTTGTGTGAATCTTCAAATTCTCGATAGTCTATAGCGGCATCAAGGTGCAATGTGTCAGTCAGAAAATTGCACTTTGCTTTACCGCCGGCGATTCCAATTACTCTGCATCCGGCTTTCTTCCCGAATTGCGCCACTAGCGAGCCAACTGCTCCTGCTGCCCCTGAAACAACGAGAGTCTCTCCGGGGCGCGGTTTTCCCGCCTCCATAAGTCCGAACCAAGCTGTTCTTCCCGGCATGCCTAGTACGCCGAGCGCCGTCGATACCGGAGCGTCATCAGGATTGAGTTTGCGTAACTCACTTGCATGGCATTTAGCGAATGTCTGCCAGCCTGAGTACGCAAGGACCCAGTCTCCTTCCGAGAAATTGTCGCTCGCACTGGCTACTACCTGTCCAACAACTCCTGCCCTTTGAACAATTCCCAGCGGATGCGGAACGTCGTAGGTTCTGCTTTCATGCTGTTGAATTCGCATGTATGGATCGACGCTAATGTACACCGATTTGATCAATACTTCGTTTTGAGAAAGGGCGGTCGAAAGCTCGCTGATGCGACGCTCATAGTTATCTTCTGAGACCCGCCCACTCGGTCGTTTGCTGTAGATCCATTGATCATTTCTAAGTATGACTGCAGTTTTTTGTTGCATGATTCACCTGGCGCGAAGTCGCTTTCGTCGTAAGAAACGTGGGACAAAGATCCAAAACCATTTTTGGACTTGCAGGAAGATATAGTCTAACTGGAAATCATGCGATCAAAAAGGGGCGGTGGCAGTCTTACAAACCGTAGCTTCTGTAATTTCGAAGCCGGTTGGATTCTGAGGCTCCTGGGGTGCTGCAATTGTCAAATCATTCTTCAAACTGGCATATAGCTCAGACAACCGATCTAGGTTCCGCCTCTGGGCACTTGTCTTGTGGTATCGGTACTTGGCAAGCCCGCCATACATTGCTACATATGCTAAAGACTACGTTCGACAGGAAATTGCATATCTGGATGTGATAGCATTTCTTTCACGCACAACGTTCAAGAATTAAGGAGCAAAAAATGCGTTTGAATCGACGTTCGATACTTATTGGAGTGCTCAGTGTTGCAGCTGCCTCAGCTTCCTTCAGCAATGCATTTGCTGCTGACACAGCCCCCGCTGCCAAGAAGGCGCCCGGTACATATGCTGTTTTCAACACCAATATGGGTACCTTCACCGCTAAGTTGTTCGATAAGGAAGCTCCAAAGACCGTTAAGAACTTCGTCGGTCTTGCATCTGGAACGCAAGAGTGGACAGATCCTAAAACCAACGCCAAAGTAAAGAAGCCGTTCTATAACGGGCTTATCTTCCACCGTGTAATCGATGGTTTCATGATTCAAGGTGGATGCCCTCTAGGACAGGGCTTCGGCGGACCTGGTTATAAGTTTGCTGATGAATTCCATCCAAGTTTGCGTCACACTAAAGAAGGCATTCTTTCGATGGCAAATTCCGGACCTGGCACCAATGGCAGTCAGTTCTTCGTGACGCTAGGACCAACGCCGCATTTGGATAATAGACATTCGATATTCGGTGAAGTGGTCAGCGGCATGGACGTTGTCAGAAAAATTGGTAAGACACCAACTGGTGCTCAAGATCGACCGATCAAAGATGTCGTCATGAAAGAAGTGAAGATCGAAGTCGTTAAGTAAGCGCTCGATTTGATTACAAGATAATTCCATTTCAGTAAGAGGAGTCTTCAATGGGACCTGGTACTTATGCTGTGTTCAATACCTCACTTGGCTCATTCACCATTCGGTTATTCGATAAGGAAGTTCCAAACACAGTCGCAAACTTTGTTGGTTTAGCGACTGGTGAAAAGGAATGGACAGATCCTAAAACTGGAGCTAAGTCCAAGAAACCTTTTTATAACGGTTTGATCTTCCATCGCGTTATCAATGGTTTTATGATTCAGGGCGGATGTCCGGAAGGAAGCGGTAGAGGTGGCCCGGGCTACAGATTTGCCGATGAGTTCAATCCTAATCTTAAGCACAGCAAAGAAGGCATTCTGTCCATGGCGAACGCTGGTCCGAATACCAACGGCAGCCAGTTCTTTGTGACGCTCGGACCTACGCCTCACCTCGATAACAGACATTCTGTTTTCGGTGAGGTGGTTGAGGGAATGGATGTCGTCAAAAAGATCGGCTCCACTCCTTGTGGACCTGGAGATCGTCCGCGCACTGATGTTGTGATCAACGACCTGACCATTCAAAAAGTATAAGCAAGGATGGTACGCATGCGGATTCCCTTCTTCTCGTACCTTCTTTCGATTTCACTATTAGTTGCCTGCTTTGTAAGCGGTTTAGATTTAGCTTTGGCTGCGGACGATCTTGCGACCGTCCGCGCTGAGGCGAATCGGCGTCTTGGGCAGTTGCAGGCAGCAGAAAATACACTGGTGTCGGATATTAATATCTGCAATCAAGAAATCGAAAAATACAATAGAGCAATTGTGGCAAAACAAGCTGCTCTCAAACAAGTTCAAGACGAAATCAAAAAGGTAGAACTGGCAATGAGGTGGTTTTAGAGCATGGGCAGTTTGAATAAAGTAGGTTCTCTAATTTGCTCGAAGACCTTTAAGTCGAAGCTTAGATCTGTGCTTGCATTGTTGGGTCTTGTGAGCGCTTTCACTATTAGCTCGATGAGTTGCAGCAATGCTGCAGATAATGCTTCCACGGCTAAGAAAGTCGATCCTGTGCCAAAGGGATACCACACGATTACCCCATTTGTTCAAGTAAAGAATGCCCTTGAGGCAATTGAGTTCTATAAGAAAGCCTTTGGTGCACAGCAATTAGAACTGTTTGCCACTCCCGATGGAAAGAAAGTGGTGCATGCCGAACTTAAGATTGGTGATTCCATCATGATGATCAGTGACGATTTCACAGGCAAGGATCATCCCGATCAAATACAAACAACATTGCACATGTATGTGCCTGATGTAGACAAGTCTTTCGAGCGTGCAGTGAATGCCGGTGCTAAGGTAGAAATGCCGGTTCAAGACATGTTCTGGGGTGATCGCTTCGGCGGTCTGATCGATCCCTACGGGCAACACTGGTCAATTTCCTCGCACAAAGAAGATGTTCCTACCGAGGAGATCGCAAAACGTGCGCATGACTTTTTTGAGAACTTAAAAAAGTCTACGGATGAATCAATCAAACAGGCAGACTCACCTAAGAAGTAGTTTGGGTCTTCAAAACGTTCCGCTGTGACCTAAGTCCCTGCAAGCGGTGTGCCGCGAGCTTTGAAAATCTTTTGAAGTTCCAGGAGGCACGTATAGGTCGGGAGTAGCCATAGAATTTGCTCGCCTGAGCAGAGTCCTTTTGCCTGATCGAGTGCCCGGTCGAGCGATGGCTCGATTGTTATCTTCTCCGAAGCAACTCCGGCGTATTTGAGGCGCACGGCTAAATCATTGCAGCGCGTGCCGCTAACAACGAATGGTCCTTCACACCCAGCTAATTGTTCGAAATCTGCATCCCAGATCCAGGACACGTCGCGACCGTCGGCGTAATTATCATTCAGGGCGATCAAGAACTTGCCTTGTGGATCTCTGGCTGCTGCCTGCAGAGCCTGTGACGCACCAGCCGGATTCTTTATCAGCTGAATAAGGATTTGTTTGCCATCCAGGTTGACTCGCTCTGATCTTCCAAACAATGTGGAGTAGCTGCATAGTCCCTTTTTGATTGCATCAGAAGGCAGCCCCAGCTTGAAAGCAAGGGCCGCTGATGCAAGTGCATTGTATACATTGAACGTCCCTGGCAGGTTCAGTTCGACATCGATAGACTGATTGTTGTAGTGGAGCTTAAATGTGGATCCTGTTGCGTGGACTTTCACGTCTTCAGCGTAAACTTCGGGCTCCGGCCTCCGGTGCCCGCAAGAACATCGGTAGTGACCAAGTTGCCCATAAACGAGTAGATCATATTCATACTCGTTTCCACACGACGGGCAATAGGAAAGCTCAGAGGTGTTTGCTTGCCCGATGAGCTCGCGTCCTTCTGTTTCTCCGCAGGACTCGGTCGCAAGATTCTTTATTCCATAAAACAGGCGTTCCACATTTGGTACCATCTGCGCGACGTTTGGATCATCTGCATTCAAAATCGCAGCCGATGAGTTCACCGCGATTCCTGATGTAATCAACTTTGCCGTGGTATCCAATTCGCCGAAACGGTCCAATTGATCGCGGAAAAGATTTGTCACTACGATGTTGGCGATCTTAACTTCTTTTGCCACCAGAGGCAGTGCGGCCTCATCAATTTCAAAAAGACAGTAATCAGCGTCAAGATTTCCAGTCCAATTCGATGCATCAACGACGGTGGCAGCGATTCCCGTTAGCAAATTTGCGCCTTGCCTGTTGTGAACGATTTTCTGACTAGCTGCTCCAAATATCGAAGCTATCAAACCGGATGTGGTGCTTTTTCCATTGGTGCCGCTGACCGCGACTACCCCTTTACGCGCCTGCGACGAAAGATGTGATAGAACTGAGGGCGCTATTTTCAATGAAACTCGCCCAGGTAGGTTCGAGCCCAAACCCAAGCCCATAATGCGTATCGCTTGGGCTGATAATTTTCCGGCAATTACTGCTAAGGTGTCGCTCACGATCAGTTAGAGAATATATCGTTCACTTGCGGATCTACAAAGGCAATTAAATCATGTTCGCTGGCTCGAACGACCAATTCGTCACCAAGCGGAAATGGATATTCGATGTGTTGACCATCTATATACAAGGCACCGGTTCGCATTTGGGAAATGATGACCATTTTTTGCGCACGACTGAGTGTGCCCTTCATGAATTTGAATTTTTGCCCTGGTTTTGTCCAGGCTTCTCGGATCACGAACTGATAGCGCTGTTCGCAAATCGGCATTAACTCGCCACCTGCTGACTTGATGGCGCCCGTCGAGCCGGGAGGTGGACCAACCCAAATACCTGAGGAGCGTTGCTCCTCTTCGTAATCGTCGATGGTAATCAGATATCGGCTTGTTCCGGCAGGGTTGCTGTGTGCTATCAAAACCTCGTTTAAAACCAGCTCCGGAAGAAGTTTTCCATTCAATTCGAGCTGTAAACGCAACAAACGCGATGGCGATGTCTGCCCTGCCAAAATGCTGTCCAACACCTTTACGAAATTGCTGCGATTTGCCAGGCAAAAGTGGCCAAAGCTCGACCCCGGGGCGGAATTGACTCCGAGAATCGGTACACGATGTAGTGAATGCGATGCATCAAGGAAGGTGCCATCGCCACCGACCGAAATCACCAGATCGTAGTGCATCGTGTTTTCGTCTATTTCCGCTCGATGCAGTGATTGAAACTCGATATTGCGAGCTGTAAGTTCTTTCTCGATTAGCTCCAAGGTTTCAACGTGCTGTTCATGCGCCGTCTTAACTTTAGCGACCGAAGCATGACCCTCTTCCAGCAGCTTCAGGAAACGCGGCTCCTTGAATTCAAGAGCTTGAAGTTGCAATGTTGATTTTTTGAAAACAACGAGTACTTTGTTCAGATCCAACTGAAAACCCGCCAGAGCACAGAATAGTATAGGCGCCAAACGTTGCCTAAGGGTATCAGATTGGTGAGTTGCTTTCCAGTCTGAGACGGAGGACTGCTATACTGGGAGGTTCACGGTACTTAACCGATGCCCGAATAGAGCGCCATGCGTCCAGGGCGCAATTACTTTTTGAGGAGCAGGGAGATGTCACTTTCCGGTGCAGACATTCGCAAGAAATTTATCGATTACTTCAAGGACAAGCGCGAGCACCTTCATTTGCCTAGCGCGAGCTTAATCCCTGACAATCCGACATTGCTGCTGACATCTGCGGGCATGGTTCCGTTCGTCCCCTATTTCCTTGGTCAAGCGCCGCCGCCCAAGTCGAGAATCGTCACTTGCCAAAAGTCTGCGCGAGCCGGCGGCAAAGACTCCGATATTGAAAACATTGGTCGCACCTCACGGCATCACAGCTTCTTTGAAATGCTAGGCAATTTCAGCTTTGGCGATTATTTCAAGAAGGAAATCATTCCATGGTCTTTCGAGCTGGTCACTAAAGAACTCGGGCTTGACCCGGACAGAATCAGCGTCACGGTCTTCGAGGGTGAAGGTACTGTCGCCGCTGACGAAGAAGCTTACGAAATCTGGCACAACAAAGTCGGCATGCCAAAAGAACGCATTTCCCGACTTGGACGTGCAGACAATTTCTGGGGTCCGCCCGGACCGACTGGACCTTGTGGACCTTGTTCCGAACTCTATTACGATCGTGGACCTGATATTAAGAACGATCCGGGAGCCGAAGCTCGCGGCGATCGCTTCATCGAAATCTGGAACCTGGTATTTATGGAGCTCTTTAAGGACGAGGAAGGCAAATATAGCCCGCTAGCTGCGAAGAACGTCGATACCGGCGCTGGTCTTGATCGACTAGCGACTGTCATTCAGAAGAAGAACAATACTTTCGAAACTGACTTGCTCTTCCCTATTCTTCAGGATGTGAGCAAACTTTCTGGTGTCAAATACGGGGATAATCCCTTGAGCGATACCTATTTGAAAATCATCACGGATCATGCTCGCTGTGTCACTTTCCTCGTAACCGATGGCGTCCGCACAAGCAACATCGGCCGAGGATATGTTTTGCGTTTCATCATTCGTCGTGCTGCTCGCTTCGGCCGCTTGCTCGGTTTGAGCGATCCATTCATTTACAAGCTGGTTTCCCGAATAGTTGAAATCTATAGTGTGAACTATCCGGAACTCACACAACATGCCGATCTCACTCAAGACACAATTCGGAAAGAAGAAGACCGCTTTGCTAAGACATTGGATCGCGGCATGATCTACCTCAATGAATTGATTGAAAAACCTGGCGAGCAGCTGCCTGGTGAAGAAGCATTCAATCTGTATGCAACTTATGGTTTCCCCATTGAGCTAACAAAAGAGATTGCCGAAGAGAAGCACAAAACCATTGATATGGAAGCTTTCGCGAAGGCACGAGAGGAACACGAAAAAGTTTCCTCAGTCAACAAGTTCAACGTTATCATCACGGGTGAAGAAGCACTGGGTGATGTGCTCAAGAAGTACGGCGGCACCGAATTTACTGGACATGACAAAACGGAAGATGAATCGACCGTTATTGCCATGCTCGAAAAAGGCAAATTAGTTGAACACGCAGAAGAGGGGGAGGAATTCGAGCTTATTCTCGATCACACGCCATTCTATGCAGAATCGGGCGGTCAGCTCGGTGATCGCGGCTTGATTTTGAATAATGATGCTCGCATGGAAATCCTTGATACCAAAAAACACGAGGGACTGATCGTTCACAAAGCACGCCTCGTCTCAGGAATTCTTGAGCCGGGACAGCATGTACATGCCGAAGTGGATAAGAAACGTCGTGATGCGACGGTTCGTCACCACAGCACTGCGCACTTGTTCCATGCTGCTGTGAGAATGCTCTTAGGCAAGAGCGTGCAACAGGCTGGTTCGCAAGTTGGTCCCGACGCTATGCGCTTTGACTTCTCGTACGATCGCCAACTGAAACCGGAAGAAATTCAACAGGTAGAAGAGTTGATGAATGACTGGGTTCGTCAGAACCTGCCGGTAAAGTGCACAGAAATGCCTCTGGACGAAGCAAAACGAACGGGTGCAATTGCTATGTTCGGTGAGAAGTATGGCGACATTGTTCGTGTTATTTCCATGGGTGATATAAGTCTGGAATTCTGCGGTGGAACGCACGTATCGAATACCGGCCAAATTGGTCCGATCAAGATTATTTCCGAAGGTAGTATTGCCTCTGGTGTTCGCCGTGTTGAAGCGTTGTCCGGTTCCAAAGCCTGGCACTACATCAGCGATAACATGAACATTTTGCAGAACGCTGCAGGACGCCTTCGCATAAAGCCGCAAGAGCTGGTTTCGCAGATCGATCGTCTGCAAGAGCAACTGAAAGCGAAAGAAAGAGCTGCTCAATTGCTAGAGGAAAAGCTGGCAATTGCTCAAGCTGGAGAACTTCTGGCAAATGCCGAATCCTTCGGCGAATGCAAGCTTGTCCTTGGCCAAGTCAAAGACGTCAGCCCCGATGCACTGAAGTCGCTGGCTGATCATTTGCGCAAACAAGGCGAAAAGATCGTCGCTGTATTGGCGTGCGCACAAGGCCCAGAAAAGCTGACCCTGGTTGCTGGTGTTTCTGACGCTGCCGTCAAATCCGGAGTCAACGCCGGCAAGCTGGTGAAGGAAGCAGCCACAATCTGTGGTGGCAGCGGCGGTGGCAAGCCTGAATTAGCTCAAGCCGGTGGAAAAGATCCCTCCAAGATCGACGCTGCACTTGCTGCCGTTCGTGAGCAAATGAAAGCCACCTGTGCCAGCGCTTCCAAAATTAACTGATTCTGCTGTGCTCTTCCTTCAATCGTATCGTGCATCTGGTGACGGATGATGTGGTTAACCGGACCTGCTGCATGCCAGCTGGAATAACAATCGGCCTGGCGATGCTCTTTGCATGCTAAGGTTTCGGATTTTGTGTCGCGGCAGGCTTGTTTTCGCTAAATTCCTTGAGAGTACTTTCAATACTAATTTTTCCGTCAGTGTGAACCTGAAAAATCCAGTCACCGGCTGATATGAACTCTGGTATTCTAGGCCGCCTTACAAGGACATGCATGACATCCGTATCTTCAGGAGTATCATGTGTTACCGCAGTGTGAAAAGCTGCTCGTAGTTGATCTTTGTCCGCTGGTGGAAAATTCTTAGGTGAATAAGGCAGGATGCCTTTGTGCATTTGCCTCGTTTCTAAAATCTTCGTTCCATCTGATGAAAGTAAATATCGATCGTCGCCACCCAAAAGGTATTCACCAGCAGTGACATTTCCAGGAAAGAAGTAAACATAGAACCGATTGTTGGGGGCTGGCAAAACAGCATAGTTATAATTACTCAATGGGTGCCTTGCTCTGCTGCACGTTTCGAATGCTTTAGCCATGTGATAGAGAACATCTTTGTCCTCATCTGGGTGCTTAAGCAGAGCGGCCGCATCCTTCGCCTGCACCGATTTGTCCAAATAGGCGCTTTGGTAGGTAATGTGGAAAGCCTCGCCGTTCTTGTTTAATGTTCCAAAGGAAACAAACCAACCCTGAGGTTTCTTTTGTGCAAAATACCACCCAGGGCTTTGTTTCTTCCCTTCTTTCGCTTGCAATTCGATAATCGCATCTGTGGCAGTCGCGACTACAGAATCATATTCGGCGAGCATTCTTCCGCGTTGAGTTATCAAATCCAATTCTGCCTGATCCGGTCGTTTTGGTTCAGCCAGAGCCTGCGCTGGCAACGCGTAGACAGCAAAAACAATGATTGAAATTAACCTGAGGTAGTTCGGCATGACGCTCCGTAGAAGAAGCTTGATCCCATCGTAGTTTAACTACCCACTGCGAATTCAATGTAATCTTAGCTCAAATGGCTGCTTGGTACTCAAAGCTCAAGATAGCGCATTCTTTAATAGAGGTGATTGTTCAACAGCAGTTTGCCAGCACTTGCAGCCGCTTTTGTCAGCTGAGATTCTTCTTCAATGAAGGAAATTGGCTCAAAAAAGACTATATCTGCTCAGCTTTTCGTCTGTTGATTTCGCTGGCAAGCTCTGTGTCGCATGCCTTTAGCGGCTCCGCCAAGAAAGTTCCCGCAAAAAGACTAATTCCGTGCAATCAACCAAGCTTAAGATGATCTCACTCTTGGCTGGGCGATTTGGGCTTACTCTCAGCTTAGGGACGCGGGCTTATCTGATTCCTTACCTGGAAACCGGGGTTTGATGTTTTTTCTAGAAATAATTGCGTGGATTTTATTCTCCTGTGTTCTGATGTCTTTTATCGAACATCAGGTGCATGCGCATCTCATGCACAGGAAGAATTTCCTCAGTGAACGCAGCGCCGCATTCAAGAAAACATTTGAGATGCATGCGATTTTTCATCATCATCACTACCTCAAAGTATTTGCTGATGAACCAGTCCCCGATGGTGAAGATCGTGAGATCAGGATGCGTGTCTGGAAGGCCGCAATCAAGGCAATCCCTTTTGTACTTGTAATTGGGCCCTTCTCATGGCTCGGCGCAGCTATATTTGTGGCGGTGGCATGCACGCACCACTGGATCTGGAACAAAATCCATCTGGAAATGCACAAGCCTGAGCAGCGCGGTTTCAGCCGCTGGCCTATCTACAAATTTCTGGCACGGTACCATTTTATGCATCATAGGCGGCCGGACAAGAACTTCAATGTGGTCTTTCCGTGTGCCGACTTTGTCTTCGGAACATATATAGAGCCGGGTCTTGAGGACTTGAAGCTAATGAACGAACAGGGATTTTGTAATCCCAAGCAAATTGAATTTTTGAAATCAGTGGAAGAACGCGAGCGCAAGACACCAGCAAAATGTATTTGACCGATGTAATAATGCAAGTTGTGAGTTAGCTTTAGCTATAGGAATTTTGAGATTCCATGGCTTGGTCGCGGGTCAATGATAGTATGAGCTGCGTTGTTTCATTGGTCGGTCATGATCTGACTCTCATAGACTGGCTACCTTGGTTTTGTTCGGAGCAGCCTAGCCGATGTTCGAATTCGACCGATTGAGAACGGTCCTGGCATTTGCCGATGGCGGATCACGCGGCAATCCTGGACCAGCTGCCTGGGGAGCGGTTCTTGAGCAAGATGGCAAAGATATTGCCACACTCAATGCCTATCTCGGGATTGCTACCAATAATGTTGCCGAATATACCGGACTGGTAATGGTCCTGGAGAAAGCTGCAGAACTCGGGATCAAGGATTTGGAAGTGCGAATGGATTCCGAGCTTGTAGTCAAGCAGATGCTTGGTCAGTACAGAGTGAAGAATGCAGGGCTCATTCCTTTATATGAGAAAGCGAAAATGCTTTCCTCTCGATTTCCTAATTTTCGGATTGTTCATGTAAGGCGAGAGTACAACAAGAAAGCTGACCAGCTTGCCAATCAGGCTATGGACATGGCCGCAGGGCAGGCACAGTCCTGACGGGGAGGGATTATTTTGAATCGCAAAAAGCTGCTTGTTTCGTTGCTGCTAGGCACAGGGATGCTATGCAGTAGTTTTCTGTTTTCTACAGAATGTCGTGCTCAGGATCAGCAGACCTTCTCGAAGAACCTGGCCGGGCCACCGCCTGTGCGCATTGCGGTAGTGGCTGGCGGTGGTAGTGGAATGGAACAGGACGTGGTTGACCGCATAAGTTCTGAGCTACAGAACAATCCATCCTGCACAGTTTCAACCGTCAATCCCGACTGGTTTGTTCAATGCAATATTATGGACAAGACCGATACGGTTGGCGGTAGCGTTCGTGTCAATGGCACTGTCGTCATAAAAACGACTGCCGGACATGTTTTGAATACCGTCTCTATTCAAACCAACAAGCAAGACTTCTCACTCACTCCAGGTATGCCAGTAAATAAAGCCTTGCAAGATCGCGGCGCGCGCGAGGTGATCGGAAGCCTGGTAGACCGAGCCCGTCAGCCGCTTGCCGATGCCATCGGATTGGAAATGGAAGTGCGCCAGAAATTGCTGACTGCGCAAAATCTCGGAGATGAAGACCGCTACGATGAAGGTCTGCAGATTTTGATGGCTATTCCGGCCGATTCTCCACATTTTCAACCTGCACGCAAAATGATCGCCAAATTCAATATGGAGAAGGACGCGATGGAGTTTGTGCAGCAAGCAAAAGACCTCGCCAAAGAAGGTCAATATACAAAAGCTATACAGGTTTTGAAGGCTGTGGACCTCAAGTCGAAGCGCTTTCCTGTAGCCAAAGCCCTGGCTGCAAAATACAGAGCAGCTCTGGCACGGCGCACACCGAGGAGGTCCCCGGTGGCGGCAAGCGGCGGGGCGAATGCGTCGGCTCAGTTGAAGGCGCTTGATGCTCAAAAGAAAGCGCTGGATGCTCAACGAAAGGCAGTTGAAGCACAGGAGGCGGCTATTAAATCGAAGAAATGACATTGTTCTTAAGTAATCAGCGTGCCGTTGAGTAACGCCGAGCCGCATAAAAACGAGCGCGCTGCCAAGCAAAATGATTATTATTTCAGGAGGAGAAACCGGCTTAGATCTACCATTAGGAGGCGTCAGCCTGCATGGTTCCGGCTTCTACACCGCGTCATAAGAATGCAGCACTGAACACTACGGAGAAAATTCAATGAGATTGCGCAAAATTGGTGCCCTGCTGATGACACTGTCTTTAATGGCACTGTCTTTCTGCCAAGTTCCAGCTCACGCAGATGCAAAACGCAGAATTGCTGTTATGCCGTTTGAGTACGGTGCAGTTACATCTCAAGTCGGGACCTATGACGTTGGCAAAGGCGTCACCGAATTGATGATCAATAAACTGGTCAGCGACGGAACTTTTCGTGTGGTAGATCGCCAAATGCTCGACCAGATTCTTAAGGAACAAAACCTTTCTGTTAGTGATCGCGCCGATCCAAATACGGCGATCAAAATCGGTAAGATTTTGGCTTGCGATGCGATGGTCGTAGGAACCGTCACCCACTTTGGCTTCGAAACGAAATCAACAAATATTGGCGGCGCTGCCAGTATGGCAAGCGGCTACATTCCTTATGTTGGAAGTCTTCCCTTCGGCGGCTTGGGCAGTAAGAAGAGCAAAGTGCGTGTGGCAATCAGCTGTCGCGTAATCGATACTGCTACCGGCGAAATCTTGGGAGTTGCCGAAGGACAGGGAATGTCATCTCGTGGTGGTACCTCGCTCGGACTTGTTGATTTTGACTCGTCTGGATTCGCATCCAGTATCGCTGGTGAAGCTACTCATCAGGCTGTCGAACAGCTTGCAGCTACAGTCAGCACTTTGGCAACAAAGATTCCAGATAATCAATCTATTGCAAATGCCGATGTACAAGGCAAAATTGCTGACGTCACCGGAAATCAGGTAATCATCAATGTCGGCAAAATCAATGGGTTGGCTGTTGGTGATTCACTCCAAGTTGAAAGAGTGATCAAAACGATCAAAGATCCTGTCAGTGGCAGAATAATCAAGGAAGTCACCGGCACCGTTGCTGTTATCAAATTGAGTCAGGTAGATAAGGATAACTCCACTGGCGAAGTCGTAAAATCGACCGGCAACGTTTCGGTTGGCGATAACGTCAAAAAGGTGACTACCGACGTTTCGGCAGTGGTTCTCACTCCGCTGAATTCCACACCAGCAACGACTACTGTAGCAACTCCGGCTAAAAAGCCAGTGACCAAATAATCCACGTGAGAAGCGGGTCCGCTATGCGGATCCGCTTTTTCACAACTCTCTTATCCAAACTGGAAGCAAACATGATTAGAAAGTCACAGAAAAATATTTTGACGGCGACGGTTATTGCGATAACGGTCGCCGTATCGTTTCAAGTAAGCTTCGCAAAGTCCCAAATCGATTGGGATAAAAAGCTCGCAAAAGGCTATGACTGGATGCAGCGAAACGATTACGACAAGGCACTTGCGATCTTCCAGGGCGAACTGGACAAGCATCCGGAATCCGGAGCTGTCCGCACTGCCGTTGGAATGGCTCTTAAAAGGAAGAACAAGTTTGCTGAAGCGAAGGCGTCTTTTCGCAGGGCAACTGAAGTGGAACCAGGCTACGCTGATGCCTATTACGAGCTAGGCGCGATGCTGCAAAACGATAAAGACTATGTCGAAGCAAGAAAGTGTTTTGAAAGATACATGCAATTGGCTCCCGTTTCGAGCCGCAATGCATCTGTTGAAGAACGCATCAAAGACTGTATACAGAACGGAGGATAACACGCAGTACTAGCGGCTGGAGTCGTTAGTACACAGGGAAATAGGTTGTCGGAATCTCGATAGAGGGTTGGCTTGTGGACAAAAAACAATACGCGTTATTTGAGGGCAAATTTGTTCCGATTGAAGATGCCAAAATAAGCATCATGACGTCGGCCTTCCTCTACGGAACAGCAATATTTGAGGGACTGCGTGCTTACTGGAACGACAAGACGCAAGAGGTTTACATTTTTCGACTGCGCGAGCATTACGAGCGAATGATGGATAGCTCGAAGATTATGCATATGCAAATCAAATATTCGGTTGATGAGCTTTGCAAGTTGACAGTCGAATTGGTTCAACGAAACAAGCCGACAGGCGATACCTATATTCGCCCAACAGCTTATAAGGCGGCTCCTCGCATTGGTCCAAGCTTGGAGAATAATCCGACCGAATTTTGTATGTTCACTGTTCCCTTCGGCGATTACTTTCATGGTGCCGATGGACTGCAAGTGCAAATATCGAGCTGGCGAAGGGTTGAAGATAACGCCATTCCGGCACGCGCGAAAATTGTCGGTGCCTATGCGAACACCGCTCTTGCAAAAACTGATGCGCTAAACGCTGGCTTCGATGAGTGCATAGTTCTTTCTGAGAATGGACACGTTTCGGAAGGCAGTGCCATGAACGTCTTCATGGTCAAGAAAGGCAAGCTGATTACGACTCCCACGACAGAGAATATTTTGGAAGGCATCACGCGCGGTACCATCATCGAGATGGCTGAATCTGAACTGGGATTGAAGACCGAATGCCGACCGATCGATCGCAGCGAATTGTATTGCGCTGACGAGATGTTCTTCTGCGGAACCGGAGCTCAGATCGCGCCAATTCGTTCCATAGATAAGCGCCCGGTTGCAGACGGCAAGGTAGGTCCAATCTCAGCAAAGATTCGCGATCTTTATATATCAATTTGTCGCGGTGAAGTTCCGAAATACCACAAGTGGCTGACACCCTGCTATAACAGCGGCTCATTTGGTAGCATGAGCGCCAAACCTAGCGGTACTCCTCGGGCATAGGTCGCATCGCGTTTATTCTCAAGCTTAAGAAAGAGAGCGCTAAAGACGCCCTCTTTCCTTCCTATGAACTAGTCTTGTTTATAATAGTCCGAAATTTGCAAAAGCCTTGTCATGGATCGCCGCCCTCTAAATCGTCGAACTTTGAAGTCGAAGCATAGGGGATGAATTGCAGGAGCTCTTCGCGAACGGATCTCGTCCAAAATGCAATGCTCCGTTGCAACTGCGATAATAAAACTCGGGGGCATCAACGCTGCGCTTATGAGGTAGTTATGAAAAAGCTGAAGACCATTCTCTCGTTTTCAACCTTACTCGCTGTTTCTAACGGCGCCGCACTTGCTCAGCCAGAACAACTGGAATGGCTACGGCTTGATGAAAGCACGGCCCCGAATTCGACCACTAAAAAGAAGTCGGGAGCGAAATCTGACAAAGTCGACTACCCGAGCAGTGCACCGTCAGTTCTGACTGACCCGGCTGCAAGACCCGGAGCTCAAACTGTAGAACCTAGCAGTACTATGACGGTTCCCAACTGGAATCCGCCGGCGCCTCAACAACAGCGCAATGAGATATTTATTGCGCCCGGAACCGCCGATCGGCTTGGGGGGCTTTATGGAGGATTGCGTGCCGTGCCCGGTGGGACCTTCGGTCCTGCTTATCGCCAGGGTATGGGTGGCCCGATGATCATTCAGACCGGTCCGAGCCCCTCTTCAGGAAACTACTACCAGCCTTCGACTCCTTCTGGCTCAGGGTCCGGCTCTTATTATTTTTCCGGAACCCCATGGCAAACTCCAGTTATATCCAATCCGGGACAAAAAGACTATTGGGGCCCGGACGGCAACCCTTTTCAGAAGAAAAACAAGTAGTGACTTTGACTTGCCTTAGCTCGAACTTAGCTTGCTGCGTAAATTGATAATGCGAAGACAAGAACGAGCCTATGAGAATAGATTATTGAAATGTATAATCTTCATTAAATTGCGGTCTTCAAAACCTGATAAAGCTCTTTGAGAGAGAATTTCTCTTTCGGGTGGCGCCAAAATCGTCGTTATTAGGCGGTTTCAAGACCTTAAATGGATGGATATGAACGAATCATCGCGACCGAGCAGTAAGAAACGAAAGGGCGGGGAGAACCCCGCACCTAAACCTGCGCGTCAAGATGCCGAATCCATCATCAAATCCGAGACTGACTTAAGCCAGAAAAATGTGACTGAAAGCGGGACAAACGGTAAGCAACCCGCCGAGCCGGCCAAAGCTGCAGACCCTAAAATGCAAGGCTCGCCTGAGAAAAATGGCAAGGGCGACCGAAACGCCAAGGCTGAAATGGTCTCAAAACTAGTTCCAGCTGCTCCCGCACGCGATATTCCCGGACCGCTGCCTCCACATCCTTATAGCATGGAGGAGATTGGCAAGCCTCTTAGCGCTGTACTGGAGAAGTACGAGCGCAGCGAAGAAGATAAGGCAAAAATCCGCAAGGCGTATGAGTTCGCATTCAAGAGCCACCATGGACAAGTCCGCAAGTCAGACGAGCCGTATATTATTCACCCGGTCGAAGTCGCGATCTCTTTGGCTCACCTCAATGCTGATGCTGACACAATCTGTTCGGGCTTACTTCATGATGTTATCGAGGACTGCGAAGTAAAGCCGGCAGAAATCGAAGGACGCTTCGGTCTTGATGTGCGAAAGATTGTCGAGGGCGTCACTAAACTTGGAAAGTTTAGCTTTAGCTCTAAGGAAGAAAGGCAAGCTGAAAACTTCCGCAAGCTGTTGGTCGCAATCGCAGAAGATGTGCGCGTGGTATTGGTAAAACTTGCAGACCGGCGTCACAACATGCTGACGCTCGATCATATGAAGCCGTCTAAGCAAGCCGAAATTGCACAAGAAACTTTGGAAATCTACGCTCCTCTGGCAAACCGCTTCGGTCTTGGACGAGTGAAATGGGAACTGGAAGATCTCAGTCTCAAATATCTTCATCCGGATGATTTTGCTAACATCGAGAAGCTGGTGGCGGCCGGGTCGACAGACCGCGAATCCTATGTCAAAGAAATTGCCGATAAACTAAAGAATGAGTTGAAGCAGAAGAACATAAATGCCGAGGTCTATGGCAGACCCAAGCATCTTTTCGGTATCTGGAAGAAAATGCGCAAACAAAACAAGGAGTTCGAAGAGCTCTATGATGTTTTTGCGATTCGCGTCATTATCGAAAGCCAAACGGACAAAAACTATTGTGAGTTACCTGGTGACCCCGACACGCAAAAGTGTTATGAGGTTATGGGACTGGTGCACAACTTGTTCCGCCCCATCCCAGGTCGTTTCAAAGATTATATTGCGATGCCTAAGCCCAACAGCTACCAATCGCTGCACACTGCCGTTATGGGTGTGAATGGGCGTCCGGTGGAAATTCAAATTCGCACCCGACGAATGCACCACGTAGCTGAGTACGGGATCGCAGCTCACTGGAAGTATAAGGAAGCCGGATCTGTCACGGCTGATTCGCAGATTGACCGTAAACTAACCTGGCTGCGTCAGCTAATCGATTGGCAGCAAGATCTTCAAGATGCCCGCGAGTATATGGACACAGTTAAGATGGACCTCTTTGCTGATGAGGTTTTCGTCTTCAGCCCTCGAGGCGATGTATTTGATTTGCCAAAGGGTTCGACACCGATCGATTTTGCCTATCGTGTTCACACCGAGGTTGGCAATCATGTTACGGGCGCTCGTATCAATGACCGAATGGTACCGTTGGCGACACCAATGCGCAATGGTGATATCGTCGAAATTATCACCAGCAAGAGCGCTCATCCACGCATGGATTGGCTCAACATCGCAGTGACGCACAGTGCCAAGAGCAGAATTCGCCAATGGTTTAAGAAACACCATCGTGAAGAGCACATCCAACAAGGCAAGCAAATGTTGGAAGCTGAATTAGGCAGAGGCAATTTCGAAGAACTTCTCAAATCTGAAAGAATGAAGGAAATCGGTCGTCGCCTCAATTGCAATGAGCCAGAGGATATCTTGGCTGCGTTAGGATATGGGGACCTTTCCATTTCTCAAGTTGTTAATCGTATCCGTGAACACGAACAACAAGATAAGGCAAAGATCAAAGACCTGACGCCGGCTCAACAGGTTGATGTACCAAGCAAACCTCAAAATAAGAGTAATGTGTCCAGCCTCAAAGGTTTGATGCATCACCTGGCACTTTGCTGCAACCCCGTCCCTGGTGAGAATATCGCCGGTGTAGTGACGAGTGGCAATGGTATCACCGTACACCGAGCTGATTGCGCTAACCTTTTCAAGGTAGACAAAAATCGCCACATGGAACTTACCTGGTCCGACAATGAGGAAACCAAGTATCCTGCGTATTTAGTTGTCGAATGCATTGACCGCGTTGGTATTGCGCGCGATATCTTGCAGAAAATTTCTGACAATAAGATCAATCTGAGCGATCTTAGAGTCGAGACGCATCCGCAGAAGAAGACTGCTACTATTCACTTGATTGTGGAAGTGCGCGACATAGCGCAATTGCAACACATCTCAACAAGTGTCGGACAAATCGCGGATGTCTTACATGTTCAGCGGCAAAATTATCGCAAGCGTAGTCCAATGAGAGGCAATAAGAGCAATGCCAGCTGATTTGAAACGAACAAGCGGTCCCGTATAGCAAAGTCAGGCGAATGAAATTAGTAATTGCAACGAAGAATCCTGGAAAACTGCGTGAATTTCAGTCTCTTGCCGAGGGTGATGATTGGCTGAAATTAGAGATGGCTCCTGATGATTTTGGTCCCGCCGAGACTGGTGGTACTTTCTTTGAAAATGCAAAAATTAAGGCGATCGCAGCTGCGCAAATGACGGGCATGCCTGCTGTCGCTGATGATTCCGGACTAGTTATTGAGGCTCTCAAGGGTCGCCCTGGTATTCAATCTGCACGCTACTGCGAAGGCACCGATGCTGACCGGCGCAATAAGGTGCTTAAAGAGATGGAGAAAATTCCGGAAGACCAGCGCCATGCCGCTTTCTTTTGTGCGATGGTGATAGCGTTGCCGGATGGACGAGTGGCTTTCAGTACTATTCGTTGCTGGGAGGGCATGATTGGCACTCAGGAACGCGGAGCGAATGGGTTTGGTTATGATCCGATCTTCTATCTTCCAAAAAAGAATGTTAGTGCGGCTGAATTGGATCTAGACGAAAAGAATAGAATCTCACATCGGGCACAAGCCTGGCAGCAAGTAATGAAGTTTCTACGATCCAATCCGCAACTAAATGGTGGAGCGAACTGAACTCTGGTTTGGCAAGAATAGAGGCATTTATGCGCACCGGTATTCAGCTTGCACTATATATGGTGCTTGCCAGGCGAGCGTAGGGGCGCATCGTCTGCGCCAGGTTATTGAAATGTTCATGAAATAGTAATTCAGAAGTAAAGAACACACCCTTTCGGGGTGTGTTCCTTTAAGCTTGTAATGTCTTACAGGAATTGCGGAGCTTTTGCCCCTCTCTACTCCTTTCCGCTACTAATTGCCACCGTTCTGTTCGCTATAGCAAAGCTCGGGGCAATTGGCTTCTGCCATCTTGATCAGTTTTGATGCTGATATCTCAAGGGCAACTGCTAAACGGCTTAGCGTTTTTAGCGTTGGATTTCTAGCTCCTCGTTCGATATCGCTGATATAAGTTCGATGTAAACCGGCTCTTTGTGCAAGTTCTTCTTGCGAAATCCCTAATTGCCCCCGACGCTTGTGAACTGCGTCGCATACTGCAGCCAAAAATGGATCTGGCTTACCCTTTTCCTTCACTTAAAATCTCCCACCCGCAAAATTTTGACTCCTCCGCCATTTGTAGCGAAAATGCAAAACCTTAGTCAACAGACTTGGAGTGACCAGAAAAAGCGTTGATGCTGGAGCGTCTTGTTGTTCAAGCGTTTTCGGTCTTCGCATCAATATAGTATATCCATGTCCGATTTCGGATACGTGTTAGTAAGTTCTTGAGTAGTTCTCGCGAAGGCGCTTCAACAGTCGTTCCTGACGCGACCGACTATACATTCGCTTAATGAACTGTTTTCAAATTCTTGAGGAAAATGACCCGTTTACTTCTTTGGCGCTGCTTTCTTTGCTTCAGTTTTGGCTGGGGCTGCAGACATCTTGCGATTGCTGAGCGTGTTCAAGCGCGCTTTAATTCGTTCCAAATCAAGTACCAGGTTTATAGCTTCTGCATAATTTATCGACTCGTCGGAAATTCTAAAAGCTGCTTCGGCAAGAGCGACGCGCTCCAATTCAGACTTAAGCGAATGAGCATCTTCCAGGCTGAGGGTGCCTTTGACTTGGTTCTCGCTGATTAGTTTATCTAGTTCCGACTGGCGTGCATCTATGTCCGGCAAGGGGGGTTTGACTGCAGCTACTCTTTGTTCGATTCTTGAATTCAGTCGATCTAAGTCCATGCTTATAATTATTGATTCCTGATAACTTAGTCCGCCTCCGCTTCTTCTCTTGCCGTACATGTTCCGTACGATCTCGTCGAGGAGCTCTTTGAGATCTTGAGCCTCCCTGATAGGCAATCTACCAGAGGCAAGTACGGCTCCCAATCGGTGTTCGGCCTGAGCTCTTTGCTCGTCGATCGATGGTGTCATGAGTGGAACTACGCGCATCTGTCTTTCTGCCGAAGCATTCAAACGCTGGAAACCATACGCAAACGCCAGGCGTTCTCCGTAACTTAAGCCCCCATCTGCCGCTCGCCAACGATTCATAGCGTCCACAACATTGTCGTAGGAGCTACGCAAAGTTTCAGCCTCAGCATGCGTTAAAAGTCCGTAGGAGAATCCCTGACGGAGTTTTTTCTCAACACTGCCTTGAAGGGACACTAGATCGCTTGTCAATACTGCCTGCTCGCGCAGTTGCCGGTCTAGATCCTGCCACTCTCTTTCCAGGTTGCCGACAAGCTCCAGTGCCTTCTCCGCCGTCAGACCCATGCTGTCCGAGCGATATTGTTTTTCTTGCGTGCTAGTCTCGGCAAGGGTTGTCTTTAGCAAAACGGCTTCGGCGGTGTTAAGTCTTCCCGACGAGACGCCTTCCTCTATGAGGGCTTCAATTTGTCCTCGTCTGTTATCGACTCCCGGGAAAAATGGGGCATGCCCATGCATTTCCTCTTCCATGTTTGTAGCAAGGCGCTCGAGTTCATAAGCGACATTGAAGATTTCTCGATTGTTTAGCGCATTATCGCTAATCTTGTGGCGTTCCTTCAAACTGTTGATTTCGCCCAGCCGCAGTACCGCTGAGCGTGCCTCGCCGCTGCTGATGTCACCGGCCATAGTGGCTTCAGCTATTCTGTTATTGATAGCCTTTGTTAGCGCGTCGATATCCGGAATAGCCATTTCGCGATCTTTCATCGATTTCTCGAGTCTCGCGCCCATGCGCTGAATATCTTCGGCAAGTTCTAACGCTTGTGCACTGTTTATGCCACCGCTTGCAGCCTCGAGTTGTTGCTTGCGTGTTGCCAATTTCTGAAGATCCGCGCTGAATGACTTCGCTTCTTCCTCGGATAAGCGCTTGGCATTTGCCGCAGCCTTGTTTCTGACACCCAAGTGAGTAAGAAGAGCAGTCATTCCGGACCAGACACGGCCTGGGCTGTGCACCTGTCTTTCAAGTCGGCTTTCAAGTCTAGCAACGTCCAGCTTTAATGCAGGCAGCGCTTCACTAGTACTAGATGCGGTGCCCGCTGCTGCGTGGGCAGCAAGAATGGCATCGAGATCCTCTTTAAGCTGCATCGTTTCCATCGGGGTCAATTCTCCGGCATCGAGCGCAGCTCCGAGCCGGTGGTCGATCTTTGCCAGCCGTACCTCCACGCTGGGTGGCGGTTCTAATAGACGCCCAACTGAGTTTGCAATTTGCTCTGCAGTAACACCGAGGGCGATCAGTTGATCGCGCTCGCTTTGTCCTGATTTCTTCATCTCGTCTTCAGCATCTTTGAGCTCGTTGAGTTGCTTGCGAAACTCAGCGGCTTGAGATTCGGAGACTTTCCCGGACTTAATGCCTTCCTGGATTTTGATATCGATATTGGCTGCTGCTTTATCAATTTCAGGTAAAGTGAGTGAGCGTTCTCCCATTTGGCGTCTGATCTCTTGCGCTAGATGGTCAAAATCAATGCTGAGCATCAATTTGTCTGCATAGCTTAATCTTCCGAATTGCCTGCGCAGGGCTGTTTCTAACGCCAGTATTCGGTTAAATCGCTGTTTTACTGAGGTCACTTCCGCTGCCGTCAAACGACCGTGCACGGCAGCAAGGTCGATACGCTTCAACAAATCTTGTCTTGCAAACTCCAGATCAACTGCCGCCAAGTCGCGATCAGCTAGATTAGCCTCGATTTGTCCGCTCAATTTGTCGAGTAAGGTATGAAGTCTGACAACTTGCCAGTGGGTGAATTTGTCTGGTTCTGCGCGGAACTGTGTTTCGACATCAACAATAGCGTCTAACTGCTTCTTGAGATCCGCGCCCTGTTGCGAGCTCAATCTACCGGAGGATACAGAATCGACAATGCGATGCTCCACAGTGTTCATACGCTCGTGAAGTTCTTCATATGGTGTTTTCGCAACAGTCCTGGTCTCCGTCGTCGGTTTTTCATCGGTTTTTGTAGCCGCCTCATTCTCTGCTGCTCTTGCGGGCATCACAACAGGCAAAAGGAAAGTTGCCATTAGCCCGATGCTAAGAGCTTGCTTGAGCGAACCAATCATCTATCAGCCTCCAAACCAGATCTGTGAAATTATAGACGCTGCAAATCAGAGATTCTTGAGCAGGATTCAAGCTAAGCGCAGCTCGAATGAAAATTGCATTCATGTAACATCCGCAATTGATGACGAAACACAGCGATAAAAAATCGATCGTGGAAACTTACAATCTTGTGAGCCCCTCAACTGTGCCGACAGGACCATCACATGACAATTTCCAAGTCCAAAATATTGTTTCCCAGGAATTTTAGATGGGGTGTTGCTACGGCTGCTTTTCAAATAGAAGGAGCCTGGAATGAAGATGGCAAAGGTGAGTCCATTTGGGATGTATTCGGACATCAGCCAGGCAATATTAAAGACGGTACTAATGGTGACCGAACTTGTGATCACTACCATCTTTGGAAAGAAGATGTCAGGCTGATGAAGAATCTGGGATTGCGGAATTATCGCTTCTCCGTTTCTTGGCCTCGTGTTCTCCCAAATGGAAAAGGACCTGCCAACGAAAAAGGGATCGATTTTTATGATCGACTGGTAGATGAACTCTTGGAAGCTGGTATTGAGCCGTTTGTCACTCTTTATCACTGGGATCTTCCTCAAGCACTTCAGGAAATCGGCGGTTGGAACAATCGTGAGACCTGCAAATATTTTGCGGATTACTCGGCAATGATGGTGACGCGCCTCGGAGATCGCGTAAAGTATTGGACTACGTTCAATGAACCATGGGTGATTGCTCGGCTCGGGCATCGTACTGCTGAATTTGCACCAGGTTTAAAGGATGAAAAACTTTATTATCAGGTGGTTCACAATCTTTTATTAGCTCATGGTATGAGCAGGCAAGCAATTAAAGCTGTGGATCCGGAAGCCCAAGTCGGTATCGTACTTCTGCTCTTTCCTAGCGATCCACTCAGCAATAGTGAGGAAGACAAAAAGTTCAGTCAGGATGTTTGGCAAGGTGAATGTGCATACTATCTGGATCCGCTGCTGAAAGGCACTTATCCGGAAGACGTCTGGATGCAATTAGGAGATCTTGCTCCTGATGTCCATGCAGGCGACATGGCTCTTATCTGTCAGAATCTCGATTATCTTGGTGTGAACTTTTACTTTCGATTCCTCCTCAGCAAAGAGAAAGGACGGATCGACCCGGTTCCCGATGCTGAGCTCACCGATATGGGTTGGGAAGTTCGTGCACAATCTTTGTACGATTTGCTTACACGAATGAACTCATCATATCGACTGCCTCCGATCTACATCACTGAGAATGGTGCTGCATACAAAGAAGAGATTTCGCCTGACGGCAAGATCCGCGACGAAAAGAGAATCAGTTATTTGCATGATCATCTCGATTACTTATACCAGGCCATTCAAGATGGTGTTAATGTGAATGGCTATTTTGTTTGGTCGCTAATGGATAACTTCGAGTGGGCCAGCGGGCTTCAGAAAAGATTTGGTCTAGTGCACGTAAACTATGAGTCCCTGGAACGCACACCAAAAGAAAGTGCTTACTGGTATTCGCGCGTGATTCGACGCAATGGACTTGATCTTGAAGCCGAGCGAATCTTGAAGGAACGCGCTGAGCAAGATGCTGCAATTGCATCACCGAAAAAATAGCAGTGCGACTTATTCGCTAACATTAATATGCTTTCTGATCTGGAACCGGATGGAAGTATTCTCGGTCGTATACGGAGACCATCTAGTAGCAAAAGATCAGGAGAAACGACATGGGTGACATGGATAAGATAGTTGACCTCGTAGCTGAATCAGCGGATGCGGAAACGGATTTGATTGCCAAAGGATTGAAAAATCTTACCAGCAAAGTTGCTGAGCAAACAAAAGACTTAGCAAATAAACTGAGTCCTGAAAGTTTGAAAGAAGGCGCGAAAGATCTCGCCAACAAGCTGAGTCCTGATAATATCGCTGATACCGCCAAGCAGATGGCAGAAAAGTTGGACCCCGAAAAGCTCTCAGCAGACGCGAAGAAGTTTGTCGGCGATCTTCAAGAACAATTGTCTCCTGAAGGATTGAAGCAACAAGCTTCTAACATGATGGATGCTATGACTCCGGAAGGACAAAAAGAAAGGAATGAAGAACTAGTTGCCGTTTTTTCTCCGAAGAAGAAATCGTCTCGCGGTTCCGGTAGAAAAGGCACTGCATCCAAGGCAAAAGCTTCATCTAAGTCCGGCAAGAAGACCGCTACAACAAAAGCAGCTCCATCAACTAAGAGTAAAAAGGCACCGAGCAGCAAAACGGCTAAGTCTGATAAGAGCAGCAAAGCCAAGAAGACTACCAGCAGCAAATCCAAGAAGACTACCAGCAGCAAATCCAAGAAGACTACCAGCAGCAAATCGGCTCCCGGTAGAAAGAGCAGCAAGTTCGCCAGCAAAGAGGCAAGTTCCAAAAAAGCTTCGTCCAGTAAAGGCAAAACTTCCTCTGCCGCAGCTTCGAAGAAATCATCTTCGACCAGCTCCAAGAAAGCAGCAAGTAGCACAAGGAAGTCCTCAGCCAAAGGTAGTACAAGCAAGCCTAGCAAGTCAGCTGCAAGTAGCAAGACTGCAAGTAAGACCAGAATTGCTGCTGGCAAAAAAGCGGCAGGAACCAGAAAAAGGAATGAAGCCATAAAGAAAACTTCAAAAGCAGTGAAGTCGGCAGCATCTAAAACCAGTCGCGCTGCTAAGGCTACAGCGAAAAAGGCGACAACTACAGCTCGCAAGGCAACAAACAAGGCTGCCACCAAAGTAGCAAGAGCAACATCAACTAAATCGCGTGCTAGTAAGAAGAAATCTGCCTAAGTTCCGAAAAACGTAGAACTATTGACGGCGCTCTCTTTTAGGGCGCTGTCAATGTTTTGTTCTCAGCAATCAAAGCGCTGTCTCAGTTTGTACAATCTCAGCGATCTTAAGGATGGTTTGATCGACCTCCGGTTTGGGAATTAATGTCACAACGGAGGAATCACTATGGCTTCAACTCGAGATGATCAGAACGACAGGCGCTGGATGCATGAAAGCACTGCAGAGGTGAATATCGCCAACATCAGAAATCTTGCCGCTGTCAAAGAATTTGCATACAGGTCGTTTGATCAATTGGATCGTGATGGCAATGGTTTTATCGAATTGACCGAGTTGGAAGACGCTCTTGAGAATGACGCTCTCGGAAATCGCGAAAAATCTTTCGTAATGTTCCTCTTGAACAATCTGCAACAAATTGCAGAAATGGTTCATGAGGAAGGCGATCCGAATGATGGAGTTTCTCGACAGGATCTTGAAAGTTACTTCCAGCTTTTGGCCAATCTTATTTAGTAACACCTTCACTCGACTGTCATCCTAAGCCGTTATGCTGTGATGGTCTCCATTTATGTTTAGTAAATCGAGGAGCGCTTTCTTTCGGCGCTCTGGACTGATTTCTGGAGCCGCATCAAGCTTCTCCGACTCAACTCTTGTAATTTGTGCTGCACTACTCTGGCTGACTATTGCTCTGTTGCGGCTAGTTGGACGCAAGAACTTTCGCTCTTGTCCCTGTTTTTGCGACAGAGATTTCAAATTACTGAGGGCATTTGCGGGGTCTCTTTTCCAGGTGGGATCCATAAAATACTCTCGTTTAGTAGAGTCGGGTCCGTGCCTTTCTGGTCCATTATTCTTGTTGTTAATTGCAGCAACGTTGGGTTCCGCATCGTGATTCACAGCTTTCTTTATCTTGGTCAGAGCTAAGATGTCTTTCGTTTCTTCAGCGGTATTTTGAGTTTGGGCAAACAGTTTTGAGAATGCATCGAACATTGGGGGGTGTCCTCGTTGTCTCCTAATACAAGTACGTAAATGGGCTACAAAAAGTTCAAATCACCCCATCAAGCCCCTTACATTTTGTAATCGAAGCTGAAAGCCAAGTACTGTTAAAGCTTTTAGGTCGCAGCCAGCCGTGTAGGGCTGAAAAATCCCTGCCTGCGGCTCTGTAACACCCTTGCTTGAGGGGCCCGGTCAGGGGGCTAGCACTGGAATGACCATGGTCATAAATGACCGAAACAGTTGGAACAATGTTCGACAGTCGTCGTCAAAAATTTCATCAGCTGATGCTCTACCTGTTGTTGTCCCTTCTCTTTGCCATAAGCATCGTAATTTCTTGTGCTATGCATTCAAAACAGAAAATCCCAGCTCACCAAAAGATTGCTTCGAGTCACACGCCCCGCTCAGGTTCTTTGAGCCGGCGCACGACGGCCTTGTCGGCTGTATCAATCTCATTGCATTGTTTCCTTTGCCAATCAGCAATTGCTGAAGATTTGGAAAGGGGAACAATTAAGGTCGAAAAATCGAATGGAGTCGTGAAACTCATTTTCGATTCCAAAACCAAGACGCCAGGTGTCACATTCTTGCAGTCTCGCTCTCCGATTCCGGGAGAGTTGGAACCGGTCTTTGATGAAACCGATTTGCCTGACAGCGCACCATTGCTAATACCAGAAGGCGAATCGATGAACCCGAGTCCGATTAAACTAAAAGGTGCTGTGCATAAATCTGGGAAGCATTCGGATCTGAAAAAGCTAAACGCTTCAGAGAGCAAAGTGCTCAGCCCAGGCTCCTCATCTCTGGATGGGCAGATTTCGGCGGACGCTGCCCGAGAAGAAGTTAGCATCGAGTGGGATCGGTGGCGCAACAAGCTTAGTAAGGCTATATGGGCAAAATTCTGCAACCATCTTCAAGGTGGTGACACTATTAATTTTGGAAACTATTATTGGAAATATGGCAATAATCCGCCACTGAAATTCCCTGACAATACACGCGCGACTTATTCAGTAACCGTAGATAGTGACATGAATGTAGTTGAGGCGAAAATCACAAAGTCGTCAGGTATAGCGAAGTTCGATGAGATTGTTCGGCGTAGTGCTGAATCGGTGAATAGAAAACGCATGTTGAAGTTTCCGGCTGGGTCGAAACGAAAGCAAGTCACTTTGTCATTGCAGTTGTTTACGACAAAGCACGGCGGCTTTAAAGACATTGACTTCAATGACGTCGAGAGATATACCGCTTCTTCAGAAGGCACTCCCTAAGACGGTGCCATATGCTCGTGCCCCGGGTTATATCTTCCCCCTCTTAACTTTTTTGGCGGAAACTACCGCTTGCCGAACAGATTCCGATTCTTGATGCGACAATCACATGAATCTGTTTTGGCGGTTGTAAGCGGGGGCGAAATGGCATACAACGATTTGCGAGCTTTTATTAAGGCACTCGAAGATGCCGGTGAGTTGATGAAGATCACCGTCCCTGTTTCCAGCGAGCTGGAAATAGCAGCCATTACCGATAGGGTGAGTAAGTCCAAAGACGGTGCAAACAAAGCCCTGCTCTTCACTAATGTCACCGGCTACGAGATGCCTGTGCTCATCAACGCCTTCGGCTCGATGAAGCGCATGTGCATGGCACTGGAGACGGACTCGTTGGACGATGTGGCAGAGCGTATACGCCATCTAATCAAGCCTAAGGTGCCGGAAACATTGGTAGATAAGCTCTCGATGGTGCCGACGCTACTTGAGGTAGGTAGCTTTCCGCCTAAGTTGACCCAGCAGGCAGCACCGTGCCAGGAGGTAGTAATCCGCAATCCGAGCGAGGCAATGCTCGACAAGCTACCGATCATAAGATGTTGGCCTGAGGACCCGGCCCCGTTCATAACACTGCCTGTCGTAGTAACTCGCGACCCGCGCACTGGTATTCGCAACCTTGGTGTCTACCGGCTGCAGAAGTACGACAACTGCACGACGGGTATGCACTGGCACAAACATCACGACGGAGCACGCAACTTTGAGGAAATCCGTCGCCTGGAGATCCTGGGGTCGGACGGGCAGGACCTTGAACAATCGGAGCCGCCAAACTATGGGACTTTCTTCGACAAAGCGCCCACCGAGAAGCAGGGTAAGCGCTTGGAGGTTGCAATAGCTCTGGGATGTGACCCGACCATCACTTACGCGGCTACGGCGCCTTTGCCTCCAGAGATCGATGAGTATGTATTTGCGGGCTTCCTGCGCAAGAGCCCAGTGCGCCTGGTGAAATGCGTGTCGGTCGATCTGGAAGTGCCGGCCACCGCCGAGATTGTAATAGAAGGATACGTGGACCAGTCGGAGCTACGTGTCGAAGGACCCTTCGGTGACCACACAGGGTTTTACAGCCCAGCCGGTATGTTCCCCGTCTATCACATCACGGCGATCACCCACCGCAAGGACCCTATCTATCAGACGACCATAGTCGGGAAGCCTCCCCAGGAGGATTGTTACCTGGGCAAGGCCACTGAACGCATATTCCTGCCAATGCTGCAGATGCTGGTCTCTGAAATTGTGGATATGAACCTGCCATGGGAAGGGGTGTTCCACAACTGTGCCATCATCGCAATTGACAAACGCTACCCCGGACACGCAAAGAAAGTGATGAGCGCTATTTGGGGGCTGGGTCAAATCATGTTCACCAAATTCGTAATCGTTGTCGATAAGCACGTAAACGTGCATGATATGTCAGAAGTAGCCCTTCACGTTTTTGGAAATGTCGACCCTCGTCGCGACATGATGTTCGCCGATGGACCTCTCGATATCCTGGATCATTCCGCACCGATGTTTGGTTTTGGGTCTAAGGTCGGAGTAGATGCAACTGCCAAATGGAAGTCTGAAGGTCACACTAGAGGCTGGCCTCGTGAGATTGTAATGACAGATGAAGTTGAGGAAATGGTCAGCAGGCGCTGGTCTGAGTATGGTTTTGCTGCTCATGCTCTACAGGGGCGAAAGCTCGCAGCCCAACAACGACGGTAGTTTTGGGGTTTTCCATAGAAAATGCCACTTGGATATATGTAAAACCCCTGATTTTCCGAGATGCCAAGAGATATCTTTTAATGTTTGGGCGTTGGAACTTCAAGCAAAATCGGGAATATCAACGGTACAGCAGAATGATCGACCGACGAAATTCTTAGACGTTCGGCTGCTTAAGTTCCCTGCCGAAGACTATAACCAATATGACGAGCATGAAACGTTCTGGGGCATGCCTGCTTGCCCTCGTGTCTTTATTTTGCCTTGTGTACCAACCGGCTCAAGGTTACAAGCTTCATCCGAAAGAAATTTATCACCGTGCGTGGGAGCTCGTCCGCGACACTTATTACGAGCCAAGCTTCAATGGTCAGAATTGGGCTGCCTGGGAGCATAAGTACGACAACGATATCAAAACTGTAGCTGATGCTCACAAAGATATCAAAGTCATGCTCGAGAGTCTGAAGGACCCTTACACTCGTTTTCTCGATCCGCAATCGTTCAAGGACGAGAACGATGCAATCAACGCCAAGATCGTTGGTATCGGCATCAACCTCGTACAGAAAGGCGATCGCCTCGTCGTCACCAAAACCATCGACAACAGCCCAGCACAAAATGCCGGACTTAAACAGCACGATGAAATCATCACAATCGATGGACACAACGCAATTGGTTTGACACCCGAGCAAGCTGCAGAAAGAATCCGCGGCAAAGCCGGCACCGCTGTTCAAATCGCCGTCAAGCGCGGTGACACCCAAAAAGCATTCGACATTACTCGTGCCGAAATCATCCTGCACGCTGTGACCTACAAAGTAATGGAGCCGAACATCGGTTACATCCAACTCCAAACGTTCATCTCTAATGATGCCGCTCGTGAGTTCAAGACCGCTCTGGAAAAATTGTCCAGAACCGATGGTTTGATCATCGACCTTCGCGACAACCCAGGTGGATTGCTCTCCAATTCACTGGAAATCGCAGACATGCTTCTCGATGGTGGTGTAATCGTCAGCACCGTCGGTCGCAACGGTAGAGCAGTTGACACAGCCTCGGGTAACCCGATGACTCATCAGCCGATCGCAGTTCTGGTCGACGATGAAAGCGCAAGCGCAAGCGAAATTCTCGCCGGTGCCCTGAAAGACAATCAGAGAGCAGTTCTGATCGGAACGCACACCTACGGTAAGGGCTTGGTACAAGAAATCAATCACCTTCCTGGTGGCGCTGCAGTTCACATCACAGTTTCTCGCTACCTTACACCAAGCGGACAAGACATCAACAAGGTCGGAGTTCAGCCAGACATCCTGGTCAGCGACAAAGATCAACAAGACAACGTTGCAGTCTCCTACCTCAAAGAGAAAATTGCTTCGCTCAAACAGCCAACCCGCGCGAGCCGCATTTCTTTGAACCAGCAGTAAGTAAAGGGACTTCGTTAAGAATCAAATTTCCGGGCAGCTATGCTGCAAACCTCCAACCCTCCTAGCCGAGATGGCGGTTTCCCAAAATCCCGCAAACTGATATAAATCACAGCCCCGTCCATTAAAAAGGCGGGGCTGTAAAATTTGGTCTGCTTGGTTATTATGCTAACGTTGGGCTTGATATCAGGAGTGGGAGTGGTCAAGAGAAGGCTCGGTTGGGCTCTTGTGATCGTGTTTCTATGCGCTGCTCCTGCGGCTCTTGCGCAGGGAACAGAAGATCCGCTTGAGCAATGCCGTCATAAAATTCTGATCAACCCGGACGATCCGGAACCATATTACAACCGTGCACTGTGGTACGCCCGCTTGCGCAACGATCAAAAAGCTATAGAAGACTATAGCAAGTGCATATCGCTCGATCCGAAGATGGCAAGTGCCTATTCAAATCGAGCTAATATTTATTATCGCCAGGGAAAAATCGAGTCAGCTTTGAAAGATTTCAATAAAGCTATCTCATTGTCTCCTGACAAGGCCAGCTACTACTACAACCGCGGATGTGCTTATCGCAGTCTTTCGGATTTCACAAACGCGCTTGCTGATTTCAACAAAGCTTGCCAGCTCGATCAAGCGAACGAACTAATGCTCGAAGCTCGTGCCGATCTCTACCTCAGACGTGGCGAAAACGGTAAAGCTGTTGATGATTACGGCAAAGCAATCGCTATAAATGCCAAAAGAGCGGAGCTCTATAACAAAAGAGGTTCTGCCTATTTTGAATTGAAGAAGTTCGATCTTGCAGTTGCCGATTTTGACGAGGCGATTAAGTTAGAGCCAAGCGCTGCCATCAGTTATTACAATCGGGGAAGCGCCCAGTACAAACTAAAAAATAGCAAAGCAAGTTTGGCTGATTTCTCGCGTTCAATTCAAATGGACTCGCATAAATGTGAGCCATATGCCAGCCGTGCCAAAGTTTTCTATGAACAAGGCGAGTACAAGAAGGCGTTGAATGACTTTGATCATGCTCTCAAGATCGATTCGCAACGTGGCGACCTCTATCATGCAAGGGGCTGCACAAATCTGGCTCTTGGTAATAACCAGCAAGCAGCTGAAGACAGCACAAAAGCGATTCAGCTAAAAGCCAATGTCAATTCGGCCAGGTGGAATCGGGCCGCCGCCCTCATTGCACTTAAGAACTACAAAGATGCTTTGGAAGACATGAATGAAGTTGTGAAGGCTGAGCCAAATAATGCTATGGCTTATAATAACCGGGCAGATGTCTATAACAAGCTTGGTAAATCCGACCTTGCAATTATTGATTGCAACCAAGCACTAAAGCTGGATCCAAGTTGTACGGTTGCTTATGCAACCAGAGCCGAAGCGTATGATGGAATCAAGCAGTTCGAACAGGCTGTTAAGGACTTCAGCAAGTTTATTCAGTCGAATCCCTCATTTGCGCAAGCATATGTTAGCCGTAGCAAAGTCCACGAAAAAATGGGTCGCTGGGATCTTTCTGCTAAAGATCGCCAGCATGCGGATCAACTTGGATACAAGGATTCTTACATAAAGTAGGTGAAGAACCGCCTCTTTATGGTGTCTTTGGTGGACTTGCTTGGGACTAATTCGTACCGAAAAGGTCCTTCTTCATTTGTGCGGCTCTTTGCCGATTCACAATCAGGCGTTCATTCATTTCGGATGGCTCAACCCTACTTATGTCATCTTCGACGACGTTAAGCAGGTGTCGAGCCTTAGCGGGATTTCCATATTTGGCGAAAAGCGGCGCTAGCATCAACCAATCCGCTGTTTTGTCTCCTAGGTGCTTCTCACTGTTTACCTGATCGGTCAGCTGGTTTAAGACTTCCAGTGCCTCTTCTTTCTTGCCTGCTTGAGCGATCAATACCGGGTACTTCACGAGATCTGACATGAAGGCTTCCTCGCTCGCGTTCGGAATCCGCTTACTCATCTCGTAAAATCGGCTGTACAACTTAAAAACTTCTGCTTTGTCTTTCCTATCTTCTGCCATCTTGATCAAAGCTTGGTAAGCACGCAGTACGTCCGGCGGTTTGTCGTCCTCTTTAAAGTCGTCCCGCTCGGCATACTTAATGGAATCTGGTGACCACTCTGCAGTCTCTTCCTTGAGGCGCAGAGCTTTGTTGAGTTCTTTGCTGGCGAGGTCAGCTTGCTTCAGCTTCAGAAAGGATTCACCTCTTTCACGCGTTATAACGCTTGCTTCGTAGGATGCCGCGGGGACCTGTTTCTCCGCTTTATTGAGCAATTCTATTCTCTGGCGATAAGTCTGTTCAGTTCTTGATGCATTACTCAATCCCAACGCTTGCTCATTCTGAAACTTTCGCTCAAGCGCTCGTGCTTTGCCTACGCATGCCAGATAAAGAAGATACTTATCCGGTTTTTTCGAGAGAAACTGCAATGACTTGTCATAGGTTTGAATGGATTTTTCGGTGAGCTCCAACTTTTCAGCTGGCTGCTCGCTGTGCTCGGAGCTGTGGTAAAAATTGCGTGCTCGCCAGATCAGACTTTCCACATCGGAGTTCTGAAGCGACATCTTACCGAGGCTAGTTCTGTGCGAGCTTTCGCGCTGATCCCTCTGTTCGGCAGAAAGCCTTGGGCTGGGTTTGAAGTCCGCTGTTCTGTCTGGTCCGCTCGACGATAGTTTGTTTTTCGCATTATAGAAGGGCGTCCTTTGGAAAGCGAATAATAGGACCGTGATAAATAAGGTCGCAGACACTGCCAGGGCAAGTAAGATTTTAGGAGCAAATGGGAGATTTGAACTTGTGTCTTTTTTGATCTCAGTGGCAGGAGGGCGAATGTTGAATTCGCTCTGCAATTCCGAAACACTCTGGAAACGGTCAGCAGGTTCTTTTGCCAAACATTTTTGTATGAGGGCGTTTAGCTGATTACCGTGAAGCGTTGACCCAGAAGGTAGCACCAAATTCGGTGGCGCTGAATTCTGATGTTGGTACATCATCATCAGATCTGAATCGGCTTGAAAGGGCAGCTTTCCGCTTGCGCAATGGAAGAGGAGTACGCCAAGTGAGTAAATGTCTGCGCGATGATCTACCGCTTTGCCGCTGGCTTGCTCTGGGCTCATATAGGCAGGACTACCCACTAGAAGTTTGGTCGCCGTTTTGTCTTGCGGATCAGAACCTAGAAATTTAGCAATACCGAAGTCCAGAAGCTTAGCCTGTCCGCCATCAGTAATCATTACATTGGAAGGTTTGAGATCCCTGTGAACGACCCCATTAGCATGCGCGAATGCTAATGCCTCGAATACCTGATTGAAGATTCGGAAGAATTGATCGCGGTCCAAAAATCCTGGTGCTTCGTCTAGTATTGCCTCGAGTGTTTTCCCCTCAACCAGTTCAGTCGCTATATAAGGAATGCCGTCAGCTGTGATTCCTGCCGCTAGTGCTTTTACGATGCAGTCATGGTCTAGATTCGCGACTGCTTTGGCTTCATTGTTGAATCGCCTGGTTGCGTCGGCGTCGGATAGTATGTCAGGCGGGAAAATTTTAAGAGCCAGCGATTTTGAAAGAAGGGTGTGTTCAGCCTTGTAAACCGTACCTTTTGCTCCCTGCCCTATGCGGCCTGAGATGCTATAGACGTCTGCAAACAATTGGTCTTTCTGGAACTGTGTCGGATCGTCGTTTTTTTGCTTCGGCTCGTTCATTTTAGCTTTACAGGCAGTTCTTCCAACTTTACTCCGCTGCTGATATCCTAACACCTGTTCGACTGAGGATTGGATACATGGCAAGAGTTCTTCTCGTTGAGGACGACAAGGATCTGGCTCAGGTCATTGATGAGCTGATGAAATCCGAGAACCACATCCTGAAAACCGTTCATGATGGGGATGAGGGCAGTAAGGTCATCGCTGAGGATAGCTTCGATCTAATGATTTTAGATTGGAATCTTCCTGGCAAGACCGGTCTGGAGCTTTGCGCTGAGTTTCGCAAGGCTGGTGGCAAGACACCTGTCCTAATGATGACTGGAAAGGGTGAGGTTAATGACAAGGAGCTTGGGCTTGATACTGGCGCAGATGATTATGTGACCAAGCCATTTGAGATGCGCGAACTGGCAGCTCGTGTGCGGGCTCTTTTGCGCAGGCGCGTGATCGAATCCAAAAGCACTGTGATAAGCTCCGGCAACGTATCGATTGACCCTACTCGCCACAAGGCATTTGTTGGCGGAGAAGAGGTCAAACTGCTTCCGAAGGAATTTGCCCTGCTTGAGTTTTTTATGCGTCATCCTTCCCATGTATTCTCGAGCGAAGCATTGATGAATCAGGTTTGGAAAAGCGAGGCTGATGCCTCAGACCAGGTTGTCCGGCAGTGTCTAATGCGACTTCGTAAGAAAGTAGATCGCGACGGCGATTTGATCAAAACAGTTCATGGTGTCGGTTATAAGTGGGAGCCTTAGGAGAATAGCTATGCGCGCGCATTTTATCAATGGTGAGTTTACCCGCGGAAAATCATCCGAGTCCATCGAGGTTAGAAATCCGGCTACAGAAGAAGTAATTGACACTGTTCCGCGCGGTACTCCAGAAGATGCGCGCACGGCGGTGGAGGCTGCGCAAAAGGCTTTCGATGTTTGGAGAAAAACTTCGGCAAATGTACGAGCGACGATGTTGCATGAGGCGGCGGCAAAAATGCGTGCTCATCAGGAACATATAGTCAAATTGTTGACACAGGAAGAGGGAAAGCCGATTCCCGAGAATGAGGAAGAGTTCGAATGGCTGTGCACCACATTCGACTATTACGCAGAGCTAGGTAGGCACGAGCGTGGACGAGTGCTTCCATCCGGTGAGTACACACAGCTCAATATGGTGATCAAGGAGCCTTATGGCGTAGTGGCTTGCATTGTGCCGTGGAATTATCCACTTTTGCTGTTGGCCTGGAAGATGGCTCCAGCGCTTGCTGCCGGCAATACCATTGTCATCAAGCCCAGTGAGTTAACTCCGCTTTCAACCTTGTATCTGGCCGAAAATTGCTGGGACCATTTTCCACCAGGTGTAATCAATATAGTTAATGGATTCGGTAAGGAGGTTGCAGAGCCTCTTGTCACCGATAAGGATGTTCCTGTAATTGCGTTCACCGGAAGTTTAGCGACAGGACAGCGAATCGCCTCACTTGCTGCTCCGATGATGAAGAAGCTCCATCTTGAACTTGGCGGAAAGGATGCTTTCGTTATTGCTGATGATGCTGACCCTGAACTTGCGGCTCGAGCACTTGCATATGCGGGGCTGACAAATTGCGGGCAAGTTTGTACTTCGACTGAACGCATTTATTTGCCCAGAAAGCGCGCATCTGAGTTTACCGAAGCGCTTGTTGCACACGTCAAATCATTGCGCATAGGCGATGGTTTGGAATCCAATACGGATATTGGTCCGATGATCGGTGATTCTTACCGAGCAAAAACAGAGGCACATGTTGCTGATGCAATAGCTGCCGGAGCGAAGGTACTTGCTGGTGGCAGGCGCCCCGGTCACCTGTCAAAGGGCTTCTTCTACGAACCAACAATTCTTGGTGGCGTTACACATAACATGGTTGTTATGCGGGAGGAAACTTTCGGACCGGTTCTTCCTCTGATGGAATATGACAGTTTTGAACAAGCTATTCAATTTACGAATGATTGCGAGTTCGGGCTTGGTGCCTGCCTCTTAACCACAGACTCCTATAAAGCAAAAATGTTTTTTGAGGAAGTGAAAGCTGGAACAATTTGGATAAACGATCCACTTACCGACAATTATGCAGGACCGTTCGGTGGCATGAAGTATTCAGGTGGCGCGCGCGAACTTGGACAGGAAGGGCTGGACGAGTTTCGGGAAACCAAACATGTGCACTGGGAATTCTCCACTAAGGGAAAGTCCTGGTGGTATCCATACGGCAATGGAAATTAGCCCGGAGCTCCTTGGTATCTCGCAAAATAGGAGCGAATATATATAGCTTGACACACATACGTGCGTATGGTATATTATCTATATTGAATTGGTCGGTGTACGGCTCAAATAATCGTGGCGCTGCCTGATTATCGCTGGAGTGTACCACCGAGCGGAGTGTGCGGGCCCGCCGCTCCGCCGGATTGAGTGCGCACTGTCGATGATAAGGCAGCGTAGAGCCGCTGGCTGTTTGTTGGCGGCAGCGGCTCTAGCGGCGGTGCAAGCAAGCGTGCAGTTGGAGGGCGGCAGCGGCGCTGGCGGCGGCCAGCAAGCATGCAGCTGAGGGAAACTCCAGGCGTGCCGTTAATAAGGACCAGCAAAAAAAAATGAAACGGCTGAATTCTGGCATAGATACGGTAGCCAATCAGCGTTTCCGTCCTGCCTTTTGATGTGCATATCGATTCTGAGTGACGTTGATCAGTATCCTCAATGTTATATATACTCTTTCGCTCAGGCAAACGAGTCTCTCCGTATGAATCTAAAAATAGCGTTAGTGCTGGTACTTTCCTGTCTCTTGCCAGCGACAGCTTTTGCAGAAGCCGTCGTCGGAGCCAAAGCTGGTGATCGCGTCGTAGATGTGATGGGAACGCAGGGCACCGTCGTGCAGGTGGGAACCGGCGACGAGGATGGCAACTACCTCGTTATGTGGGATTATCAGAAAACACAAAGCCCTCCTAAGGCAATGTGGGTTCGTCCGCATGGGCAGCGAGGAAGTCTATGGAAATTAGGAGCTGGCGGTTCAAAGGTAGATGTTAACGATCCTGTCGGAGGCAATGCCTGGGATGCCCAGAATATGGGCGCCGCCTCCAGATCTGGCAACCCTTCATCGGCTCAGACGTCAAATGGGGGTGAAGGCACCGCCAGTGGTGCTAACGTGGGGGACCGCGTTATAGATGTTATGGGAACAGTTGGCACCGTAGTCAAAGTAGGAACCGGCGACGAGCAAGGTAACTATCTAGTGATGTGGGATTATCAAAAGACGCAAAGTTCACCTACCGCGATGTGGGTGCGCCCGCATGGACAAAAAGGTAGCTTGTGGAAATTAGGTCCCGGCGGTTCAAAGGTCGACGTAAATGCAGGTCCACCGGCACGTCCACAGGGAGCGGCTCCGTCATATGAGCAATCAACATACTCTCGAAACATCTCACCAAGATCTGGTTCCGGTTCATCTAACAATGCGCCTACGGCAATTGCTGCACCAGCGGGCAATATCGCTCCCTCAGCGCCACCCACAAGTGCTGCCCCGAAAGTGAATCTTACACCGTTGGCGAAAAAAGCTTTTACCGTACGAGGGCGTGCTGTAACCGCTTCTGGACAACCAATCCAAGACTTTGAGGCTTGGGCTTCTGGTCACACAGGCAAGTTTGATCCATTTCTTGGCACTGCCTCTCGTAAACTCGGGAGTGCAGAGCGATTGGGGCAAGCTAAGGGCGTGAATGGACAATATGAGTTCAAAATTCCGAGTGCAAAAGTAATTGAGGTGTCAGCCATTGCCAAAATTCCGTATCGCGGAATGGTTTACACGATGGGACTTCACCCCACTGATGGCAAAGCAAATGGCACGTCTCCCGGTGATTTTCAGGCTGAAGCGGAAAGCGGTATTGTGCGAGATTTCGTTCTGAGAATTTCAGGCTTAGCACCAGGCATTAAGGGACGCGAAATATACTACGGAGGCGAACTCTTCTTGGACTACAGTTTGTTTCCAGGAAGTAAACCTCCCGGTTCAATAATTACGTTGACTCTAACTCCGTCCGGACCTCTTCTTGATGGGTCTCAGGGAAAGACACTGACTTGGCAGCTTCCGGTAGAAGGTATGAACATGGGTTCAACTGTACTTGATATTCCAATCGGTGCTTATTCAGTAAATGCCGCACTTAACGGCAAGCCATTGAAAATGGGTTTTACAGCCACTCGCTCTAATGAGTTTAAGAACAGCGAAGAAATTCTGTTTAAACCTAGCCATTCATCTGATCGAGCCGAGAGCATCCGTTTGTACATGATCCCGTAGCTGGCTCAGCGCCAATGCATGTTTGGGATTTGACCTGCTCAGCTATGAGTGTGCCAGGTCGAGCTTAGAAGCGACAAAGGGTTGATAGCCTCTTGAAGAATTGAGCAAAAATGCAGTGCTCAATTCTTCAATCTTTTTGCATGTTCTGTTTGCTCTGCCAGAAGACTGTTAAGTACCTTGTCGTCTAAGTAGTGGTCTTTGAATCGGATGATTCCCTTTCTGTCGATCAAATAAATGGTCGGCCACCCATTTATATTCCATTTCGTCGCGATAGGTCCAGAGGGATCACCGCCATCAAAGAAGCATGGCCAGGTAACCTCTTTCTTTTTGATCAAGGACTTGAGTTTGTCTTCGGGATCGGAATTGACGCCCACAAGTGCAAAGGGCTTATTCTTCATTTTATTCACGAGCGACCGCTCATGTGGGAGCATGTCCCTACACGGTCCTCACCAGAACCCGAAGAAATCGAGCATTATGACCTTGCCCGCAAAATCACTGAGTTTTAGTTTCTTGCCGTTAACATCCGTGCCGACGATATCCGGTGCTTTCTTGCCAATTTGAAGGAACTTAGCTTCGTAAATGTAAGCTGTTGCGGTTTCGGCTAAAGTTCGAGACGAGTTTTTAAACTCGTAAAGGTTCTTTCCTTCTTGCTCGACAGCTTGGAAGAGCTTTATCGCTTCATCTGTTGATTTCTCTTGCATGAGAATTCGGGCTAATGAATATTTGGCTTTTGTCACTTGCGCGCTGTCTTTTCTCTTTAAGATGTAGTCGTTCAGAAGTCCTTTTACTTCAGGTTTACGTGTGAACCAGAGGATGGCGATACTGTCATCTAATGCCTTTGAGTTGATGTGATATTTCTTCAGTATCTCTATCGAGTCATGCGCTTGTTCCGGTGTTTCCGACCCAGTCAGCACCCAAATAGCTGCTTTTGCAGAACCCGGGTCTTTGGGATTCGACTTCATCAACGCGGTCAACTGAGGATGGTACTTCGCAGCATCCGGATAGGCTTTGTACAGCTTTTCTTTTTCAGCTTTGCTTTTACATGAATCGAGCTTCTTGCGCCACGCCTTATTTTCGGCAGTCATGGCTGCTTCTATCTGATTGTATTTGGATTCAATTTCGGTAAGACTCTGCGCTGTTTGGGCTGATGCCAAAACAGATGATGCTGCAAAAGCGATTGATAGAGCGATTATCCTTCTAGGACGCATGATTAATCATTCCTCCAAAAAAATCTCTAGTATCCCGGCACACTTGGAACCAGTATTGAAACTGCCTTTGGCTTTGCAAGTGCGCGCTCGGCCGCTATTCGTCCTCCGCGAATGGCGGACTCAACTGCCGGCCATCCCCAGACTGAACTATGGGCAAGTGAGTATGGTGCATCAGGTAAATTCTGCAGTTTGGAAAGCCTCGAAAAGTATCCTGGTCCAATAATTGCAAGAGCATGCCCCCAACGAGTAAGTGTAACTTCATCAATTTGCTTGAGAGCACCAGGAATCAGTTTCTCCAGTTGAGTCACAATTGAAGATGCGATCTTGGGTCCATCTCCTTGCATGAGAACCATGCGACCTTCCGAGCCTGCGGCATACGGCTGGTATATGGTTAGAACGGAACCCATCGAAGGATTGTAGGTATTGGTTTTGATGTATGGTGTCTCTGCGACCGTAATGTCGGCAAAGCTGAAAGGGGGACCTGCGAAGCAATCATAAGTTCCTTTGAAAAGCTTTTCTTTCATGCACACATTGGCGACAAGATAAGAACCGAAGCGGAATGACATCAAGCTGGCTTTTGTCTCGTCCGGAATATGCTTAAGCTGCCGCGAAGCCACCAATGGCGATGACGCAACGATAACGTGCTTGCAATCAACTCTATGAGCGGTACCGTCGCCGGTACTATAAATTACTGATGCGCCACCATCTTTAATTTCAATGTTCCATACAAATGCCTTCTTGATGCAGCGATTCGAACCGGCCTTATCGACCTTAGCTGCCAGTCCACGGGCAATTGCTGGGTTGCCCCCTTTGAAGACGTGTGTTGTGTGCACAAGGTCATAGAGCAACCCATATCCAGCAAGTCCTGAAAGCTGCTGTATGTTCCCATTTAGTGATGACTTGCAAAATGCGTCTATGAGCGCGACGAACTCTTTGCTGTAGCCTTTCATGCATTGAACCATCAGTGTCTGGTCCAATTTGTTTAGTGCTTCGGTGTTTAATTTCTCGGGTTCCATTTCAGGTGGAAGTGCTTCCCAAACGGGTTTGCACTCGTCCAATAGCCTTTTGAACTCTTTGTGCAATGACTTTGAGCCATCACCTTCGGTGCCCAGCCATTCATTGTTCCACAAGAACGAATTGCGATCGGGAGTCAAAGCTATTGGTTCGATACCAATCGCTGAATATAACTCACCATAGACATCGTCAATTGGACCGCAATAAGCTGCTCCGTATGAATAATCGATGCCATGATAGGAACTGCCTCTAGCATGCCCTCCCAGGTCAGCATATTGTTCAAGGAGCAAGAAGTCATGGTCTTTCAGCTGGTAGGCAGCGGTAAGACCAGAGACGCCACCTCCGACGATGACGAAATCGACTGTTCGTTCCGCCTTGTCCGGGAATTTCGGGAAGTCGTTCAGGCGAAGACGATGACCAAGAGTGAAGTCATCCCCTGTCCACGGTTTCAATTTATAGGTGGCTCCTTTGCCTGGCGCTTTGGCGGGAGCTTTCGCGGCTGTACCTTGCTTGTTTCCTGTTTTTGCCCCAACCTTCTTCACCGGCGCCGCCAGGACCTGCTCGTCAATGAAGTATTGACAACCGAGTACAAGTCCGAGCCCTTTCAAGAACTCTCGTCTCGATTTGCTGTCCTGGTCTTGCATTGTCCCTCCTAGATCAACTTTGCATCCCTGGGTTCGCCTGCCGTGAAGGCGATGATCGGAAGATCATACAGGACATTCTAATTATTATTGGTGGATGGAATTCTAAGCCAAAGGGCGGGCGGTAAAATGCTTTGACTGACCGGCTATAAGGTGCACAGGATGGTTACTGAGTTGAAAATGGTTGATGACAAGACTGAGAAATTACTCAAAAAAGAAAGCGAAATAAAGAAGGGCGGAGCTGAGAAATATCACAAGAAGCTCGCCGAGGAAGGGAAGCTGTTTGCACGCGAACGCCTTCGCCTTCTCCTTGATCCCGGCTTTGAAATTGAAGATGGTCTTCATGCCAACTGCTTAGAGTCTGACCTGCCTGCTGATGGCGTGGTGACAGGCGTTGGTAAAGTCAATGGTCGCACCGTTTGTTATATGGCGAACGACTCAACCGTGAAAGCCGGCTCATGGGGCTGGCGGACGGTAGAGAAAATCATCCGCATACAAGAAACTGCCATGAAAATGCGTGTGCCGTTGATCTACTTGGTTGACTCAGCTGGAGCTCGTATTACAGACCAAATCGAGATGTTCCCGGGGCGACGCGGCGCAGGCAAAATCTTCTACAATCAAGTTCAGCTCTCCGGTTTCATTCCTCAGATCTGCTTGTTGTTTGGACCTTCCGCCGCTGGTGGTGCGTATATTCCAGCATTTTGCGACATCGTGATAATGAATGAAGGCAGAGCATCTATGTACTTGGGCTCTCCTCGCATGGCTGAAATGGTGATCGGTGAGAAAGTTACTCTGGAAGAGATGGGCGGTGCAAAAATGCACTGTTCGGTCAGCGGATGTGGAGACATTCTGGTCAACACTGAAGAAGATGCAATCAAACTTTGCCGCGACTATCTCGCGTTGATGCCGGAAAATTGCGATCAACAAGCTCCGATGGCAGCGCCTAAGAAGCCGGTTGCAAGCGATAAGACGATTGAACAAATCGTTCCTGAGAAAGAGAACGTTCCGTTCGATATGTATAAAGTGATCGATCAAATTATCGACGAAGGTTCTTTCTTTGAGATCAAGAAACTTTTCGCACCTGAGCTGATCACAGGACTTGCGCGCATCGGTGGGCGCGTGGTCGGTATTTTGGCAAATCAGCCGAAAGTAAAAGGTGGCGTTTTGTTTGTTGATTCAGCAGATAAGGGCGCACGCTTCATGTGGTTGTGCAACGCATTCAACATTCCGCTTCTTTTCCTGGCTGACGTGCCGGGATTCATGATCGGCACCAAGGTTGAACGCGCCGGCATTATTCGTTCCGGAGCCAAAATGATTTCGGCTGTATCATCGGCAGATGTTCCGAAGATCTCGGTCGTGATTAGAAAGGCTTATGGTGCTGGATTGTACGCTATGTGCGGTCCTGCTTTTGAACCTGATGCCTGCCTTGCACTTCCGACAGCATGTATTGCGGTTATGGGACCAGAAGCTGCGGTCAACGCTGTCTACTACAACAAGATCATGGAAAAGCCGGAATCTGAAAGACCGGCTTATATCGAGCAATTGAGAAACGAGTACCGAGAAGACGTCGATATTTCGCGTCTGGCTTCGGAACTCATTATCGATGGCATGGTCTCCGGCAGTCACTTGCGTGATGAACTGATCAATCGCTTTTCGGCCCTGGCCGACAAGAAGATCAACATGCTCAGGAAAAAACAGGGCGTACTTCCAGTGTAGGTGAAAGCACCGCCAGCACTTAGAGCCGCCTCCAATTATGTGAGGCCTAACAACTTGCTGTCGAAGTTCCTATATGCCGTCGATGTTCCTATATATAGATGTCAAATCTGGCGTAGACCGCTAGCACCTGACTTTCGGCGTTTATTGTTATAACTGCTCCAGTCGATACCGTAATTACCGTATCAGGATGCGTGAAATTCCGTTGACGGTTGCCAAGGGTGTCGATATTATGACTTCACTGGGACGATTCCCAGTGGCGACGGCGGGTATGATTCACATTTCACGAGTATGTCGATGCTAATCAGGCGTTCGGCGGATAACTTGGCGATTTACATTCCGTTTTCTTCCGTTAGACTTAAATCGAGCGCCATGCTGGTGCTGAGCATCTACGAGGTATCCCATCATTTTTACGCTAGATGAAACTACTGCAAATGCGATGCACGTTTTGGAAGAGTTCCAATCCCAAGATGTTGTGATGAAGCGCCTGAAGAAGATGAAAGAAGGTCGCAAGGAGCGAGAAAAGGTCAAAGACCCCTTCAAGAAAACCATTTTGGAACGGATTCGTGAGTTTGTCGGTGGCGCTTTCGAGAACAATAAGCAACATCAAATTCGTGCCCGTCTTCATTGGTTTGCAGGTTCTGAATTGCTTCAGGCAGAGCGCATTGCGGAGATTGAAAAAGCGCACAAAATCAGCAGTATGCCAAAGAGCCGCGGATACAACAATACGGATCTTGACCCTGCTTCGCTAACTTATGCCACAAGTGATGCCGGTTATTCCTCAGGCAATTACACCGAAGAGTATATAAGCCTGATGAAGGAGAATGCAGAACTTAAGAAGATCGTTTCGACCGGGTCACACAGAGCAGTGCCATTTTTAGTTCCAGATCAGCAAGTTCCGATTGCTTATCTTACCGATAGCAAATTGAATGCACCGATGTCACAGGACCAGCTCAAGACAACGACTGAGCTTTTCCTATCGGCTAGCAGATTTGCTCCCGGCAAAGAGGAGATCAAAACCTTTGGAGATACAAAGTCAGAGGAACATGCTGCTGTAGATACCGAACCTTTTGCCAGCACCAAAATGTGGAAAGCTAGCGACGAGTTTATGCCTGGAGAAAAGTGGGATCCGTCGGTAATGGATTTTGAGCCACCAATCAAAGCAAACAGTGTTGAGAAAGTCAGTGAAGGATTGATTGACGAAGCGGCGAAGGTGCTCGGTTCTCTACTTACACCTACTGAAAATCGCCTGGCGGCAGATGGAATTTAGTGAGGCTAAATAGTTGAACGGAATACCCATACCGAAAATAACTCTAAATCATGCAGTCGCTTTTCTGGGACTGGTGTTAGCTCTCTCTGTCTTCGTTTTGATGACCAAGTATGGGATTCCTCAAAAAATTGCCTTTGGTGCTGCAATTCTTTCAGTTCTTGTCGTATCTATCTTTTGGACATCAGTCAATCTGGCTGATGAAGACGAATCTGATTATTAGAAGTCCGCGGGGATTTCGCGAATGCCTTCAGCTCGGATAGCCTATCAGAGTCTGGTACCTTGCTGTGCCTGATGGGAAGCGTGTGATGATCCAAAAGGTATGCTGCTAGCTAACCGTTAGAGTTTGCGTTAGAGTGTTGTTTTCTAATCCGAATTCTGCATCGCACTTGCACTATCAGCGGTGGCAATATGGGATCACAATTAAATTGCATCCCGTTTCGTTTGTTTTCTAACTAAAGCTTATGTGAAACGAGCTCCGGCAAGAGCATCGCCGCAATCTATGGTCGCCGGATCAGGCATGAGCTCGAACATTCGGACCAGCATTTTTTGCAGTTTGGTTAGATTGTCGCCAAAAACTTTGACCACTTCTGCGTGCGAAACCGGCTCAACGTCGCCAACCAATCCTGAGTCATAGTCTGTGATCAGTGCAATGTTAACGACGCCCATATTTAGTTCCCGGCAGAGGTGTGCTTCTGGGTACTGAGTCATGTTGATCACTTCCCAGCCCATTGAGGTGAACCATTTGGATTCTGCTTTCGATGAGAATCTTGGTCCTTGAATTACGACCACTGTTCCCTTTTCGTGTACTTTGATGCCGCAGTCTTTGGCAGCCTTGATCGCAAACTCTCTAAGTTTCGAGCAATATGGGTCTGCAGCAGATACGTGAGTTGAGATTGGCCCGTCATAAAAGGTGTCGATGCGGCCGCTTGTTCTGTCGACGTATTGATCGCAGACAACGAAATCACCAGGAGCAACATGCGTTTGAAGACTGCCAGCTGCGCAGGGAGAGATGATGTGTTTGACACCCAAAGATTTCATTGCCCATACATTTGCGCGAAAGTTGATTTTGTGTGGTGGATACTGGTGATGTGCACCATGTCTTGGCAGGAAAGCAACTCGTTTTCCTCCCATCTCGCCGAGCATCACCTTGTCGCTTGGTGCCCCGTATGGGGTTTCGACCACGCGCTCTTCGGCTTTATCAAGCAACTTGTAAAATCCCGAACCGCCAAAAACGCCAATATCTGCAGCTGCTTTCTCCACCTGTTCTCACTCCATGGATAATCCAGTAAAAACCCTACTGCTCTGTGTTCTGAGCAAGGCTAAGCTATAGTAACACCCTGAAAACCCGAGAAAATCTAGGCTCTGTCTAAACCGGGTGCGCAGTGGGTACATAGAATGTGGCTTTTCGCCGTCGGGAGGTCAGGCGAAGAAAGTTCTTATCCTGATTTGTTGTCATGAAAAGCCTACAGTCAACCCGGGACACCACGCCATTATGTCGAAAAATCTTTGCTGGAAAGCGATCCTGGCTCTGCCGATACTTCTTTCATTTACTCTGGGTGGAGCAACCTTACTAACTAGTGCGCGAGAGCAGGTTGCTCAGCGCCACGGCACCATTTCAGGAACGTATTTGGCGCAACATTCTGCTTCTACGGTAAATCCCCAGCGTGTTTACAACCGCGTCTGGGAAATTATCAAGGACGAATATTACGACCAGGAGTACAACCATCAGGACTGGGATCGTTGGAAAAAACGATATGAAGGCAAGCTCAAAACGCTCGATGATTCCCACAAGGCCATTGAAACAATGCTTGCTAGTTTGGGCGATCGATATACTCGCTTTCTAGATCGCGATGCCTTCGATGACGAGAAAGCGCAGATAGACGCTAGACTTTGCGGTGTCGGTATCCAAATCGGCATGGACAAAAGCCAGCGAATTATTGTAATCGCTCCAATCGATGACACTCCTGCCTCTCATGCCGGTGTATTACCTGGTGATGAAATCGCTGAAGTGGATGGAAAGAGCACCAAAGGAATGTCCGTTGATGAGGCAGCAAAAATCATCAAAGGACCAAAAAACACGGAAGTTGAGCTGACTCTTGTCCGCAAGACAGAGAAAGTCAAATTGAAAATGGTGCGCGATGAAATTCACATCCATTCAATTCCGACAGCAAAAATGCTTGACTCCGAAGTTGGCTACATTAGGCTCACGAGCTTCATTTCGCACGATGCGAATAAGGAAATGCAGCAAGCGCTAAGCAATCTCTCGAATGCAAAGGGAATTATTCTGGATTTGCGGGATAATCCTGGTGGATTGCTCACTAACGCAATCGAGATATCCAACATGTTTTTGGATTCCAGAAGCAACATTGTATCGACCGTCGATAAGGATGGATACAAGACGCCAGCTATGTCGGACGGCAAGCCGGTTACACATCAGGCTTTGATCGTGTTGATCAACAAAGGTAGTGCCAGTGCCTCCGAAATTGCAAGCGGTGCATTGAAGGATAATGGGCGCGCCACGCTCATTGGTCAGAAGAGTTTCGGAAAAGGGCTAGTTCAAGGCATCACGCGTTTGGAAGATGGTAGCGGTGTAAACTACACAATTGCTCGCTATCTCACACCGAGCGACACGGATATACACAATAAGGGTATAGCGCCCGATGTTGTTGTTGATTTGAGTTCTAAGGATTATGAAGAAGGAAAAGGTCCATGGTGGCTTGATCCTGACGGTCCTTCCGCAGTTCGCAAACCGGAAGACATGAAGGATCTTCAATTGAAGAAAGCTGTTGATGTATTGCACCAACAGCTTCAGGACAAAAAGGTCGCTTTAGGAAAAGCGCAGGGAGCTAACAATCCATCCTCACTGAGGAATTAGTTCTAATTGCTTGCGGAGGCTGATGAGATGCTGATGGATGGCTGCTGCACGCAGTTGTCTGGCTTACCTTCGTGAACCTTCATGTAGCTTCGCAGCGACGTAAGTTATCGCCGACAAACCCATAAAACCGGCGTCGAATTCAGGAAAATACCGCATCTAAATGAGATTGAGAAGAATCTGCTGGGCACAATAGATCTGGCTGCTCCATTTTTTGATGGAGTATTGTGCCTAAGCGGGGGGCAGAGGGATTTATAGATGTCTCAGATTTTGATCGAGAGTCAGCAGAAAGAAGCTGCATTGGTGTCGGAAAATGGCGACGGCAAGCAAGGTCTTATAAACTTGCAAAAGGAAATTGCAGATCAATACACGGCGCTGAAGAATCTGCAGGTTGAGATTTTGCAACAGCTTGTTGCTATGAAACAGCTGATGGAGCAAAACAACAAGTTTGCAGAATTGCAGGTTGCCGCTCAATTGCTTCCACTGGCGGGATCCCATCCGCAAGCTGAAAAATTGCAGCAAATGCTCTCCATGATGCGCGACAAAGACATGTTCACCGGAATCCTGGCGTTGATCAATGATCCAAATCTTGCCGGTGTCAACAGTGTGCCTGCCGATATCGGCGGAGGATCTGAGAATAGCTCAGCGAAGCTCCATGGCTTAGTAGAAGATCCTGGTGCCAATGAAGATGCTGAACGCAAGCGACTGGAACGAGAAGCTGAGCAAAAACGCCTGGCAAATGAAGCTGAACAAAAGAGACTTTCGCTTGAATCTGAATTCAGGCAAATGGCTGTTTCAGCTGAACAGAAGAGGTTGGAAGAAGAGGCTGAGAAACAGCGTCTAGCGCTTGAGGCTGACAGAGCCAAAGCTCAGAGCGAGGAAGAAGAGAAACGTTTGTTGGCAGAAGCTGAGCAAAAGCGTTTGCTCTTGGAAGAAGAGCAAAAACGACTCCTGGATGATGCCCAGAAAAAACAAGCGGAGATCGAAGCAGCGCAAAAGAAATTGCAGGAGGAAGCCCAGCAACAAAAGATTGCCATCGAAGAGCAACAGAAGAAACTTGCAGAAGAATCAGAGCGCAATCGTATTAGTACCGATGCTTCAAGTCTGCTTGCTTCCGATGCACCGGCACAAGCTGTCCCGCCACCACTGCCAGTGGCTAATGCCGTACCGACAGCAGCGGCACCGCCTGTAAACATTTCAGATTCACTGTTTGACGCTCCATCGCTTTTCGGGTCGGCACAGCCTTCTGTTCAACCGGATCTGAATGCTGCCGTTGCAGAAACGACAGCTGCTCCGGCAAATAAACCAAGTGAGGTCTCACCAATAACTGATCCCATGGCTGCGGCAGCTGCCGCACTCGCTGCTTTTGATCCATTTGCTGCCGCAGCCGCCAAAGGCGGTGCGTCCAACGCAGTAGTCGACCCTTTCGCGCAGGCTACTGGCGCAAGTGCGATTGATGCCTTGAAAGCAATCGCATCTGTTGTCAATCCTGTAACTGGTGCTGTGTCATCCCCAGTAGACGGAACAGCTGCCGAATCTGCCAATTCGTCTGCGCCTGGACCTGCAGCATCAACTCCTGTCGATACTGTTTCGGCAACGCAAACATCATCTGTTCCAGAGCAAGCTGCTACACCGGCACAAACAAGCCCAGCGGCGGTGGATCCATTCGCGGTCCCAGCCGCTCCGACGGCTGCTTCAGACCCATTTGCGACCCCTCCAGCTCAGGCGCCTGCTGCCTCGTCAGATCCGTTTGCGTCGGCTGTTGATTTGTTCGCTACGCCATCACCGCCACCACCTGCCAGCTCAGATCCTTTTGCACTCACACCTGCACTGGCGGCTCCCGAGCCAGCACCGGCATCACCATCGGACGCTGTATCTGCAGAAGAGCAAAACAAGTTCGAGCAAGATCGCGATGCCGAAGCAATTAAATTACTTGAGGAAGCGGAAGCAGCAAGACCTGTTGAAAAGCTCGACGAAGCAACTGAACGACTCATTGCACATCAGCAAGCGCATTCGACGGTCGAGCAGCCATTCTCGGAAGCATTCACTCAAGATGGAAATCGACTATTTGGTGAAGGCAAGTATGCTGAAGCAGAGAAGCATTATCGTGCCGGTCTTCCGACATTAGAGGAAGTGCTCGGGCGCGACCACCTCGCTGTTGTCGAGATTCTCCACAAGCTTGGTGTCATAGCATTTAAGCGTGGAAAGTTTGGCGATGCTGAAGAGGCATATCAACAAGCATTGGTTCGCAGAACTGCTGCTTTAGGTACTAACCATCCAGACTCAGTTATGACGCTGAATGACCTGGGCGTTTTATACACAGCACGTGGCAATTATGATGAAGCCAAACGGGTACTGACAGAAGCACTCGAATACAGACGTAACCTGCACGGTAATGATCACAAGGCTACGGCTGAAACCTGTCACAATCTCGGCGTTCTATATATGTTGCAAGGTGCGATGGGCGATGCCGGAATTATGATGGAACGTGCCTGCGAGATCAGGAAGAAGATCTTTGGCGAAGACCATGTTGATGTGATCCAGAGCAAGAATGAAATGGGCCGTCTGGCCTATCTTCGTGATAAGTTGCCGCAGGCTGAAGCGCTCTTGTCCCAAGCTTTCGTTTATCGAAAAGAAAAATTTGGAGAAGAGCATCCTGATTTTGCACAGACCTTGCTTTATTGCGGCGACTACTTCAACAAGCTCGGCAAGTATCCGGAAGCCCAACGACTCTTGGAAAATGCGCTTAACGTGCGTAAGAAGAGTCTGGGTGAGCGGCATCCGGAGACAGCAGAGGCTTTCGCGCAGCTCGGTCTTATGTTCCTCAATATGGGCAACTTTGACGAAGCCAAACGCAACCTCAATCAGTCGTTGTATATTCGCAAAACAACTTTTGGCGAAAACCATCAATATACTGCCGGGTCAATGCACCACTTCGGCAAGATGTGCTTAGTCCGAAGCTTAGTCGAAGACCCGAGCTACTTGAAAGAGGGTACGCCACTGATTGAGAAATCGCTGAGCATCCGTAAGAAAATTCTCGGCGATCAGCATCCCGATACACTTGAGTCCTTACATACGATGGGTGCGATGTTTACCGCGATGGGTAGTACTACTCAAGCAGAGCCGCTGCTGCGCATGGCGCTAGCGAAACGGAAAGAGGTCTTTGGACCGAATCACTTAACCGTTGCCGACACTGATCACGAACTTGCTGTTTGCTTGGTCAAGCTAGGCAGAAAGCAGGAAGCACTTGCTTCACTGGAAGAAGAGCTTGCAATTAGAGCTGGACTACTTGGTGCTGAGAGTCCTGTCGTCGTGCGAACACGCGCTGAAGCTCAGAAGTTGCTCGCATAACTGTCCTGCTAACTGCGATTCTCATCAGATTTTTTCTGCCTGTAGCGGCGCTGTTTCTCTGCGAGGTATTGAGGGTCTTTCAATTGCTTTGCAATTTGGAAGGTCGCGAAGCGGCAAGCATCAGAGCAGTATTTTGATCGAGACCTGGTGACAAAGAGATCTGCGCAGCGCTGAATCTCTGGCGTTTGCTCAAGTCTTTGCTCAACAATAAGTGGAATCTCTTTTCTCCACAACTCCTCAGTTGCATTGTTAACACCAGAGACCGTGCTTATTTGGTCAGCTTTTTGATTGCGAAATAGCCCTTCGCAACGGTGAACGAAGAGTCCGTCGCCTGATTCAATCATCCGCGATAGGTCGCTTGAGAAATTCAAAATGAGAGTTCCAAGCATCGTCACATATTCTGATTCCGATAATTCGGGCAGATTCAAGCTGGCGCTAAGGGATGGGCTGCTATTGGGATCGAAGGAAAGAGTCAGGTTCCTCAAATAGTGGGACAAGAACGCCGTATCGACATCTTGCATTCTTGTCGCATCAGTTTCTCGGCCAAGATCAAAACTGTTGCAGAAATGGATCTGGTAAACCAGATTCCGGATTTGAGTTAGCAAAGTCAGAAAGAACTCGAGCTCCCCCGACGTTGGTTCCCTGGCAGGGGACGAAGACGGCAGCCACCGGGCTAATTGCTGCATCCACGCCCTGGCTTGCAGGTCGTTGGTCCATTGAGTTTGCTCGTTGAGCGTGTCGATCCACGAGAGTTCGGACGTTTTCACTTAGTCCACATATAACTGATGGGCGGAAACCGTTAAAAGTATAACATTGACTACCACGAATGTGCGTGGTAGTGTTACCACGAAATGTTGTGGTACTCAAATTGCTTCGTTTTGAGACGAATCGATCGATATTTTGGGGTTTTGATGTCATGAGATTGGATTTTAGTGATGCGAGCAGGCAATCCCCATTGATAGCTTGTTGGAAGCTTTTTTACCCGCTAGCTATTTCCATGATGCTTAGCTCCACTATTGGAGTGCTGGACATGTATTTAGCGTCTATCGTTGGACCTGAAGGACAAGCCGCCGTAGGTATAGGCGATCAAATGATCTTTGCGGTAATTGTGTTAGGCACAGGTTTGAGCTGTGCAGCCTCGTCCTTAGTATCGAGGAGTGTCGGTGCTAAACAATTTTCGGTATGTCAGACAGCTTCCTTTGCTGCTCTCTTACTTGCCGCAGTCATCGGAATCTTATCTACATTCGCTGCAAGTGGCTTTGCGGCGTCGTTCCTGAAGATGTTTCATTGTTCCCCGGATGTGGAATCTCTGGCAATACCATATACGGTGTTATGTTCTTTTGCCAACGCCCCATTTATAGTTGTTTTGTGCCAATCAGCAATTTTTCGATCTCTATCCAGAACCGACCTTGCTTTATATGTTCAGCTCCTAACGGTGGGTAGCTGCCATCTTCTCTCTTGGACTCTCTTCTTTTCCGATTTTGACGGGGGACATTCGCTAACTGCTCTTTCCCTTGCTTGGGTGATTTCATCCTTTATTGGTGCTTCAGCGGGGATGCTCATGGTTATTCGCTTGTTTGCACCGTTAAAAACCACAGATGATTTCCTCAGCAAGTCTCAGATGCTAAAAGTGCTAGCCGAATTGTGTAAGCTTGCAATCCCTGCCGTAATGGCGGAATTGGCGGTCGTTGCCGCTAACTTTTTACTTTATGGATTGTCTTCAGGTTTGACCGATGCTGCCTCAGCGCAGGCAGCGCTGACGGTAAAACTAAAAATCGAAGAGACCATAGCACTAATACCCATAATGGCATTAGGCATGGCAGCTTCCGTTGTGGTGGGGCAGAATGTCGGAGCAGGAGAAGCTAGAACTGCGTACTTAAGCGCCCTGAGGATAGCCGGTTTTGGAGCCGCTTTGGCGCTAGTGGTCGGTGCTCTTGTAAGTATGTTCGCGGGAGTAATCTCAAATGGTTTCTCAAACGATCTAATTACTCAGCGTGGAATATTCAACTATCTGATTCTGAGCATTTTGTATTTCCCTGCTTGTGCATTTTCCACGACTATAGCCAATGCAATTGAAGGTGCCGGCTCTACTGTAATGCCCATGTGGATGACACTTCTGATACTGGTTCTCTTTAGAGGTATCTGCGCCTTTGTTTTTGCAATTAACTTCGGCTTGGGAATCTTCGGAATCGCAATCTCACTATGCCTAAGTCAGATCATCATGGCCTGCGGCTCGTATTTCCTTCTTCACTTCTTTTTCTTTCGATCGGGTGTCATTCGCTCTCATTGTCCAACTGTCTGCCATTAACAACCTGCTTAACCAAATCGCATAGAGGGAGCATGACCTTCGATATAGTTGCGGATGACTAGAGACAAATTTACATGTTCTCTTGCAAGAAGTATTCTAATTTCATGAGCAGCGTAATGCAGCAATGCGTTAAGTCTGACTGCTGAAAGGCTTTCTTTCAGTCCAAGTTTCTTCTTACTAATTACTTTCTTTAACGCTTACGGAGGCAGTTGCCATGCGTTCTATCTCTACTTTGCTTTCACGTACTACACTTGCAGCTCTTGCTGCAACAGCTATTTTGTCTTTGCCCTCGAATGCTCAGATCGCTGACGCTTTTGATTCAACGGCTGCTACAGGAAATCAAACTAATAACACTGGATTCTATACAGGTTCGCAAACGCAACAAGGTGGTTATGCATCCGCTCCGATGCTTCAAGGTGCCACATTTGGAACAGTTGGACCGCAAGGCAATGATGCAACAGTGATTATGGGAATTAACACCGGTGGCACTGTTCGCGTAAACAATCTCGCCAACCTGGAAGCCTTGTTGAACATCATCGCAAACGGCATGGAGATTCTCGGAATAGCATGGGGTGGTCCTACTATGATCATGGGCTTCATGCATATGGCTGCTGGAACACAAGATGCAATGAAGCGTGTTCTGTGGGGCATGGGCGGCGTGACTGGCGGTCTGGCAACTCCGGGCTGTATCAACTGGCTTGTTGCATCTGCCCGTGATGCGAATCTGTTCTCATAAAGGTCAGGCATAGCTTGCAAGCCCTTACATGGCCAATCTGAGTTCTTTATACAAGGATATGCGCAAAAAGGAGGTGGTTACTTTCGTTGTTATCGCGCGGAATAAATCAGGAGTTCAGTTTTACTAGCGCGGAAAGGCGACCGCCCACTGCTTATTGGCAAGTGGGCGGTTTTGCACAATTCGTGTGCGTTAATCCAGCTTGAGCTGGCGCATCAATTCTTCTCCGCTTGGTTTATCGATTCGAATATCTGGGGCAATTCCTTGTCCAAACGTATTTATGAAGCGATTATGAGGGGATCTGCCAGCGACCAATGATGGACCTGGCTAGACAGAACCGCTCGGGACTCTGGTTTGCACTGCCTGTCTGACCCGGTTGGTGCTCACCGGCACCCCACCTGACCCAGTCATGCCCTTGGGTCATGCCCCGGGGTAATGCCCCGGACAGCTTGCTGCACAGGCGCTCCCGCTATCGGTGTGACTTGAGGCATGCTTCCGAACATGACCCGGGCATGACCAAAGTCATATTTACTTTGGGGTAGGGTCAACATAGTATTAAGTCATCGAATGCAAGACATCGAAATCTTCAAAACGGTCTTACCACTTACTCCTCTTTTAATAAATATGCTCTTCGGAGGGCACTGTTATGTCTTTTACTAAATCTATCGTTCGTTCTACTCTCGCAGCTGGTGCTCTCGTCGCTCTCTCAATGCCAGCGTTCGCACAAGACGCTTTTGATTCGACCGCTGCAACCGGTAACCAAACCAACAACACCGGTAACTTTACCGGCGCTCAGTCGCAGCAAGGTGGTTATGCATCGGCTCCGATGCTCCAAGGTGCCACCAACGGTACAATCGGACCACAAGGCGGTGACGCTACCGTCATCCAAGGTGTCAACACCGCAGGTACAGTCCGCGTAAACAACTTGGCTAACTTGGAAGCCTTGCTTAACATTATCGCTAACGGTATGGAAATCCTCGGTATTGCCTGGGGCGGACCTACAATGATCATGGGCTTCATGCACATGGCTGCCGGTACGCAAGATGCTATGAAGAGAGTACTCTGGGGCGCTGCCGGTGTAACTGGCGGTCTGGCAACACCCGGTTGTATCAACTGGCTCGTTGCTTCAGCCCGTGACGCTAACCTCTTCAGCTAAGAAACAGACTTAACCGCAAGTAGTGGTGAAAAAGAAAGATGGGGTCACCTGGTAAAGGTGACCTCGTTTTCTATTTGGGGTATTTTTTTATTGAGTCTGATTTTTGGGCAGTAATCTTTTGTGGCTAGGAGGGTGATGATGGCTCTTAAGATGATACCGACTGGCCAGGAAGTGCTTGTTTCGCTGATCTCAATTGCGCTTTTGAGCGGATGTGCATCTAATGATTCGGGCGAAGCGGTTGCTAAATCAGCTTTTGAGGCACTTAAGCGAAAGGACTGGAACGCATATAAGGAGTTGACCACGACGCCAGCATCTATTGCGTTGTCGGCAGATAAAGTGTCCCCGTTCAAAAAGCAGATGACTTATGTTGGTTCATCCATAAAAACGGAAGAAGAGGAGCGAATCAAATCCGTTTTCGATGCTTATTGCCAAAACGATTGCTTGAAAGATGCCAGTATCGCCAGTGTTACCCAAAGCGATTCTTCATCCATGAAAATTCCATGGAGTCACAATGAATGTGTGATTCCTATTTATAGATACAAGATTGGAATTAATGGCAAGCTGAGCGAATCGATCTGTGTTGTGCCCGATTTCGTGGTAACGAAATGGAAGAACAAGTATTACCTGCTTTATCTCAAATTCGAGAATCAGGGGGATCAGTCAGGGCGATAGCCTGATGCGAAATGATTCTCAGATTTTTCTCAACTTCTTGCCATATTCTCTTTTCGAAAGTAGAAATGAGGGCGACTCAATGAGTGAGCAAAGACGGGGCTGGCATGCAGAAACATGGAACTCGGGCAGTGGGCAAAACGCTGCTGCGCAAACAAGGCTTCAGCAAGAGTTCATGGCTGGGCAAAATCCTCATGACAGATCGCATAGTTTTGGCTGGGGTCAACGGCAGGAGTCACTAAGACAGAAAGAGTTGCTGAAAGAGCTCGCCAATCGACCGGAGTATCATCGAGAATACCAACTACAGCCAAACGAATACATCGGTACTCCCCGATCAGATCGGATGCCTGAACCCGTTTATCAACGTCCGATTCCGAACCAGCTGCAGCGTCCATTTCGGCCCGCCCCCCAGCAGCCCATGGATCAAGCTGGACCTCATATCGGCCGGTTAGATATCATCGATTCGAAAATTGATAGTCAAACTCGGACAGGACAAGTGGCCTCTGATCTTGCGTTTAATTGTGGGAAAGAAACACAAAATTATCTTGAGCAGGTCTTTCGATCGGAGGGACCTTATGCAGTGTGCAAACTGACTAGTGACATAAATCTTCTATTCCAAAAACAGCAAGTACCTCTGAAACTCATAAGCAGATTTGTCGCTCCAAGCGATTCTGGCCTAGTAATTGATCTGATAGACAATAGAACTGGACGCCCTCAACGTACTTTCTTTCTCCAATAGAGATCCCGAGTCCTTAGGATCCTGCAGATCTGAAGGTCGCAGGAACAGCGCACTAGCCTTTGTTCTTAAGGAGCAATTTAGATAGAGACCCGTTATTGACCTGAATGTGAACCAATACGGTCATTCTGTCTGGCTATTCTTTGAAGCATGGAACTAAGGGCTGTGAACTGGAAAACAAAACTCCATCTATTCTCAAGAGAATTTCAGAACTGCTCACTATTATGACTATATTCGGTAATTAACCGAGACACCACCACCAAGGAGAACGAACTATGCGCTTTACTAATATGATTTCTAAATCACTGCTTGCCGCTACAGCGATCACAGCCTTAGCCCTGCCGGCATTCGCGCAAGATGCGTTCGACTCCACCGCCGCCACTGGTAACCAAACCAACAATACAGGCAATTACACAGGGGCTCAATCTCAACAAGGAAATGCCGGGTCTGCTCCGATGTTGCAGGGCGCGACCAACGGAACCATTGGACCACAAGGCGGCGACGCTACTGTTATCCAGGGGGTCAACACTGCCGGCACCGTTCGTGTAAATAACCTTGCTAACCTGGAAGCTTTGCTCAACATTATCGCGAATGGTATGGAAATTCTCGGAATCGCCTGGGGCGGTCCAACAATGATCATGGGCTTCATGCATATGGCAGCTGGAACACAGGACGCTATGAAGCGCGTACTCTGGGGCGCCGCCGGTGTAACTGGCGGATTAGCCACACCTGGTTGTATCAACTGGTTGGTTGCATCCGCTCGCGATGCCAACCTCTTCAGCTAAACAAGCTTAGCGGCGTCCAGTCCGAGAATTCGGTCTGCCGCGGATAAATATACCTGAACGGAGATAAAGATAAGGTCGCCTTTAACCCAGGGCGACCTTGCCTTTTTGAATTGCGGCGTGTGAGCACTCAATAGCCATGAAAGTCGGGATCATCTTGGTCTCTTTGGCGGGTATAGAGTGTGAAGCAGGGGGGCAATCGATGTCGATCAGTTTCATTCGTAATATGTCTGTATTCTCTTTGCTGATCTTCACTTGCGTTTATGCATCTGCTCCCGTTCTAGGGCAATCAAGTCGCAGTGGTGTTTGGGACGCCAACGCCAATTCTAGCGGTGGATCCAATGCAAACCCGCAGCAGAATCAAGGCGCATCACGTACTGGATCCACATTGCCTACTAGCAGAACTGCTTATCCTCAATACGGATCCAAAAGCTATGGAAGAACGGCTAGTTACCAGCAAGACCCGTCATATAGAAGCAGATATCCTCAGGCATATTCACAGAGGTACCCTGCTGCTTATCCACAAGGTCGTGCCTCTTCTGGGATGCCGGCTCAAGCCAGCTCACAGGCGGTCCCGGCTAAGGCTGCAGCTGCCACTCATACTCAGAATTACAAAGATGCCATCGCAAGCGGTGGCATGCGCAGAACCTTCACTGTACACGTTCCAAAATCTTATGATGGTTCCAGACCTGTTCCCTTGGTTCTGGCGTTTCATGGTTTGGGTATGAATGGCGTTGCCATGGAGGGACTGAGCCTCATGGACATTACGGCTGAACGCAATGGCTTCATTGTTGTATATCCTGATGGCGTTGGTGCGCGCTGGAATGACGGTAGTGCTCGTGGAAGCAATGGGATGGATGACGTCGGTTTTGTTTCCGATCTTTTAAATCACTTGCAGAGGCAATACAAAATTGATCCGCGGCATATTCATGCTTGTGGAATTTCCAATGGAGGATACTTCACTCAGCGACTGGGATGCGAAATGGCTGATCGCATCGCATCGATCGGCGTCATATCGGCAACGATTACATCAGCGGTTTGCTCGTCTTGTCACCCTCGCAGGAGTATGCCCGTCGTTTTATTCTTAGGAACAGAAGACCCTCTAGTTCCTAGAGAAGGGGAGAGTAAGGAGCTTGGGAAACTAGGTGAGGCTCTGGGAATTCCCGGTGTAGGCGGAGCAGCGATCAGCTCTACCATGGCAAAGGTTGGCGGGCTCTATACTGCCAACGAAACTGCTGAATTTTGGGCAAGAATCAATAATTGCGGCTCGCACCCACGAGAGGATCGTATGTCAGATCGCAGCCCGCGTGACGGCTGCCAGGTAACCCGCGAAACCTATGGAGGAGGAAGTGGTGGTAGCGAAGTCGTTGTCTACACCGTGCATGGTGGCGGTCATAATTGGCCAGGAGGTTCCGGTGCAGTGGCCCAGGATGTTTTGGGTGTAACCACCTACGATATCAGCGCCAGCGACATTTGTTGGGAGTTCTTTCGCAACCACGGACGTTAGTTGAACCGGCTAAGCATCTGGGTGCTTGTTTAGATGATTGTTCGGCATTCTGACTATTTTATGTAAAGATGAAGGTTTGTTTTTGGATCTTCGATTGGTTTAGCAGTGGTCAGTTTCCACTTCTCCGTTTTTCGAAGTTCCGTAATGCGGTTTTGCATTTTGTTTCCTTCTTCGATCCTCCCTTGTTGTATCAATAGTTCGGCAACAGATTGCATCGTAGATAGAGCATCCACGCCCTCCGCGGGACCACTACTGCCATCTTGCAGATTGAATAGCCGTTCAACAAGCGGAAGAGCTTTATCCGGTTCATTAATACTTAGATAAAGGTAGGAGAGCTCATCCAGGCAGCCTTCCAGACCGTATTGCCCCTTACTGGAATCGCCATGCATGTCTCTAATTGCTATTGCTCGCAAAAGATAGGGTATCGCTTCAGTGTATCGCCCGCTAATGCAATAAGTACTTCCTATCTCTTGGATAGGTGTCGAAAGAGAAAGATGATCTGGACCTTTAGTCTTCTCCTCTAGAAGGAGCGCGTTCTTAAAGAAATGATCTGCTTCCTTATGATTTCCCATTTGAAAATGGACATTCCCAAGTCGGCGCATAGTGCCTAGCAGCTCTGGATGATCGGGTTCGTTAGGATGAAACTGCGTTAGCATTTCGTAGAGTTGTGTGAGCGCCTCGAGTTCCGAATCCCAGTTTTTTTGCCTGTGATAAATAAGGGCGCGGACTGACTCAACGTCCAGACCGCAATTAGAACCTTTGTGTTCGGCACAATATTCGGAAGCTTTTTTTACATATTCCGTTGCCTTGCCTAGATTGCCTAGCTTTAATTCACAACGAGCCATGTTGCATAAAAGGCTTGGTATTTTCTGATTGTTTAGCAAATTGTGCTTTTCCGCGAAAGCTAAGCTCCTACTCAATACTCTTATAGCGAGTTCCAGCTGTTCTTTCTTTATTAACGCATCTGTCAAATCTCGAATATTGCGAAAAAACCAGCTTGAATCGCCTTCAGCTTTCTCACCGATATTAGTGCTTTCTTCAATGCAATTTTTCAGGGTTTCGGCCTCTTGGGGCTTTCCGCAGATTGCAATGGCAAGTTGAAATTTGTAATCTGCTAGTTGTTTTGAATCGTTGAAACCCAATTTTTCGCCCAACTCCAACCCTTCTTTGCATATTCTTTCAGCTTCGCTAAAGCGATCATTTCCATTCAAGTAAATTGCGAATGAAATCATCGTGTTGAGGATGTTTCTTCGTTCTGGAATTGAGAGGCGTTTGAAATAATCGATTGAATCTCTGAACGATTTTTCAGCTTGCTCCATCTTTCCTTCCATGACCATGCAAAGTCCAAGTTCATGTGATCGTTCGGCCATCTCATAGATAATTACTTGTTCTTCTTTTGAAAGAGCAACTATCGACGAGTTGAGATACAGGTCTGACTCTAAATACTTAGATTGATGGCGTAGACTAGTACCAAGCACTCCGTAATATTGGCCCCAGGCTGAAGAGTCTGAACAGTGTGCTTTGCCAAGATAATCGAGAGCGATCCGACTACATTTTTCTGCCGCTGCGAATTCTTCCGCTTTTATCAAACACCTAGCTTCATTTAGATTAGCATCAGCAGCCGCATACCAATTTTTAGTATTCTTGTAGTGCCTTGCTACTATATCAAAGAGCCTGGCCGCTTCAGGGTAGTTTCCGTTGGTTGCTGCGGCTTTGGCGCCTTCAAGTTTTGGATGTGGTTTGATTGAGGCGGAAAAGTGTGCCTTCGGTAATTTTGATTTTCCTGGCTTCTTTGGTTTAACTGTTTTCTTGTCTATCTCTCCGCTATTGATCGATTCTGCCTCAGGCTGAAGCGCGAAAGAACAATTCGCATTGGCGAGAAGGATACCGGCCAATATAATGATATAGAGTAATGGAAATCTGCGAGAAATGTTCATTGCCCAAAAGTTCTTAGTATCGGAGTCGTTTTTGTCTGATGATCTCATTTTGCCCACGTTGGAAACCGGTACCATTAGGAATTCTACCGTAATGGAGTGGCCAATCAAATGTTGTCGTTGAAGTTCCGGTGCAGTGGCTCAGGATGTTTTGGGTGTAACCACCGACGATATCAGCGCCAGCGACATTTATTGGGAGTTCTTTCGCAATCATGGTCGTTAACTGGAGAGCAGGATGACAGCAAGATCTTGGGTTAGCCTTTATTTCGGCATGTATAACAATAAGTCATTCTTGAGCATTTCGGTAAGGTCGATTTTTTTGTCTACCCTCTCTTTCCATTTCTCTGTTTTTCTCAATTGGCTCACGCGCTGAAGCAGCTTGTTTCCTTCTTCTATTTGTTGCGTTTCGATAAATGAGCCGGCTAGAAAAAACAAAGTGTTGACAGCGTCTACACCTTCGGAAGCGCCCTTGCCATTGCTTTGAAGTTCGAACAAGCGTTCCGCTACGCCCCTGGCCTTTTCTGGCTCTTTCATTGCTATATAACAATAACAGAGTTCTTCTAAGCAACCTTCCAGCCCATACTTACCTTTGCTAAGATCGCCGTGCAGATCACGGATCGCGATAGCGCGAATGAAATATGGAACGGACTGGTTGTATTTGCCTGTTACGCAATATGTGGTGCCAATCTCCTGCAAAGATTCTGCAAGGGACAGATCGTCAACGCCCTTTTTCTTCTCCCTGATCTCAAGTGTCTTCTGAAAGTAGCGATCAGCTTCGTCAAACTTTCCGATTTTGAAAAGCACTAATGCTAATCGATGCATTGTGTTGACTATCTCAGAGTGTTCTGGATCTGAAAAGTAATCATTTTGAATTTTGTAAAGTTGGTTCAGAGTACTCAATTCAGAATGCCAATTCTCTTGTTTGTGGTAGACAGTTGATAAGGTTGACATAACATTCATTGTGCAAATAGGCGAAGCATTTTTTTTCGCGCAGATTTCGGATGCTTCAGTTATGCAGCTCAGTGCTGCATCTAAGTTGCCTGTCGCCATCTCGTATCGAGCTTTGTCTCGGAGTAGAACAGCAAAGTTTATGTCCGCAAGATCTCGTTTTCGAGCTAAATCAATACCTTTCTGTATCGCGTCTTTAGCCAGTTGAAATTTGTCTACCGCCAATACTGCGTCTGCCCATGAATGACATAGGTCCAAATACAAATTTGTGTCGATTTCCTCTCGATCGCAGAGTGCCAGTGCTTCCTTAATACAGATGTTCATTCTGCTAATCTTGCTCTCTTGTCCTATGAGTGAAATGGCCAATTGGCAGTCAAGCTGGACGCGCTGTTCCAAGCTCTCGAATCCGACTTCGTTGCCAAACTTAAGCCCATCCATAGAGACACTCTCGGCTTCTGTTTTGCGCCCTTCGCTATTTAAATAGGTTGCCAAAAAAATATAAGGATTTGCAAGAAGCCTACGTTGGGAAAGTGGTAATCGCCGAAAATGAGTAATTGCATTGTGCAATGCTACCTCATTTTCCTTATACTTACCTTGTCCAACCAAGCTAGTAGCCAATTTTGTCTCTTGATCTACTAAGTAAAAATCACTGATTTGCGAGGAGGTAGATAGTTCTAAGATAGCTTGCTTACCAACAGATTCTGCTTCCATTGTCTTTGATTGTTCAAGTAAGCAAGATGCAAGAAGCCCAAGGTGCTGTCCACGAATTAAAGGATTTGTACATTTTGCCTTGACTAACATATCTATGCTACGTCGGATGCAGTGTTCAGCTGTTTTCCAATCTTTTAAGTGCTTATGACATTCTGTCTCGGAGAGCAGGTAGGACGCGGCTGCGAACCAATTATTTTTATGCAAAGATTGATCTACTAGTTTCGAATAAAGTTTCGCGGCTGCTGCATAATTCTTCCCGTCATATGCTAATGCGGCTTGTATTGCTAAGTCTTTGTTTTGAGGTCCGACTGGTCCAGTTTTAATAGGCTTATTGGGATACGATTTTTTCGAACCGTTGATCTGCGTTATTGCAGGAGGCTCGGCCGCCAAAGCAACGCAGTTGAACACATTAGGGCAATTCAAAATAACCAAGTTTGTTAGTGCGGCTTGCAAAAAAAGGCAGGCACGAAAATTGATCGGTTTAGCCTCGCTGCTTCTGTTATCGTCTGATGAATTCATCTTGCCCGTTTTGATAGTTTACACCTTCACGAATATTACCGTAATTAAGTGCCCAGCTGAAGTGCTGTTTTTGCTTTTGACTTCGTTGAGGGAATTTCAAGAGTTCAGTACCGCTTATGGTATTAACCACATTCTTACAAGTTTCTTCCAACGCTACAGAACGCGGATGACCCTGTGCTGAAACACCCGTGATATACCCAGTTCTAGACACCTCGAAATCGATTGTAACTGATCCTGCCTTATTGGAATGATACTCCTTGATGTACTGTGTCATTGCTAGCTGAATATGTTCTTGAATGCGGTTATTCCACTCCTTCCAGGCAACCCTTTCAATTTGCGCTTCTTGGCTGCTTTGCTTGGAACTGTCCAGGTTGGTCTGCGCTTCGAGTTTGTATCTGTTCATTTGGTCCGCATAAGCTGGGTTGTATTTCTGAGCTTCGAGGCTATAGGTTGGTGCGAGGTTTTGTGATTGCTGAGCATTCCCTTGAAGAAGCTGACCTTCAACGTACGGGAGTTTCGCATTACTAGTGTCTTGGACACCTTGCTCCGGCTTCTGCAGCTGTCGTGCCGGAACGAGTTTGCATCTGTCTTGTAGGTCTTGCCCGCTAAAGTAGTCTCCCAGGGATGTGCCTGTGAGTTGTATTGTATGGTCCTTGCTTTTTGAGTGAATCCAGAAGTCACCTTGTACTGTTGGCGAAATTCCAGCTTCATTGCATGCTTGCTGAAGATAGCTCCACTCGGCTTGTTTTTTCTGTTCGGGCGTTGCTCCTGAATGCTCTATCTCCCGCAAATGCTTGTTGATTTCTGAAACGCCTGCAGTAATATTTCCGGTGCGAATGGATTCGCCAGCTTGTTTTGCGGACTTGCTGTTACTTTGATCTGACGGCTGCGGAAGTTTGATCATTTTTTCAGCCTGCGGTTCGCTAGGTTTTGCATAGTTGGCATCGGTGACTTTAATCGGCGTTAACTCGGCATTGGGTACTTTGTAGCTTTCTGGGGAAGGTTTGTCTGATTGAGGCACCGGTTTTTGTTGATGATTGTAGGGATTGGCGAATTTCACGAACACGCCAGCTAGCTGGTTGATGTCACCTGCCGGATTGATTGCGTTGAGAGAGAATGCGCCCTTGTTATGGAATGTCTTACCGCTGGCATCAATAGCGGTGCCTAAATAGTTTTTGTTATTGTCGAATTTGTCTACTGACCCATCCGCACGCTGGATATAACATCTGGAGCCCAGTAACGCCACACTATCTCCGTCGTATCTCTGGCACCTTGGTGCAGTCTGTTCTCTGGCATCGCTTACGTTGTTCAGAATTTGAGCGTATACTTGCTCAGGTCTGTAGCCGTGTTTTCCTATATGAAGCTCTCCTGTTTCAGGATCGATCAGCTGCTGTGTGTTTTTCACATCTGGCTTTTCGGCGATCGCGTTTTGTGATGTCAGGGACTCACGTTGCTCATTTTGCGACTCGCTTCTAGGTTTGGGTTTGATGGACAGATAGGCATCGTTTGCTTCTTGATGTTTTTGCTCCGACCGATTTAAGGGTTTGTCAAAAGGTGCTTGCTGCGCTGCACCTGGATGAGACGAGTCATCCTGTGCTTGCTGGTGACGCGGGGTTTCGTTCACGAACGTTATGCGTTGACCGGGGGCGAAATCGTTATATTGACCATATCGATCGATGCGGCGGATATGCCCTTGACCTTCCCCGCCGATTACATGCCAATGTATGTCGCCAGTTTGGCTGTCAACCTGAACATTGTCGATGTCAAAGTGTGCTGTTCGTCCCGGATGGTTCTGATCGTGTGCGCTTACATGCCATACACTCTTATCTTTCGCATCCCTTCTCCAGACTTCGCCATCTGGATGTTTGATTTCTATTGGTTCGCCATTTCGATAGCTGACTTCGCGACCGTTCTGGAATTGAATGTCTGCCTTAAAAGCTGTTACCTGATCGCCAGATTTTTCAACACTAAGTCGTCCTTTAACTTCTATATGACTTTCTTCTCCTGTGCCAGGATCCTTTCGCTCTATTTTGATTTTGCCATCAGAAGTTCTTTGCCATACTTCGCCAAGACGAGGATCTTCAACTACAGAGACCTGGTTCTTTTCCAGATAAACTTTTGAATGTCCTACATGATGCCCAATCTCCGGGGTGCCTCCGATGATTCTTCCTGCCGTGGTTGGGGCGGTTTTGTTTGCTCTGATCTCTTTGACTCTGTTCTCACGATCTTGATGCTCTCTACGATCTGTATCGCTTAAGGATTGTCTAAACCTCGAGCTGGTTTGGTCTGACTTCTCTGTGGCGTCGGAAGAACGTTGGAAATCAATTGCATTATCACCATGATTGAACGAGCCGGATCCGCCAGCTTTTGACATATTAGTTCCTCTAGAATCCTGGATGATGTGCGTCTCTAGGATGGTCGTGCTAACACCACCTTATGCTATTAACTGATTCTGAAAATGAGTTGAGACTTTTTGGTTTTCAGATAAGAAATAGACAAGACTTACTGGTCGTAGCGCCTATAAGAACCGTATGTCATCACTTGCTGTGGCTGTTGAACGGGTCTATATGACCTTGCTGCTCCGATGTTTCTCTGGATGTTAGATGCATTTCCATATCTGAATTGGTGTGATTGTTGTGCACCGTCGCGGTAGCTGTTGTATTCCCTTGCATCTCTTGTAATTTGGTATTCGCGCTGACCAATCTGTGAGGCTGTAAACTGCCAGCTCAAGTTGTGATCACCGCCACCTGCCGGTGGTCTCATCTGGTAGCGAAGCAGATTGTTTACTGTGTTGATTTGACGACTAGTTAGACCATTGTGGCTAACAATATGACCTTCAGCGTAGCCGTTTCTGTTGATGTGAAATTCGGCGTGGAATTGTGCTCCTGGTGGCAGCTTTGCCACGTTTTGGATTTGGTGTCCCAAGTCGCTTTCCATTTTTTTGTGCCAGCCAGTCCACACAATCTGATCGGTGCTGTCATTTGAACGCGCATTTGCAGATATTATTTTTCGTCCATCGGAAAGTGTTCCTTCAAGAGGCTTACTATACGCACTTTGATAGTCATCTGATGCTTTGTATGGTCCGCTACCATAGTCACTGGTTCCGGTAGCTGCTCCGTAACCGGAGAGGGTACCTTTTTCTTCTACTTTTGCAGTGAGGACTTTTGTTCCGTCGCTAGCAACTCCATACTGTGCCTTTTGAGTTTGATCTGCGCTGCTGTCCATTTTTGCGGACATCATTCCAGCTTGCAATTTCTTTTGCGCAGATACGTTTTCTGCATGATCTACTTTACCGGAAAGCACTTTTGGTACAGACGGCTTTGCTGCTTTCTGTTCCAGTGAATGGTCCATAACGCCGGGTTGCATCGGCGAAAGGGCTTTCTTTGCATGAGTCGCATCATTTCCTGTTTGTGGAGCTTCAGCCCTTGATTGCTTGCCCTCGTCGGCCGAACTGGGTGGGGCTCCTACTCGTTTGAGGATGTTCGTTTGATTTGGTCCAGCTGCACTATTGTCAGAAAGAGGAGGTGGTCCACTCAGTTGAACAGGTCTTTTTACCTGTTGCTCATTCATTTTATTCATGACCGCAGGTTGAATTGCATCAGATGCCTTGCGCGAATGCTCTCCAGCACTTGCTGCCGGGCGTGTCTCTTTCATTGGAACTGGAGCTGGTGCATGCTGCTGCTTCGGACTTGGAATATCGATAATCGGAGGAGCTGCCGCAAATGGTGCTGGTCGTTCCATCAATTTTGGTGGTTCGAAAGTCTTATTGGAGACATCAATCGGCTTTGTATTAATGGGTGGTAGTGCCACCGGGCTGATCTCCGCTGGTCTTGCCTTTGCTAGATCTCCAGGTCGTGGTTGGGGCGAACCAAAATCATTTTTCAAGAAACTTGGGTTGGAAATAATGTTCTGGAAGGCTTCATTAGCTCGGTTGTGCATCGCTCTAATGCGTGCACCTTCCATCATCCTCATGATTTGTTCTTGGTTGGGACCTTCTACCTTGATATTTATCGGTTCTAGTTTGGGTAGGCGCGCTACCAAGCCATCGTTGCTGCGCTCAACATGCGGCGCCGGTAGTGGTGATGGTGCCTTAACCTCTAGTTTCTCTGGAGCAATTGGTTTTGGCATTGCTGGCTGACTCACCAGTTTTTCAGGAGCGATTGGTGAGGGGGCTTCTGCTTGCTGAAACGTTTGAGCTTTGGGCTGTGGTTTTGGAATGTCGCTATCAGTGCTGATAGCTTTTGCGTAATCTTTTTGCGCCAGCTTCTTATCGGAGATGGTTGTGCCATCTACATCCATAAGATCGTCAGCGCCGCGGTCTACGAATTTCGGAGCTTTTTCTGATAGCTTAGGTCCGGTGGTGTCTCCTGTAGCATCAAACTGAAACGGCTCCTGTGTTCTGATTCGTGCATTTTCCTGCTCTTGCTTGATTGTTGCTGCTGCTCTTTGAAATGATGCGTCTTGAGTTGGATCATAAGATGATTTGCTCGCGAGATCTCTCTGAAGTTTTACTTTGTATTCCTTTGCGACTGCCGCACGGCTCTCTGAAATAGGCTGCGTTTCCAACTTCGGAGGAGTTTCCAGCTTGCTCAAGGTTTCATGTTTGTGATCTTGCTTCTGTGCCGGATGCTGATCTCCGAGCTTCAGGGCCGGTGGCGCATGAAGAGCGACTAACGGTTCTTCCTTCTTGGGAAGAATCACCGCGTCTGTTTTTGTCTGGGCTGAAAAAGCTACATTCGTTTCAACAGGCTTTGCTTTGGCTGCATCATGGGCAGGCGCCTTAGGCGATTTTTGGTCTGCGGCGTGGCGTTCTTGCTGATGCTTCTCCGCTTTCTGCTGAGGAGCTTGTTCATGCTTTGCACCCTCATGCTCTTGTTGCTTGGGAGCTGCTTTGCCTTGTAGGCTGCGTTCACCAGGTATGGTTGAAACTCCGCGATCGTAATCGTGATATTTGCCGTGACCGTCAATAACGCGGTCATGTCCTTTGCCCTCGCCACTTATGACGTGCCATTTTATGTCGCCGTTCTGATTGTTGATTTGAACGTTCGTGATATCGAAGTGTGCTAGTTTGCCTGGGTGCTCGGTATCGTGTGCTGTGACGTGCCAGGTGTTTTTGTCTTTTGCATCACGTTTCCAGACTTCACCGTCAGGATGTTTGATCTCTGTGGGTTCGCCATTTCTGTATGTGACATGACGGCCGTTCTCAAAATTCAGCTCGGCTTTAACAGCTGTAATCCTGTCGCCGGACTTCTCGACGCTTAGCTTGCCATCAACGATTGAATGTTTCTCGGAAGGGTCTTGTCCTTCAATTTGGATCTTCCCGTCAGCTGTTCTATGCCAAGTTTCCCCGCTTTTGCTGTTTTCAATGACGCTGACCTGATTCTTCTCCAGGTAGACCTTTGTTTGTCCGACCTTGTGACCTATCTCCGGTGTTCCGCCGATTACTCGGCCTGCAGTCGTCGGCTCTACCTTGTTGGCTCGTATTTCCTTGACCTTCTGCTCGTGGTCATGGTGGTCTTTGCGATCGCTGTCGCTAATGTTCTGCTGAAGTTTGGAGCTAGTTTTCTCTACTTGCTCATGGGTCCGATCAGCCGGACGCGCTAGATCGGCTGGTCTTTCCCCATCATTTGCAGGGCTTCCGGTTCCACCTGGCTTAGACATTAAGGCTTCCTCTCCATCCTGCTGCTCTTTGACGACTCTTATAGGACTTTTTCTTCGGGCGTGCTTATCGTATCAACCGATTCTGAAATTTATTTGGAAGCCTCCTGCCCCTGTCACGACTCGGCTGGCTCCCCGTACATTATGCCCGGGCTCCCGTGCTGCCTGATGGAACCTTGACTTCGCACTAGTTAACGGATATGCCAAGTGTTCTGTGACCATATCCGTAATGCCCCGTGGAAACGGAATTGTGTATATCTTCTTATGTCAAAAATCCGGTCAAAGCGGGTCCGGATCTGAAAAAATTTAACCCTATCAAGTGTCGCTTGGTTTTTCATGCAGGAGGCTCGACTTAGTTGAGCAAAACAGAATCAGTGGAATCGAAATTACCTGTCAGCCAGAGAGAGCTGATCATCTTCACACTTTCGGACTCGAGCGGAGAAACCGCTGCTCACGTGGCCCAGGCCGCACTCGTGCAATTTCCCCCTGGTTTTGCAAGCATTTACAGGCTTCCTCAGGTTAGAAGCTGCCAGCAGATTTCCACGCTCGTTCGTGAAATAGCCACCGGACGCTCTCTTATCGCATACACTCTGGTTCTGCCTGAGTACAGAGAAGCCTTGGAAGAGGAAGCTCGCAAGGCTAACGTGCCGACACTCGACCTGCTTGGTCCACTAATTACGAAAATATCCGGGCTTACTGAATCGAACCCGCTTTCTCAGCCGGGCAGGTTGCACCAGCTCGATGAAACATACTTCCGCCGCATGGAAGCGGTGAACTTTGCTGTTCGCTTTGATGATGGCAAAAATCCGGACGGCATAGCGCAATCGGATGTTATTCTGGTTGGGCTTTCGCGTACAAGTAAGACGCCGAACTGCATGTACTTGGCGCAGCACTATGCTTTGAAAGCAGCTAACTGCCCTATCGTTCCAGGAGTGGATCCACCGAAGGCGTTGTTCAACGTTCAAGCTCGAAAAATCATCGGACTGACCATCGATCCTCACCTCTTGCATAATCTGCGCACTTCACGCGCTCAGGTCATCGGTATGTCGTCAGATACGCAGTATTCCGATCTTGAGGAAATTAAAGGGGAAGTGCAGTACGCAAGGCGCATTTTCAGAGAGCTGAAGTGTCACGTCATTGACGTGTCTTCAAAAGCAATCGAAGAAACATCCAGCGAGATCTTCTTATATCTGAGGCACTAATTTTGGTATCACTCGCGAAAGTACACTTGATCAGGAGAGAAACAGATGCTTACAAGAGAGGTTGACCCAGCAAACTCCAAGCTCGGGTCAAAACGGGTTTTACTCTTTTCCGAAGGCTTCGAATACTTCGGCGGTGATCGAAATCAAATGCGCGAGTTGCTTGGCGGAAAAGGCGCAGGACTGGCGGAGATGACGTCAGCTGGAGTCAATGTTCCGCCTGGTATCACGATACTGACCTCTCTTTGCAAAGACTATTACGCGAACAATCGGAAGGTGCCCGAGGGGCTCATCGACGAAGTAAAAGAGCAGCTGAAAAAAGTTGAGGAGCGACTGGGACGCCGTCTCGGTGATAAGGAAAACCCGCTTCTCCTATCTGTACGGTCCGGTGCGAAATTCTCAATGCCGGGAATGATGGACACTGTTCTCAATCTAGGACTGAACGATGAAACAGTTCAGTCGCTGAGCAAGCTCACCAATAATCCAAGATTCGTTTGGGATAGCTATCGCCGTTTCATTCAGATGTACAGCAATGTGGTTTTCGATTTGAGTAAAGACAGATTCGAAGACATCTTGGAGGATATGAAAGAGAGATTGAAGGTCTCCCAAGATACCGATCTGACAGCTGAGAACTTGAAGGAACTTGTGGGAGAGTTCAAAACCTTCGTCAAGCAGGAACGAAAAATCGACTTCCCTCAAAACACCGACGAGCAGCTCGCTGGCGCCATTGAAGCTGTGTTTAAATCTTGGAACAACAGCCGCGCGATCTATTACCGCAATCTCAACAAGATTGATCACAACATTGGGACTGCTGTCAATGTGCAAGCTATGGTCTTTGGAAATTACGACAACAGCTCGGCTACTGGTGTTTGCTTTACGAGAAATCCCAGCACGGGTGAACATCTGCTTTACGGCGAATACTTGGTCAATGCTCAGGGTGAAGACGTAGTTGCCGGTGTTCGCACACCGAAGAAGATCGCCGAAATGGCGACTGAAATGCCGGAGGTATTTAAGCAGCTGGAAGAGACTGCAAAGAAATTGGAAACACATTATCGTGATATGCAGGATATTGAGTTCACAATCCAACAAGGTGAACTCTTCCTGCTTCAAACGCGAACCGGAAAACGAACAGCAGCTGCTGCAATCAAAGTAGCGGTTGATATGGCGAATGCAGGCATCATCAGTAAGTCGCAAGCACTTACAAGAGTAGAACCGACACAGCTTAATCAATTGTTGCTGCCGAGCTTTGTGCAAGCCGATAAAGACAAAGCGAAGAAGGAAGGACGCTTGCTCGCAACCGGGTTAAATGCATCACCGGGAGCTGCGATAGGTCACATCGTTTTCGATCCCGATGAAGCTGAGCGTATGGCGACCGAACAGGCCAAGAAAGTGATTTTGGTTCGTGTTGAAACATGTCCGGATGATATTCATGGCATCGTTCCATCTCAGGGGATCGTCACCAGCCGTGGTGGCATGACCAGCCACGCTGCTGTTGTTGCTCGCGGCATGGGTAAGCCTTGCGTGGCCGGGTGCGAATCCTTCAAGGTTGATCTTGAAAAATGCGAAGTATCTGTAAAGGATCTCATTCTGAGGAAGGGTGACCTGATTTCGATCGACGGATCCACTGGGGAAATATTTAAGGGTTCGATTCTCACCAACGATCCAGATCTCAGTGCTGAGTGTTTGACATTGTTAGCATGGGCCGACGAAATGAGAGTTCTGAAGATCCGAACAAACGCAGATACCCCTGAAGATGCGAAGCGCGCCCGTGAGTTCGGTGCCGAAGGAATCGGCCTATGTAGAACGGAACACATGTTTATGAGTCAGGATCGCTTGCCTGCCGTGCAAGAAATGATCATGGCGACAACCCAAAATGAGCGCGAAGCCGCATTGGCTAAAATATTGCCGATGCAAAAGGAAGATTTCATTGGAATCTTCAGAGCGATGAACGGACTGCCGGTTACCATCCGCTTGCTCGATCCGCCTTTGCACGAATTTCTGCCAAAACTGGAAGAACTTCTCGTTGAGATTGCTACCTTGAAGGCCAAGGGAGCCAAGCCTGCTGATCTGCGCGAGAAGGATCAGCTCTTGCAAAAGGTGCAGGGATTGCACGAGTCAAATCCAATGATGGGGCTTCGTGGCTGCCGTCTCGGATTGATGTTCCCGGAAATTAATCGCATGCAAGTGCAAGCCATATTTGAAGCAGCAATTGCTGTGAAGAAAGAAGGCATTGATGTTTATCCTGAAATCATGATTCCTCTTGTCGGGCACGTTAACGAACTTAAGCTTGCTCGCACAATGCTTGAACAAACGGCAAAAGAGGTGATGGAGCGGGAGAACACAAAGGTCGAATACAAGTTCGGCACGATGATCGAAATTCCACGCGCTTGCGTCACGGCGAATGAAATTGCCGAATATGCTGAGTTCTTCAGCTTCGGGACCAATGATCTCACGCAAATGACTTTCGGCTATAGCCGAGACGATGCTGAAGGTAAGTTTCTGCAGCGTTATCTGGAAGGTATCGAATGGTCAGGGCAATCGCACAAGATTCTTCAGAGCAATCCATTTGAAGCTCTCGACCAGAACGGCGTCGGCAAACTGATGAAGATTGCAGTTGAATACGGTTTGCAAACGCGACCAGATCTCAAACTCGGAATCTGCGGAGAGCACGGCGGCGAACCATCTTCGATCGCCTTTGCACATCAACTCGGTTTGGCTTATGTAAGCTGTTCGCCATACCGCGTCCCGCCGGCACGACTTGCAGCTGCTCAGGCAACTATTATTGCTGAAGAGAAAGACAAGTAAGCCTGCGTAAATTGCGTAGCTAGTTGTTGTGGTTATTCCTGTGGGGCACTGCTAAAGCCCGCAAATCTTTGTGCGCTTTGCGTTTACGCGTCAAATATGGAAGCAGCTCGGTATATAGAAAGCTGTTGACCGTCGCAGAAGCAATTTGCCATGCTTGAAAAAGCTGTAGAAAGAGTTAAATCTGAGATAGAAGACTTCGGCAAGTCTTTGTTCCACACCGCAGTTGAGAACCCATACAACGGTATTTCTCAAATTGGAAGCAAAGTCAGTCGTTATACTCTTCCAGAATTGAATATTACCGGTGCCCCTGATAGCGGTAAGTCTTATGGTGCGATGGTCGGAGCCGCCGCAGGTATGGCTCTCGATTACTATATTCTATCCCGCCTCGCCGGTCCCGTTCTTGGAAATCTAGGAGGCTCAGGTGCTGCCGGTGTAGCTCTGCGCGCCGGATTAGTTGGCAGTTTCTATACGGGCGTTTTGCAACCAAGTGATTTGGCTAGTGATTCCTTCTTGCGAGACCGTTTTGCCAATGGTGTCGTAGGTGGTATCACTTTCGCTTCGCTGGCATCTAGTGCTTATGGATTGAACAAGTCCACACTCTTTGCTCCCCTCGAGAGTCGTTCTCTTGGCGGCTATCTCACGCTGGGCGCGCTCTCTGGTGCAAGCGCTGGTGCTGCTCACGCAGAATCTTACGCCCTGTTCAAAGAAGGTAATTTATTGCCGAGTGCTAACAATTTTGTAAGCGATGTCGGCATGTACGCATTAATTGGTGCATCTGCTGGCGGTTTTGACTGGGCGTATACCAGAGCTGAAGCACTTCTGAATGCAATGCATGATGGCACGGTTTCAATCAAGAATCCGATGCCGAAAGACCAGGTATTGGATCAAACAAGCAGGCAACGACAGGCATCTGGTCAGCAAAGAGTAGATGCCGTTGATGGAGATAGGGGACGTTCGTGAAAGGGATCTTGGGATCGTTGAAGATGCTAAAAACAGGAGTGTCCATAAATGCCAGATAATTTGTTAGATGTGCCCGAGAAGAAAGACAGTACTTCCTTAGCTGGCGATTTCATAAAAGGATTTTTTCACCAAGCTGTTGAAAGTCCGGTAAACGCACTGACACAGATCGTCAATAAAGCGACTGGAATGGATCTGCCAAAGCTTGAGATTGCCGGCGAGCAGAAGGAAAAGTCGATAGGTAATCTTGCTGGTTCAATCGCAGGGGGCGCTCTCGATTTCTATCTTTTGTCCAAAGCTATGGGTCCGCAGCTGGCAAATGTTGGTGGTGCCGGCATCACTGGGACAGCTTTGCGGTCTGGTATTGTTGGTGGAATTTACGCTGGGCTTCTTACTCCTAGCGCTGATGGCAGCAATTCCTTCATACAAGATCGATTAACAAATGGCTTAATAGGAGCAACTACTTTTGCAGCTATGGGTGCGGCAACAGCAGGACTCGATCGCACGGGACTGTTTGCAGTGAGCGAGTTGAGATCGCTCGGTGGCTCAATGTCTATCGGCGCACTATCCGGACTTGCCGGTGGTGTAGCCCACGCCGAGGTGGATGCGCTATTAAATAAAGGAAAGCTCCTGCCTACAATGAATGATTTGCTTACGGACGCAGTTTCCTATTCGGCCTTTGGTGCCACTATGGGCGGCATAAATTGGGGCTGGAACAAAGCAACAGTAAATCTAAAAGTGAACGAAACCACATCTATGGTCAAAACAGAACACGGAGTGATTGAGGGTAGGATCAAGTATACGACCAATAGTAATGGCGAGGTCATTCAAATGAAGGCTGACTTGCCTAACGGCGGATACGCCAAGGACGCAAGAGTTGGCTGGAGCTCTACAAAAATGAGCAATGGTTCCTGGTCCAGTAAAGGATATGAGATCACTGATGGTTCTTGGCGGCGCGTTTCATCCTTTACCCTCGAAATACCGAAGGTTAGTGATATAAGTCTCAATGCCGACAAAGTCTTAGTTGTTGACAGGGCCAGCGGAGAGCGGCTGACCTTTGATAAAAACCTTCAAAAATCTCACCCAGCCGCCGAGGCCCGACAAGCTGCTGCACATAAAGAATGGCTTGCGAAGACCCCGCCAATTGATTACAGCGATCGTACTTTGCCTGATGGAACACGCCATGTCAGATTTGAACCACCAAAAACGGCTGATGGAAAGCAAGCTGCCGGGCTCGTTAATTTCGAAGTAAACAAAGCCGGCGTGGACAAAGTTTCCATAGTTTCTCCTGATGGACGAAGTTATTCGATGGAAAGATCGTCAGGAGCAAAAGAGTGGACGCTGACAAGCTGGTCTGCCAATAAAACTGATGTGTCAACGCAATCCGCGTGGAAAGGAGATGTAGCGATCAAGCTTGATGGAAACGGAAAAGTTAGCCATCTCGAGTTCAGATCCGATAATGGCAAGGTGACTTCCGTTGCGAAGCAATCAAGCAATCTACACGATCTTGTCAAAAATCTAAGCGCAGACTCGAACTACCTGAGGATTCACCCAAATAGTAACTACCTTCGCATGAGCGAGAATGGTGAACTCTGGCTTCGCGATGGCAAAACATCAGGAGCTCAGGAAATTCCAATTAGACCTGGCGTAGCACGCTCTTTGGAATTTGATATTGGGGATCGGGGACCTCATATTGTTAAAGTTCCATTGAAACTGAATCCTTCATCGGATGGAAATGGCTTTATGATAAAGGACTTTCAGCTGAAACCTGGAACGATCCTCAATCTAAATTTCTTGAATCCTTCACGATAATGTCCACGCTAGCAGACCTAGTCATTAAACAATCGCGACCGAGGCATTCTCGCAGTTGAACGCTGATTCCGTTCCAAGGAAGAGCATTTTTAGAAGCTGTCTGTAGAATCCGTATAACGGATACTGCCGAGCCAGATCCTCGCGCATTCGATCGCGAGCGCTCTTGAATGAACTATGGGATGGTCCAGCCATATGATCCAGTTCAAGGTAATAGTTCGCCAGCGGCTGTACCTGTAGTTCGAATAATCGATCGTTCCATTTCACTACGCTCTTTAGGGCTCGCCATCCTGTCTTCTTCATTTTCTCAGGAGAACACGTCAAATAATCCTTCACCTCTACGAATTCCAATAGCCTATTGTGATTGGCTATAGAACATACCTTTTGATCCGGTGAAGAATCGGGAAGCCAGCTTCGGCACAATGGATCGTCCGCCTTAATGGATTTGAGTCTTTCATGAACTCTGATGCACATTGGTTCGTCGTCGCAAACGATCTTTACTCCAAAAATGTCTTTCACATATTTGCTGTACTGGCGGAAATGCTTGTCCCTCGAGACGAGTTCGTCGACGCGAAAAAGCTCATCAGTTACTTTGTTCCAAAGCTCCTCTTCTGCCTTTACACGGCTTGTAATTCTGTTTACGCCTGAGGTGTTTTGCACAGGAAGTGTTGTCCGTGGTATGTACTCCACGAAATTTGCCGAGAGCTCTAGCGGCAGCCAAGCCCTGTCTTTTTGATAGCGAAAGTTGTCCAGTAGATGATTCCCGAGGTCCAGATCAGGCTGCGAAAAAAGAGTCTCACGCGTAATTCTTTCGCGGATAAGAAACGGACGATTGCCATCGGGTAGCGTGCCGATGACGTTACTGTGAAGTTCGAACTCCCCGTCAAAAAGATGGGATGCAAGCATATGCGCCAGAATGTGCAGGTGCTTTTCTCCGGCCAGAATATTCTGGCGAAACGAATGCCGGACGCTCGCAACCAATTCGTGCTGAAGCTCAATCTTTATATGCTGGGCAGGATCTCGCTCAAGCTCCGCCTTCTTCTCAGCTAAGTAAGCAATGAATCTGTGCAGTACCGGTTCATCCATGGCCATAGAAAGTGGTGACTGGACCGAACTCAATACTTGCCCCAAAGTTAGTGTTAAAACATCCATCAAAACGAGATTATAGAATCTTGTTGCGTAATCTTAAATATGCACAATTTTCGTTAAATCATATCCAAACGATCAGCTTGAGTTATGTAGCTGATCGTTTGTTCTATGTCGGAGTTATTTGTTTGCGATACCAATCGGATTTATTTGTAGCAATTTGATCTTTAATCCAATTCTGCTCTCGCTTGTTAGATATACATCTAGCTCGGTAGACAAAGCCTATGAGGGTCTTCTGAACTCATCCTGCGTCAAGGCTGGGGTTACTGTGATTCTTTGTCCGTCAAGATCTGAACCACTGAGAAACTCTATTGCTTGTTGAGCTGCACGATAATTCTCCATTTCGACAATCGCATATCCCGCCCTTCGCTTACTCACTGTCTGCGGTATGACGACGGACATCACCTGTCCATACTTAGAGAAGAGATCCTTCAATTTTTGCTCCTCGGCGCCTTTTGGAAGGTTATTTACGAAGAGCTTTTCTATATCCCTTCGCACCTCGACATTTTGTGGCAAATGTATGTTGTGATGCTGTGTTGTGGACAGGATCTTTTCCTCGGAGGATTCCAGTTCGCTCTCGTTCATATTGACCACATCTGTCAGAGGCGCTGCTATTTCGCCTCCTTCGGAGCGAGGATTCCCCGCCGGACCCGCCGGTTCTTTGCCACCGCGTTCCAAACCTGTTCTTTCTTGGTCTGCTTCGCTCATAAGATTGCCTCCACTTCGCTTTTTTTTGATGCAAAGTGAGACGCGCGGATCTGCCAAAAGTTCTCTTCAATTGTCGTCTTCAGAAGCCGAAGCAAGATTGTCTGGAAGGGACAAGCCAGCAAGAGTTAGCTAACAGCCACATGTTCTTGTATTTTGACGTCGAGAGTGATGATTCCGTCTGTCCCATTCACTTCCACTGTCATTCCGTCTTTGAGAATTTCCGTGGCGTTTTCGATGCCCGACACACCTGGAAGTCCATATTCTCGCGCTACAAGGGCTCCATGTTGAAGTATGCCGCCTACTTCCAGGATGATACCGCCTGCAAGGGCAAAGAGCGGTGTCCAACCTGGATCGGTTGCTCTTGCCACCAAGATCTCTCCAGGCAATAACGGCTTTTCGTGAGGCGAATGCAGCACTTTGACTTTGCCGCGCACAGAACCTGTGGAGATAGGGATGCCGCTTAGTTGGTTGTCTTTTACCGGCGCCGGCGGAGTTTTTATAATGCGACCTCGTGAATCAAAAACCGTCGGTAGTGTTGCTACTTTATACTTCTCTCGCAGATCAAGATGATCCTTGGCCAATTTCCTGAGGTCGAGTTTGCGATCTTTCAGTCCGCGAGTCACATCTTCTAATGTCATGTCAAAAATTTGAGCGGCAAAATCCAAGCGGTCTTCAGCGACCCATTGCTCCGATTGCTTGAGCAGCCCCTTTCGCAGGATGTTCATGGCGTAAATCACCGAAAACTTCGGTGTCTCTCTCAATCCACCCAGGTTGACGATGATTTTGTATTCTTCGTCGAATTTTTTCGCTTTTTTGCTATTCGTGTTTTCCAAGGCTTTGCGAATCTTTCCATAGGCCGCAACTCGTTCGGCGACTGAGCGGTCATGGCGAGCTCGCGGACTGTTCTCAGGAGCGATATCCCGCAGCGAGATCAATTGCATCACGAGAAATGATGGATCATTTTCGTAGCGGGGCGAGGCGATATCAAGTTCCTTCGGTCCGCGATGACCGTAGTTCTCAATGAATTTGTCCCATGCTGCCAGAAAATCTTCTGGCAAGTTTCGATGGACAATGCCATGTGCCAGTTCGGTCGGCGTCATGCCTTGAGGAAGCAATTGGGCTAGATCGTATAACGCCAGACCCATCTCCACTGTCACATTGTGTGGAAGAGACTGATTAAGCAGATTCGCTTCTTCTTTGAACTCCGGACCGACTAAACCTTTTATTTGTTCGATCATTATGCGCGAGATTCCGAATCGTGGTATCAGATGCTTAATAACGAAATCCTCGAGATTTGCAGCGATCTTCTCGTATAGCTCAGGAATTGGAAGATTCTTTTTCTCAAGTTCTCTCAAGGTAGTCCTGTATTTATTCAAATGCATTGAGAGGTCTTCATACGCTTGCTCTGGATTATGAGCAGAGCCAATCATTTTGGGTGCAACTGTAGGAAGCACTCCAGCCAGTTTTAGTGGCGCCAAGAATAGTCCGACATTCTGAGAAACGTATTCTTTTTCTGAAACTGAATCAACCGCCTTTGCCGTGAGGGGATCCAGAATATTCAGAAGGTGGACGACTTTCTTCTTTCCGAAGAACATAAAGGCTGTAGATAGGTTCAGGTATAAGTGGCCGCCGGAGACATAGGCAAGTGTGGAGTTGATGTTGTTTGCATCGACGCCATAAAGCTTTTTTCCCAGCTTTCGAATCAGCCCGCGGAGAAATGAAGTAGCCATTACAGAGAGTGGATCAAAAATACCTTGCACGCATTTTGTGACGTCTACATAAACTCGTCTTCTTGCAGGTGGTATCGTCATCATATCTGGTGACAGTGGTTGATAGGCTGTAATTGGACGAGCTTGCAAAAGATAAAGCTGCTCGTTTTCAAAAGCCCATTCTATATCAACCGGTTTTTCGATAATGTCTTCTACCTTCTTGATGAGATCCGACACTTTACGGACCTGGCGGTTATTTAAGGCGGGCTTGATGTCGTTCTTGTCTGCACTCTTATTTTCGCCAATCATTTTGTTTGACGGAGCCTGCTCTTCATGAGTGCCACCATCTTCACCCAAGCGAACAGCCATCTCTTTTTTGCCGATTACCTTTGACTTGATTGTTCGGGTTTCTTTATTGACAATGAATGTATCTGGCGTTGCTGTTCCTGCTACAACCGATTCGCCCAGTCCGAAGTTCGCTGTAATGACGGCTTCGTCGAAATCATTTGTTAGTGGATTGACAGAAAATCCGACACCGGCCACATCACTGTGAAGCTGCTTTTGAATTACTACAGCGATTTTTGGATCGTATGGATTCATTTCATGTTTTTGTTTGTAGGCAAAGATTGCGTAATCCAAGCATGAGGCAAAGCAGGTCTTGATTGCTGCTTCCAAGCTCTCCCGTTTTACTCCGAGTACAGTTTCATAGGCTCCGGCAAATGAGCGTCCCTCAAGATCTTCTTCAGGCGAGGAAGAACGGACAGCGTAAAGTTTTGCGTTGGGAATTTGAGAAAGCGCGCTTCCCAGTAAGCTAAGCTGATTCTGATCCAGTCTCAAACCTGAGACTTGCTCCTTCAATCTGGTACAGATCTCTTGCATGTCTGCACCGGAAGCGTTTTCGAAAGTTTTCCATTCCGATGTTTTGCGAAGTTGTTCGAACCAGGGTGCAAAATAACTTACTTTTAGCACCAGTCCTGGTGGCACCGGCATTCCCTGTGCTGTCATGTCAATTAGCGATTTAGCCTTGCCGCCGACCTCGCGCAATTCCTCGTTCTTTGCTCCCGGAAAAACAGCGTAACTCGTGTTCATTGATCTAACCTATAAAGAATGCGTAAGCATGAGATAGGTGAATAGCATATCAGTTGATAAATTCGCCGATTCTATCCCCAATTCCTGCGACAGGAACGTTTGCAGTCGTTCACGACTAATCTCCTTGCAAAGATGAATGTCATTAGAAAAGCAAAAGATAACTATTTGCTGGCTCTCTCCGTCTTCTAGCTTCGCTAATGGTCCGTGATGCAAGTGAAAGCGGCGCTTCATGCCTTAGGCTACGAATGGCTTAGACGAAGAACGCAAAAGGAACCTTTTTTCGGAAGCTTCAGTCACCCCTCATGCAATAGTCATATCGACCCACAAAAGAGGATGGACATCACCATGCATGACAATTTTTCTAAACTGGTCATTGCGACAGTAATTGCTGGGAGCATTGGTTCAAGTGCTCAGTTTGTCGCCGCTGATGAGCTAGTTGAATTCAGGCGAACGACCACCATTGATGGTCCAACCGCTCAGACAACTACAGTGGAGACTCGCTCAGTAACAGTTGAACCGACAGTTCCAGTGGTGCCGGCTGTGGTTGTACCAGGCACCCCAGCAGTTGTTACCACGACGACTGCTATTCCGATTGCCCCGGCCGACGCTAGTTTGGTTTTACAAACAATTGAAGCACGGCGCGGTGACATTGAGAAGCGCATTGCCGTCTTGCGTCCGGCCGGCACGCTGACGGATGCTCAGATTGCCCTTTATGCGGCTGATCTAGATCGAATCAATAAAGAGATTCTAGTATTGAGAGGTACTTCTACACCTAGCTTATCTCGGGCTTTGTCACTGGCTAAAGACCTCGACTTGCTGGCCATCAGGCTTGGTACATTCCAGCCGGCCCAGCTTGCATACGTACCGATCATCGAGGGATCTCATTTCACTATCTTCAACGGTCGCATCGTTCTGTTGGACGATCTGGCGGTTCGCCGTGTCGGACTTGAAAGCAAGATTACTGATCGGCTATACGCAGGTGCGATAAGCGCCGGTCAGGCCGCCGAGCTTCGCACTGACCTCGTCAACATCGCCGCCGCGGAGGATGCTTGGCGCACGAACGGTCAGTTAACACCGAAGGAAGCGAAGGAAATTTACACCGCCTTTGATAAGGTAGCTAACAAACTAGACGATTACTCCGGTACGAGATAATCGACTACCCCCTGGCAGAGACCGCCGGTGTTAATACTTCGGCGGTCTTTCCTGTATTCATGCTCCGACATGCTCTTAACTTCATCCATCTTTTTCATGGAAATCGGTATTGTGGAGGAAGTTATATCCTTTAGCTGTATGATTTAATATGCAGGTGGGGATTAGGGTGGGGAATTCATGCTTCGAAAGAGCGTTGTTAGCCTGGCGTTGTCGCTGGGGCTCGGTATTACTTTTGGCGCGAGCGTTTTCGGACAGTCTATTCCTGAAGGGAGCAACCCTTCTGCAACAGCGTCCAGCTCACCCTTTAGCGTGGATAGCGGGACCTCCGTGCTGAATATTGGGCAGTTGAGTTCAGCTAATGCACTACAGGTTGCACCTGGCGCAACAGCAATAATTGATTTTGCCGGTGGCGGATCGCTAACCTTCTCCGGAAACATAAGCAATTCCGGGAATATTTTCGCGATCTCTTCAAACCCGAATTACAGCACCGCGACCTTCAATGCGCTAAACATTTTCAACAATCAGGGCGCTGTTTTCTCAAGTGTTTTGCCATCATCATATACGGGATTTGGCTCCATTGTCTCCAACCTGAATCTCTCACTCAATGCGACCAACCAGATCATGAATGCGGGAACGATTAGTTCTGCCGGTAATCTTTCCATGAGCGCGGCCAGCATTATTAATACCGGTGCGATCAACGCCGCCCAAAATTTGAACATTGTCTCGCAGCTCGGAAGTATAGTGAACAGTGGAGTCATTTCTGCCAATGCAGGTAATTTGAATATGTCGAGTTTGGCAGCCCAGAATTTAGTGATCAACAACATCAATGGGGTCTTGCAATCGCTTCTGGGCAACGCGAACTTTTCGACAGCAGCTACCAGTAGCACTTTGGAGAAGTTGAATATTAACTTGAACGGTGGAAACATCATCGCAAGAGAACTCAACTTCAACGCACTCAATGGAATTGTCGATGTAAACACGAACACACTCGAAGGGATAGTGAACGTCAACTCTTGCGGTGCACATATAACAGCATCCACTCCCGTGATGAATTTAGGTCAGATGAACATTACCGGTGACCCCACCTTCTATAATACCGGCGGTAGTATCAACATCACGTCAGACCTGAACTTTGCCCCAGTACAGTTCGTGTCCGCACCAGTTGGTTTAGCCATTATTGCGCAAGGGGATGTCACCGCCTCGAATGGGGTGAGCACTATTTCAACAGCAGCTTACCAGAACGTTACTGCAAACTGGCCTGGCACTCCTTATACAGGTAATATATTGATCATTGCCGGTGCTCAATTTACGGCAACGCCTACCGATAATAGTTCGGCCACAGCCTCGGGCGCTGGTGATACGACTAATTTACTCACGATATCTGGTGCCAGTGCCGGTGGTGGGAGTGTCAATCTTGCCGGCGTCACAATTGATAGTCGTGCGGGAATTCCTTCATCATCTGCTCGTTCTGGCGATGTTACAGTTTTGGCATACGCTGGTGCTCCAAACACTGGCAACATAACACTTGGAACCATTCTAACCGGACAACAGAACCTCATCACAAACGATGTCGGCGGCGTAAACGGCAACGTCACAGTAGTTGGCCAGGGAAATGTTTCTGTTGGAACCATCAATACCAGCGGCAACTTTCTGAACCCAGTTCTCTATTCGGGAAATGTGATGGTCGCATCAGCTGGAATTGACATGTTACAACTTCCTTCACCGAGTAATGCCTGGCTGCCCACACTGACCACTTTGACGGCACCGACAGTGATGGGAGGCGTAGTAAATACCGCAGCACTTCCCGGTCAGACAGTTTTGACCGTCTCAAGTACTGCTGGACTTTTGGCTAACCAGGTCTTAGTGCTTGATCCGCAAGGACCGAACTACGAACAGGTGACAATATCTTCCGTGGGCACGGGTCAGATTACGCTGACCACCGGAGTCAAGAACTCACACTCTGCCAGTGAGGCTGTCTATATCCGTCCAACTCAAGCTGGACTAACTACCATAGTTAATGCAGGTGCTGGTGCACCACCAACTATACCACTTATCAACAACGGGCAAATCTTCGCACCAAACCTTAACAGTCTGTCGAATGGAGCCGTCACGATCGGGACAATAACTGGAACTGGAGCTGTTACTGTTGCAACAAATGGAAGCGCACAGATTAACAACGGAGTCTCTCTGACCCTGAATCCTTCTACTGCCACTCCAAACCCACTGAATTTTTTCCGCTTGCCAGTGGTGAACGTCACAGCCAACAGCGTATCTGTAAATACCGGTGCTACTCTGACATCCGGAGTGAGTGGCTGCTCCTATTGTCCCAACACTACTAATATTTTTACGAGCAGTCTGACTAATCTCGGCACTATCGGATCCAGCTCCGGTAGTAACATGATGATCAATGTGCAGTCCTCTGGGGCACTCAATGTAAATAGTACTGGAACATTTGTCGTACCTGGTGGCAGTGTTATCGAACTTGCAGCCGCCGATAAGAATGCGCTCTCTGTAACTGGTGGCACGTTCAGCACCGGTCCGACGTCTGTTGTAATCATGAATGGACAGGGATCTGGTGGCTCAGTTTCGTTAAACGGTGCAATATCCGTTACGGGCAATCCAGTTGTAAGCATCAATACTCCCAATTTGACATTATCTGCTTTAGGCTCACTTAACGGCACTGGCGGTGCGTTTCTGTTTAGTTCAGGCTATACCGCAAATCCGCTGACTGTGAATGTGCCAGGCACTTACACGCTGGTGGGAGCGCCGGCAACATTTACACCATTTGCAGGGCAGAATCTGGTGTTTACCGGAAACGGACTATTGCATGGAGCTCGTCCGGTTCTCTTTCAACTAGCAAATGGTGGGTCGCTCCAGAATCCTACTGTTAGCTACAGCGGAATTACGGTCTATCAAAGCAACAATCCCTCGGGCAATATTCAAGGCTTTGAATTTCAACCATATATTGGTGGACGCATCAGTAACAGCAATTCTAACTTCGTTCAATTCGCCGCATATCCATATCAGGAAGTGATCGCCTTAATTGCAAATGCGATGGCTACTATCGATTCAAACACCGGCGTTGCTACACCGCAATTTCAGTATGTGTCTGGTTACACACAGGTATCTTCGACGGCTTACGTGATTCCTGCTGCAAAACAACTGGGGCTTCGCGCATCGGCCGGTGTTTTTGCTGACATTAATGGCGACGGCTCGATGACGCAAAGCGCCTATAACACTGCGATATATGACACGCAGGCTGCGGTGACGGCTGCAAGCTTGTATGGAAATGTCGTCGACATCGTAGTTGGTAACGAGGACATCGTAGGCAACAATGGACCAGATGCTTCTGCGTCCATGTCAACTTTGAAGAATTTGATAACAGGTGGAACGGTGCTGATCCAATTTGTTGGAAATTCTACTGTTACCGGTGCTCAGCCCACTCGAAATGCTGCTGTTAATCCTTTGACAGGAACCAACTTCACCTCAACGACACTGCCAGTGGTAACAAGGCAGCAAAACGGCGTTTTAAATCTGGTCACAGATCCCAATCCAAATAATGCTAATGGCATGATTGCTTTGATGAATACTCTTGATGGTTATGTTTACGGTAACTACTATCCATTCTTCGATCAATCGAATGTGGTGCCGACGCTGCTAAGCAATCCGGGGATCAGTCAAGGAGCTTTCACAACGCTTGTTCAAACTTACATGACTGATCAATTTAATACCAACGCTGCTAATTTTAAGACTGCGGGGGTGACTACGACGAAGATTCGAGTCGGCGAAACCGGATGGGCGACACCGATGACTTCAGCTTCGAGTAATCCATTGATTGGGTATCAAGGCGTTGGCTTGCCTCAGCAAAATATGACTTGGGCGCAATGGTACTATCCAGCCATGCAGAACTGGTCATCGACATATGCAAATCCGCAAACAGGCACGAACGGTGCAATTATTTCCACATACTTTGCCAGTTACGATGAACCTTGGAAAGGAATAATCGGGAAGAGCCCAAATGGAACGGCCGTTACGGTTAATAACCCTTCAGTCACTCCTCCTACTCCCGCTGTGAATCCAGGTTCTACGACCTTGCCTGTCTCAACTGGTGCAATATTCTATACGCCCACACTCACTCCTATGAGCATCGTTATTAATCCTAATGGACCAACGATGGAGGTTCAGAACTACTTCAATCCAAACCCCGGTACCAATAATCTTCCGATTAGCTCTACAAACTTTCCGGGTGCGATCGTAAATGCTCATCAAAATGGTGAATCTGTCGTCGCAGGAACGCCTCAGGAGCCATTTTTCGGCTTGTTTACCGCAACAGGAAGTAATCTGTCGACAGGGTCCATTTATCAGTTAACCGGCACAAGCCAAAAATTCAATGTCGCGCCGATGAGCATGTCGACGATCTTTACGCCATCACCACCGCCGCCGGTGGCTGCCGCGGGACCGACCTTGAGCAATCCCGTTGCGCCGGGTCCTCTGGTTGTTCCAGGGTTGACCAGCTTCCTTGCCTCAGCTAACAACATCAACAACACGACGATTATCCCGACCGATGTCAACCCGGAGATCGTGCCTGGTTCGCAAGCAGATACTGGTGATGTCGGCGTTGCCTCTGCTTCGCCCGGAACGGGAACTCTGGCAAATTCATTCTCTCGATTCAACAACAACATCTTGCCGAATCCGCAGGGGAATTCAGTTTCCTTGCCGAGTGGAAACGCATTTTTCTTACCTGATCACGATATCGTTGTTGACACTCCACACGCAAAGATCAACATCGCTGAGGGAGCCGCTGTCATGATCTTCCAGTCTGAAGCAGGGATGAGCGTCTTCAATCTATTTGATAACAAAGCAGGCGATGTTGCAATTCAAGTTGGTGATGAAACTCAGGAGCTAGGTGTGGGACGACAACTGTCCATTACTTCTAAACAAGGAACCGAACTCAAGGACATTGCTCCGGACACGGTCGCACTCAGAAATGTCAATGCAGGCAAATTGAAGTCGAAGGATACATTCGCTTCTGAATTCTCACATGCGTCAGCTTTGTCGAATTTTGCAGGACTGCGGAAAATGCTGAGATCCGAAGATCCCGAGGATAAAAAGAAAGCGGAACGAATCTTAAAAACCGCGGCAGCGCTATCGCTGATTAATAAGAATAGCGAGTCGTTCAAACCGAATCAGTAAGCTTTGTGCTAACCTTCTTGCTTCTCGGCTGTAGGATTTGACACAGTGTAACTAGCGCTTCGGTGGGGCTGCCTCTGTTTGCGTGTCTTTGCCCTTGAGCATCTCCCGATACTTTATCCGTTCTTTGCCGCCAAGTTCATCCATGATTTCTTCATCGAGAGTCGTACCGTATTTTTCTTTGTAGCGGCGATTTATCTCCTCGATTTCCCAGCGAGGACGATCTTTCAACGCATGCGTCAGTTTGTCTCGATCGGTACCGTAATCTATGAATGCATCTTTATGCGTTCCATCGCGAAATTCGTCAACTGCCCGATCTAGATCCTTGTCTTTCTCTGCATCGACCTTCGATTGGCGGTCGTCCTTACCATCCGTACGAACGGTCGCCGTCATAGGCTCCGGCCAGCGATCGGTGCTTCCATCTTTGTATGTGTGTGAGCGTTCATTCTGCATACTCTTTACAAATTCATCGGCCGGCACGGGCTTGCCATTCGGATAGCTGTGGTCGGTTGAATCGGCTGTATTCTCATAGTAAATCTGCGTCGGCTTTCCGTCTGGACCAAATTCCATATGAGTTATAACGACTGCGTGCGTACCAGCAGCGCCATCTTTGGCTTGTCCCATCCCCGTGTGCTCTGCATTGATTCTTACAGTCACATGCAGTGGAGGCTTGCTGCCATTGTCCTTCCACGCTTGTCCGAGATCTTCAGCTGTTTGAACTTTGCGAGCCTGATAATTATCATCGGGAACCAGTTTGTTGAGGATGTCCTCTTTTGCAGTGCGGGATAGTCCTTCAAAGCGTTTCTCTTTTCCATCTTCACCAACTACACGCTCACCGCTGTCCTGGTCCTTCATGACGCCATCTGGAATTGGTTCTGTCCCTGGTTTGTACGATTTATATGTTTCGCCTGGTGGCATTCCCAGGTTTGTGATTGCGGTTTGCATCAACTCACTTGTTGCGCTTCTTTGACCTGACGGATCGCTTAAATCTGCCAGTTTGCCATCGGCTTCACGCTGAGCCTTGACTGTACTTTTGCCATCAGGGGTTGTGTACTCACCCTTTGTTGCCAATTGTGCCACCATATCGGCATATTGATCCGGATGCGTCATTGCCAGGGTCTTCTCGACGTTGGCTGATACGCAGGTGTCTTTCGCACCTTGCTTTATGCTTTCCGGATGTGCCACTTGATGCGCCATCGAAGTGATAAGTTCTGCGCGCTGTTTCGGATCCAATTTTGTGCTGTCGTTAGTATCTGCATTTGCGATCTTGTCGATGCTTTCCAGGACTTTTTTGCGCTGTTCTTCGGGCAGCTTGTTGATTTGTTCCAGATCCGACTTGAGCTGTTTTTCTTGCTCTGGTGATAACGGAATCTTCGCGTCTTTGATTTTTTTGACTTCGGGATCGTCAGCTTCCTTTACTGATGTTTTGTCTCCGGCGACTCCCGCCTTATTTACCAACATGTCTGCGGAGATTGGTTTTGTGAAGCTCTCGACCTTCTTTACTAGTTTGTCTTTTGCTTCCGCGAACTCTTCCGCGATGCCCTTCTCAGCTTTGGGCTTGCCGTCGCCTGAGTTCTGGCTATCGCTTTTTTCCGGCGCCCCTTTTGCCTTGAGACCAGCGCCGCTATCTGCCTTTGAATCGTAAAAGACAGGCTTGCCAAACAATCCGGACACGCTGTAAGAAAGAAGACTGCGCTCGCCCGGAGGCTTTTTGAATTCCTTTTTCGGCTCCGTGGCTTCTTGCGTCTCTCCAGCACCTTCATTTGTGTAGATTCTTTTGCCTGCATCTCCGGCTTGACGCTCGCCCACGCCTTCGTTCGCTTTGGGAGTGTTGGCTGCTTCAGTGGATTGCCGTTCGCCAGCCCCCTCGTTCGCTTTGGGATTATTGCTAGCTTGATAACCCTGCCTTTCGCCGACGCCTTCATTTGCATAGATTTGCTTGCCGGTGTCGGCACTTCGTTCTGCTATGCCTTCATTTGCTTTGGGAGTATTGCTGGATTCAGTGCCTTGCCTTTCTCCAGCCCCTTCATTCGTCTTGATCTGCGCTTGGTCTTTGGTTCTTTCGAAACCCTGTCCGGTACTTTGCGAGGGCTTGGCGTCCCCGAAGCCTGCCTTTGCCCGAAGTTCGTTCAATGCCAGTCGGCTGGTTTCGCCTGTATTAAAAACAGCTGCCACCTTCTTCGCCGCCTCATCCATTTGCGAGTCAAAGAATTTGGGCTTGCCCAACAATTGTGAAACGCCGCTCCGAATGACCCCATCCTTCAAGTCCTTTATGTATTGAACGTGTTTCTGCGCGAACTCCGACTTTCCTTCATCGGCTTCCTTGCTAACGGCTTCGCTTGCTTCGTTTGTTTTTACCGCCTTGTCATCAAGCCTTTTGTCGCTTTCTTCAATTGGCATCTGCCTTCTCCAAGTTTGGATTCATAGGATAGCTAAGTTTTCCTACAATTTCGACGACGGTCGGCATTAGAAATTTTAGGACGGGTAATTCATAATAGTCCGGTCATATAAATGATGCGTCCGCTGACCCTGGAGGCGGGGTAATAGCAATCGAGATGCCGCCAAAAACGCCGCCGCTCAACATGCAGGCGAGCTAGCAGCAATTCAAGGTCCTAAGGAAAGGAGTAGAAATCCGAAAATGACCATCAGCGAACTCGTCAGCCAAATGAAGTCGTCCTATGAAGGATTCAGTCCCGCCGCGTCGAAGGAGGACCTGAAGAAGCTCGAGGGTTTGATTGGCACCCTTCACCCTGACCTGGTCGCTCTTTACAGCACTCATGACGGGTCAACGAATGCTCCTGGAAACGATGAGGGATTCTTGCCTGCAAGGTTGATGCCAATTTCAGAGGTCTTGGAAATTCAAAGAGAAATGCAGGCGGCAAAGCTTCCGCAACTAGGAAATATCGTTTGGCTTTGGAACGATGATGCTGGAAATCTCCTTGGCTTATACACTACGGGATTATTCGCCGGCTGGTTGACGAAGTTTGATCACGAGGAATCATTCTTGATTCCGGCCTACCGATCCATCCAATCCTTTATGAAAGCAATGCTGGAAAATGCCAGATTTCCTGATGAGGATGCACGAGCATGCGATCTGGTTGGTCTTGATCGCGATGTTCCGGCAGTTCACATGGATGATCCGATTTTCGTAGCTAATGACAAAAAATTGCGTGAACAGTGTATCGAATTGGCCGACAAGACCACTGATGAAAATGTGCGCATGCTCTATGTGATGTCGATTATTGCTTTGACACCAGCCTCCGAAACAGAGTCGTTGACTGATTTCTTCGAAGTAGATCATGATTGCATTCCTGAAGCTGCCGTCAAACTCATGGACATTCGCGAATACTACGATGCAATTCCAGCGGTTGAAAAACTGGCAAAGGAAGGCGATGGCAATGCTGTGGCAGCTGCTACAAGAATGCTTGTTAGGGCCGAAAACGAGAAAGCTAAGGAAGCTGTTGAGCGCCTCAAATCATCCTTGAGAGGTGCAAATCTCCAGTGGCTACATCAATGGCTCGAAGGACGCAACTTGTTAAGAGCACCGCGCTGGGACTAATTAACGCCACTTTTGTCAGCGAATCCTTTATTCCTTTAGAAAGGGCGTGCCTGGATGTTCAATTGCATTGAAGTTATCGCGGATGTTTTCAAAAGCGGTTGGATGGAGCATCACGTCTCCGGAAAATGGATCGTCGTAACAGGCGAGCAAAAATAAATTTAGACAGATAGAAAGACTCACGAGAGAGGTCATAAGGATCTGGAGTCGGATGTTTTCAATACCGAAGAAATAAGTGAAGGCAATTGTTGCCGTTCCTCCAGCAAACAACACGAACCATAAAACTGGAGGCAAACCATTATGAAGGGCGCCTACGCGCATTCGTCTAGCATCGCCAAGGACTCCCAGGTATCCCATAATTGCACTCTGCATATTGGTTTCGCCATCATTGCTTGGAACAAATTTGACGCAATCCATCCAAATTTCATCGTAAGCTTTCCATGCTTTGTCGCTTGTGTGTTTCTTGCTCAATACCGGCCATTCCTCGTTTATCACAAGGTCAACATATTGTTCGCACGCGTGTTGAATGACTGTACGATTCTTGTCCGGTAATCCGGCAGCGGCTCGAAAAATATTTCCAACTGCACTGGCTTCACTTTGTGCTGTTACTCGTGCTTCTTCAAAACGAGTCATCGAATTTGCAACCATAAAACCAAGCAGAACTGCAAATAAAGTCCCCACGACTGAGAGCAACGGGTCTGCAACATCGTGGTGCATTTTCAATAGTTTTGATCTGACGTAATGCCGAACTACAAGTAGCCCCATCACCGACAGTCCAATGGTAATAATGGTTGTTATGAATCCGTTGGTCACGGTGTTCATATTCAATGCGTCCATCAATTGCCTCCGATGCGTACTTTTCGTATTGCCGGACAGACCGGCGATTGCAGCCCATCTATTTTATAGTCCGGGAAGAGAACTAACCAGTCTTCGCAAGAGTCCCTGATCGTGTTATCCTGCCCCTGGCGCATCGGGGCTCGTACTGTGTTTTATCTGTCCCTCACAATCCCCTCACGAATCTCCTCACAAATTCCTAACAAGTGCTAGCTAACATGTTGATATGGCGCAAAAGTGCTTTGCGTCGCCTGTCGAATGGAGGCAGTCATCCCTATGACAAGCAAAATCCGGCATCGGACGATCGGCGCCTTTTTGGCGCTGTCGGGACTTATGTCCTATTTGATGGAATCCCCAAGTTTCGCGCAAAGTGCTCCAGATAGTTTATCGACTACAAGCGCTGCCGCACCACACTCAGAGCCATCACCAACTACGCCGGCTCCGACGACCTTTTCAGGTATGAATGTGATCGACTTTGGCAATCACGATGGGGGTCATTTTTCGCTCACAGGTGATCTAATAAATAACGGCACCATTTATGCGATTTCGACTAACCCATCAATAACCACTGCCATATTTTCGGCACCGAATATTTTCAATCAAACTGGCGCGACTATTTCTTCGGTGCTTCCTGCCGGTGGTCTTCCCGGATACGGGAATGCAGTTGCCGGGCTAAATTTGATTTTCAATACGACCAATAATTTCATCAATGCAGGGATTGTCAATAGCGCTGGTTCTCTTGCGATAAATGCCGGCGGCAGTATCACTAATGCCTTACCACAGGGTGTTATGGCGCCACCACCTGTAATGCAAGCAATTAACAACATTGACATCGCATCCCAAATTGGCAATATCGTCAACGCCGGGACGATAGCTTCGATGACAGGAAATATCAACATAACTGCTGCTGCAAATAATGCTTTGGCGATCAACAATCTGGGCGGAATCATTTCGGCGTTGCAAGGCAACATCAATGTGCGTGATGCACTTTATACAGGCACTGCCCAGATGAACATCGCTGGTGGCGATTGGCTTTCAAAGAATCTCAATTTGATGAATGGTCAAGGTGCCATTACCGCTCAGTTAAATAGCGCCACAGGTGTGCTCAACGCTTACGGCTATGGCGCAAACGTTGGTGTATGGAAGGGCGACCTAAACTTAGGCGTACTTAAAGCTGACGGCGATCCGACTTATTATAGTGCCGATGGCGACATAACTCTAGGAGCTTCAACCATTGGGACCGACGGGTTTGATCTGGCGATTATAGCGAAGGGCAACGTCTATTCAGCTTCTGACTTGGTGATTAACACAAGTGATCCATTGTTTAATGGACCCTCAGGCAATGTGTTAATTGTGGCTGGCGCCAAATTCATCACTCCAACTTCTGGAGAGGAGCAACCAGCACCAACAATAAATTTTCTGAAAGTCACCTTCACTAGTCCGAACCCTGCTTTAGATCCCGGTGGTAGTATTTTGCCCTCTGGTGCATTGCAAATTGACACCTCGGGAGATCTAGCTGGCAACCCTAATCAAGCGGGCAATGTTACGCTGATTGCATATCAAGGTAAATCACCAGATTCGGGGCAAATCGCACCAAGTGACGTTAGTAATTCCTATGTCAGAGCCGTGAACTCACCTGGCTTCTCCGGAGGTTCCGTCACCATGATCGCCGGAGCAACAACTGGAACTGCGATCAGTTTCGGAAATGTCACCGGAGGCGGTGGCAACGCTGCAGTTAATATTTATGCGGCAACCCCTGTTATAAGTGGAGGTGGAGGACAGATCACTGTTATTAATGGAACAGTTCAACCTGGAAGTGGTAGCTACATTCGTGGCGATCTACAGCTCGCTAATATTTCCCTTGGTGATCTAAACAACGATGGTTTTGCGGGAATTGATGGTGGACCGGCATTAAATGGCGCCAACGGTGGAGCTTTCCAGATCCAAACGTTAGGCGATCTTGCCGTTAATAGTATTTATTCCCGAGGTGGAAAGGGTGGAGCTGATACTGGTGCGTTACTTGGCTCTGGTGGCGTTGGTGGCAATGGCGGTACCATCTCAATTCAAGGTGCTGCTGTTCAAGCGTTACTAGTTGATGTTACCGGAGGTGATGGTGGCTTCGGCGGAGACGCTCCAGGTGGGGTTGCGTCTCCGGGTGGTGCGGGCGGAGGCGCCGGATCTTTTAAAGCAGTTGCTAGCACATCTATAATTTCAGGCAATTTAATCGCAAAGGGTGGCACCGGAGGTAATGGAGGCACCGGAGGCGCGATCTGGCAACCCGATACCACCGACAACTCGGGTGGCGCTGGGGGATCGGTGACTCTTTCCGCCCCTGATATTGCTGTTAACGATGTCGACATTAGCGGTGGAAAGGGTGGCGTTGGGATTATAACAACCTTGTTCGCTACAGATCCAGGGAATGCATTGGGAGGTGGAAACGGAGGTAGCTTCATCGCTACGGCGACAGCCACGTTTCAATCTGGTGGCAGTATAACAGCCACAGGAGGGGCTGCTGGCACCGGCGGTGCTGGAAATGGTTTTGATGGCAACGTGCTAGCCCCTGGGGGAAAGGGTGGGTCCATTCAGATAACTGGCGGCACGGATGTTACGGTCGGTCTGATTGATACTACTTGTAAATTCCGCTGAAAACGGCCACCCAAAACGCTAATTGTCGGCCACCCCAGAACGCTAATTGTCGGCCATATTT
>JAIEQI010000008.1 GCA_019747875.1 Candidatus Obscuribacterales bacterium
CGACGGCTTTTGTTGTGCCGAACCAATCATCGGGTTTTGGGTTTGTGCCTTCCTCGCCGACGGCTTTTGTTGTGCCGAGCCAATCATCGGGTTTTGGGTTTGCGCCTTCTTCACCGACGGCTTTTGTTGTGCCGCCGAGCAAATCATCGGGTTTTGGGTTCGTACCTTCTTCACCGACGGCTTTTGTTGTGCCGAACCAATCATCGGGTTTTGGGTTTGTGCCTTCCTCGCCGACGGCTTTTGTTGTGCCGCCGAGCCAATCATCGGGTTTTGGGTTCGTACCTTCTTCACCGACGGCTTTTGTGGAACCACCGAAATCCCAATCATCGGGCTTTGGGTTGGAGCCTTCTTCACCGACAGCCTTTGTGGAACCCGTCTGGTTATCCCATGGAGGTTTCGGACTTGATCCTTCTTCACCCACCATTTTTGTGCTTGAAAAATGCTCAGGCTTTGTAGCTGTTGAATCTGGATTCTGTGTTTCCCGATCAGGCTGTGGCTTAAAGCAACCGCCTTCTTCACCTGCCGCTGTGGTAGTTGCTTCTGGTGGCTTCATACCACCACCTTCTTCACCTGCTGCTAGCGTGGTGGCAATTGGCGGTCGCATGTTTCCGCCCTCTTCACCTACCGCTAGCGTGGTGGCTTCCGGCGGTGTCCATGGAAGCTCGCCTATGCCTTTCCCCATATTCGGTGTCTTGGGATCGGTTATTTCCATCGGAGGTACAAGCACCCCACTGCTGCTCTTCTTTGTTTCAAGCTCACTAATGAATAACTTCACGCCTGAAAATTCTTGGCTCAACTTGGTGGATGCTTCCAGTTGGTTGCTTTGTTCACTTCCAGTCTTGCTATCATCGGTAGCTTTTTTTGTCTCGTCAAAATCAGCCATATCTCTTCCTCGCACGGTGATCGAAGGTCACTAGCGGTGGTGACCCTCGGTGTAAAACAGCGTTCCTGTTTGATTTGATTATGGATTTGCCGGTTCTAAAGAAAAATGTGCAAGCGAACTTTCAATGTCGGTGAGATCGACAATGTCTGGGATGGCTTACGACCAGATGACTTTGGGGATGCTCCCTCACTGAGTGGGCGAAGAGATCCAGGATCCACTGCACAAAACTGCAAGTACGGTCGAGAATTCAAACGCCTTCAATCTAGAGACCACTGCGAAGCTCCATACGAGAGGGACTTCCATTGGTGGATATCGGTCAGGAGGTCAGTCGTTGTCGTTCTTCACGAAAGAGTTGGTCGTAAAGCAATGCATAGGTTCCACCCTTGGCGATGAGTTCGGCATGCTTGCCGGATTCAACAATGCGCCCTTGTTCGAGAACGATAATCCGATCCGCTTGCAAAATAGTAGAGAGTCGGTGTGCGATAACGATGCTGGTTCGTCCTTTCATCAATTGAGATAGCGCTGATTGAACTGCTGCCTCGCTGACGCTGTCTAATGAACTGGTTGCTTCGTCTAAAATCAAAATGCGTGGATTCTTCAGAATGACTCGGGCTATAGATAGTCGCTGGCGTTCGCCACCACTCAGCTTGTATCCGCGCTCGCCGACTATGGTTTCATAGCCTTCCGGCAGAGACACAATGAAGTCATGGATGTTGGCTGCTCTGGCTGCGTCCTCGATCTCTTGCATGCTAGCTGTGCTTCGCGCGTAGAGCAAATTATCCTTGATGGTTGAATGGAATAGATAAGTCTCTTGCGTGACGATTCCGATCATCTTGCGCAGTGAAGGCAGTTTGAGGGTTTTGCTATCTACGCCGTCGATTTGAATTGTTCCTTCTTGAATTTCGTAAAAACGAGGGATCAGGGACGCGATCGTTGATTTGCCTGCGCCTGATATACCGACCACCGCAATAAACTCGCCTGCTGCGACGTCAAAAGAAATTTGGTCCAAGGTTTTTCGTCCTTCGGTATATGAGAACGAAACATTTTTGAAGCTGATTGCACCCTGCATATTCTCCGGAGAGAGTTCAGTGCCGCTATCCTGATCCTCTTCTTTTAGATCCTGATACTCGAAGATTCTCTCAAATACGGCTAGCGCGCTTGCAATCTGAACTTGAATGCCTGTGAGCGAAGATGCCGGTCCGTACAGTCTTGCCATCAAGGTTACAAATGCAATCACCGTACCGAGCCCAACATTACCTTGAATAACCATCACCGCGCCAACGACCCAAATCAAAGCCGGACAGATGATCACCATCGAAGTGACGATCATCAGAAACCACCTGCCGATCATCCCGAGGGAGATTTCAGCATTCATCAGTTCCGTATTGAGCGCGAAGAAGCGCTTGCGTTCTTCCTCTTCGCGATTGAAGAGCTTCAGCAATGTGATGCCTGAAATACTTAGCGTCTCCTGGCTAAGATTGGCGACCTGGTCCCTGATCTGTCGTGTTTCCTTACGTTGTTTGTACATCTTGCGACCGACCGGCCAGAGCGGGAAGATCATAAATGGCAGCAATGCAAGTGCAACTAATGCCAATCTCCAATCGAGAACGAGCATGGCGACAACGGTGCTTATCAAAACGAAGATGTTGCTGACGATGCTGGTTACGGTGCCCGAAAGAAGATCGTCGAGGCTGTCGATATCGCTGGAGACGCGGTTGAAGAGCTCTCCTGCCCTTGTGATCGTGAAAAATTCCAGAGGCATCTTCTGCAAATGTGAGACGATTTGGCAGCGTAAGTCGCGCATGACTCCTTCGCCGACTTTGTAATTGATGAACCCTTGCAGCACGCCAATTGCGCCGGAAGCGACACCTGCCGCGATCATACCTCCGGTATAGAGCAGCGCCTCATTTAGATTGCGAGCCGGAAGCGCCTTATCGATCAGCCAGACCGTTAGAAAGGATGGCAGCAAGCCCAATCCCGACTGGATAGCGATTAAAGCTACGAGAAGAATCTGTTCCTTTTTATATGGTTTGAAAAGTTTGACCAGGCGGTGCCATTCGACTTTCTTCGTCAACTTGTTGCGATCGGGATTGAATATCCCTGACCACATCAAATGAATAGGAGGTCCGCCGCCGTACATAAGTTGTTTCTCTGTCGCTCTATTTGTTTTTTGCTCTTCGTCCGAAGTTAAAGGCTTCGCTATTTTTGCTCATATAGGGTTGACGTAAAACTTCTTTGACCATGACAACCTGTGCGTTAAAAAACGAGGGCGCTGGAAGTCCTTGCGGTATAACACTTAGCGGCTCCGAAGAAAACGGCTTCGCCTTTCGTCGATGTAAAAGATCTTTGACGTATACCCGGGCAGTCCAAGCTCCCTCCAGCAGACTGGCGAAGGTCCAAAAAAATCGCTGCGTTGCGTTTTTCAAGTTCTTTCCTTCCGCTCCAAAGCCCGATCGATTCGATGCTTGATACTTGGGTGAGTATAAAGCCAAAATTCAATTATTGCCGGTGGATCTGGATCAGCCATGTCTATTTGTGAAAGGTGTGCAAATAGATTCGCTGCAGTGATTGGGTCGGGGCGGAGCGTTAGGGCGTAATCATCTGCTTCCGTTTCCATATATCTAGATATTGCGCATTCTATGGGAGATAGGAGCGGTGATGATGCTTGAATTGCCATCAACAGTAACGCAAAAAAGAGCGGATCTGATTTCGATCTTATCCCCCAGGCTGGGGGCAATCTTGGGATCTGAGGCGCAAGCAAAAACTCAGCGGCGAGCAAAGCTGGTAAGAGCCCAACGGTGCTCAGAAGTAAACCGAGATATATGTGTTTGAATTTGTAGTGGGCAATTTCGTGCGCAACGACCATGAGCACTTCCCCTTCAGGTACTGCTTTCAGCAATGTGTCGTAAAGGACAATTCTGGTTGAACCAGCTATTCCTGTGACGTAGGCATTTATTTTCTTGCTTTGCTTGCTGCGATCCACGATATATAGTTGGGGATTGACCAGATTCGCTTTGGCGCACAAATCCTCAATGCGTGTTTTCAAACTCGAAGATTTCGCCTCGGGCATCTCGTTGAATTTATTGAATAGGGGATCGATCGCCAACGGTTTTAGAAAAATCAATAATGCAGTCAGGGCACCGGTGAGAACCCAAATTGAAACGGACCAATATTTCTGTTGTCTTCTCACAATGGCTGCAAAAGGAACTATGAGCAAGCTCGTACTTAACTGCAATGCGAGCATTTTGAGTTTTTCGATAGTGTAATCGGGCAGGGTCTGGTTCGAAAGTCCGACGTTGTGTTCAAGGATGTATTGGAGATAGAAGCTATAGGGTAGATCGGCCGCAAATAAGATTAGAGTCAGCGCAAGTAGAAACACCAGAAAACCCAAGAAGTAAACAGGCGTTAGGCTTTCGCTCCATCTTCTAAGTCGATGGAGAAGACCGGTTTGAAAGAGAATCAGCAAAAGGAGGGCGCTGCTAATCGGACGAGCTACTTGGAAGAGTTCGCGCTGCCGGCAGTAATTGCGGATCTCATCGGTGGCTTGGGGATATACAAAGCCTATCTCTTGAATTTGATCGGCAGCAAGCACCGCGGCGGAAATCCCGACGCATGAAAAAAATAGAATCAAGAGGAAACGAAGTGGGCTCAAACCGTTATTTCTCTAGGACTTTAGCCTTTCCCATTTTACTGATTTGGCGAAAGCTTTGCTAACTGCATTTTAGGTTGAAGACAATATATGTATAAAGGGATCCAAGTTGTCTAAGGTCTGATATTCGAAGCGATAGATCCATATATCGTGGTGTCATATGTGGAGGCGAGCCGATTTGCCACCACCTGGGCTGGCGCGCTAAAAGCTTGCTACAATAAGGCTTTCGGAGATGCACTTTTCTTCGGGTCCACTATAATTCCTTGACACATCTTGAGGTAATGTAGTCTAATTCGGCTGTGGCTCGCTGTGTGTGTGCAAACCCGGAAGATGATATCGATATTCAGTAGTACCGTATGTGGAGACACGGCAGTAATGCGCTGTACTATTGATCGTAAGCGGTGGTATCACCTGTTGTCTATTGTTAGAGAGTCCTGATGCGGATCCGAGAAATCGAGCTTGACAACTTTAAGTCATTCGGCAAGCCAACTGTGGTGCCAATGCTCGATGGCTTCACCACCATTTCCGGACCAAACGGGTCTGGCAAGTCAAACATCATCGATAGTCTCCTTTTCGCGCTCGGTCTATCATCCACGAGAACTATGCGGGCGGAACGTCTTCCTGACCTGCTCAACAACCTGAGCGGGCGCAACGAGTGCCGGGTGACGGTTCGTTTCACGAACGATCTTGGAAATGAAATCGAAGTCTGCCGCCGACTGAAAGTGAAAGATAGCGGCTATACCAGCTCTTATATATTGAATGGGAAAATCTCTACGCTCTCCGATGTTCACGAAGAGCTAGGCAAGTACAACGTTAGCCCGACTGGCTATAACGTCATCATGCAGGGCGATGTCACCAATATCGTGACAATGAGCGCGACCGAGCGACGCAAGATTATTGACGAGCTTGCCGGCGTTGCTGATTTCGACCGCCGAATCGAGCAGGCCGAGAAAGAACTTTTCGCGGTCGCAGAGAAGATCGATCATCAAAAGATCGTTCTGGTTGAAATCGCGACCCGCCTTGAAATTTTGCAAGCTGACCGCGACCAGGCTCTCAAATATTTGGATTTGAAGGCTCAGAAAGACAAGCTCGAGCGCGATCTGATCTATGTCAGAGTGAAAGAGCTCGAGAATAAGCACGACGCTCAGCAGAAAGAAATCTATTTACTGGACCAAAAGGAAGCCAACCTTTGTGAGCAACGGGAAGAGGCTGAGCTGACTTCGCTTTCCCACCGGGCTGAGATGGGGCGTCTTGAAGAAGAGATCAAAGACAAGGGCGGCAATGAACAATTGCTACTCAGGCAGGAGCTCGAGAACAAACGAGGCGATCTCATTCGTGAAGAAAGCAAGCTGTCGAATCTCAATGGCGTAATCGGCGAGAAGTCGAAATCGCAGAAGAGCCTTGCCGCTCAAATCAAAACTATTGAAAAGCATTTGAGCGAGTTGTCTCGTGATAAGAAGATCAACGAAGAAGATTTGAAAGCCGTCAAGCTTGTCTTGATGGAAAAGCAGGGCGCACTCAGTGCCGTTGCGGCTGAGATTGAAGTCCTCCGCAAGGAGAGGGACCGCAGCTCAAGCAAAGGTATGTCTTTGCACGAGGAGCTGCAAAAGCTAAGAGATGACCGGCATGGGCTTGAAGTACGAAAGGCCGAGCTGAAGACGCGCAAAGCTAATTTGGAAAAAGAACTCGAAGCTGCTCGCAATGCCGCAACCGAATCGATCGGAAAATCGGCTGCCCTCAAAAATGTCGTCGCGACCCTGGAGCGCAAGCTGCAGGATGAGCAGGCGCTGGTTTATGGACTCACGCGAAGCATGCGTCAGATGGAATCTGAGGCAGAATCGACTGAGATGGAAATCGGCGAGAAGCGAAAAGAGCTTGAACAAGTCAGTCGTCGTTTGATCACGCTTGAGACCACTCGTGAAGTGGTTGGTGAAAGCGGCTATGGACGTGCCGTTGAGTCCGTGCTTTCGGCGAATCTGCCGGGAGTGTTGGGCACAATAGGGCAACTCGGGCGCGTCGATGAGAAGTATGAGGTAGCGCTGGAGACGGCTATCGGTGCCCGTCTCGGACATATTGTCGTAGAAGATGACAGCGTTGCAGAGAAATGCATTCAGGTCTTGCGCGAAACCAAAGCTGGGCGCGCTACCTTCGTGCCGCTCAATAAGATCATGTCTCAGCCGCCCGGCTTGCTGCCAAGCCGTCCTGGTGTCATCGATTTTGCGTACAATCTGGTCGACTTCAATCCTATATATGTCAAAGCCTTCCAGTATGCCTGCGGTCAAACTGTAGTCGTCGACAATCTTGAGTCGGCCAGGCGGATGCTGAACCAGGCAAGAATGGTTACGCTCGACGGTGAATTGCTCGAGAAGTACGGAACCATTACTGGTGGTACTGATGGCAAGTCCCGCCTTCATTTCAATCAGAAAGAAAATAACGACCTCGGCTTGCTTAAGCAAAAGAGCAAGCAGCTGAGCGATGACCTTCGTTACCTTCAAGAATCACTCAAGGAAATAAATGTCGCCTTAAATCAGGATCGCGAAAAGCTCAATGAAGCTCGTGCGACCCAGATGCAAAAACAGACTGATTTCGATAAGAAGAAAGAAGATCTTGCTGCTTGCGACAATCTGGTGAATGAACTCAAGCCTCGTCTGCGTGCTATGGGCGACGAAATCGAAAGCGTCGATCACGAATTGGCTGGAATCGATCAGAAAGTCGCTGAACTAAATCGCTTCATCAACAAGCTACAAGATGAGCTGGCCGACCTCACTACGGGCGGAAAGCGCAGCGAACTTGATCGGCTGATTGGCGAGGCAGAAGATCTCAAAGCCGACATTGATGGCATCGAGCGCGGAGCAAAGGATGTTGAGCGCCAAATCGATCGTATTGAAACCGAGGAAAAGGTAGAACTCAATACGAAGAATACAATCGTGCTGCAGAATGAGACTTTGTTGAAAGAACTTTCGGAGCTGTTCACTCAGAAACCGCAACACGAGCAAAATATCAGTGAGCTGGTGTCGAGCATTCAGGAACTCGAACGCAAGAGCGCCGAGATCTCTGCTGAATTGATGGCACTGCACGAAGCCAAAGATAAGTTACAGCAAGAAATTACGCAGGTCGAAATCCTCAAGACGAAGATCAGCGAACAGTTGATTTATCTGGATGAAGAGCGGCAAAAGCATAAACTAACCCTGCATGACCTCCAGATTCAGCTGGCTGCTGCGCGCGCAGAGCTGGAGCACATCCTTGCTGAACAGCCGGACTTTAAGCCGCCTTCGGCTCAAACAATTGAACAGCTCAAAGGGCAAATCGATAGACTGGACCGCCGCATGCGTGCGCTTGAACCTGTCAACATGAAAGCCCTGGAAGAATACAACCAGACAAGAACTCGTCAGGAAGAACTTACTGAATATCTTGAAACCCTCAGCTCCGAGCGCGATCAGATCAACGCCAGGATTGGTGGTTACGCTGAGCTGAAGAAAGAGACTTTCATGGAAGCTTTCAATGCAATCAACATCAACTTCCAGGATATCTTCGCGGAATTGTCCAATGGCAGCGGCCGGTTGGAGCTGGAAAATGCTGATGACCCATTTGCTGGTGGACTCGTGATCAGAGCTCAACCACGCGACAAGAAGATGCAACGAATTGAAGCACTTTCCGGTGGCGAGAAATCGCTGACAGCGCTCTCCTTTGTTTTTGCTTTCCAGAGATATGCACCGGCACCGTTCTACGCATTCGACGAAGTCGACATGATGTTGGATGGCTCAAACGCCGAAAGATTGGCACGTATGGTCAAGCGCCAATCGGAACAGGCTCAGTTTGTCGCAGTCAGCCTGCGTCGACCGATGATCGAAAATGCGGATCATGCAATCGGCGTGTCTCTCAGAGCAGATGGATTCTCCAAAGTAGTAGGAATTGGCGAGGTGAAGTTGCCTGAGGAGCAAGCAGCTCATGCCTGATCCTTTGGATTTGCATCCGCTTGATACCTTTCAAATGCCACTGCCGTTAGGAGAGGTGGCCGCAGCCCCTCCTGAAGAATCTGCTCCGACTGCGGATGCTGATCCTGCAGTTCCACCTCCGGCTCCGTATCTTCATCTCATCCATGAGAAGGATTCGGGTGGTATTGAGATTCTCGTGCAGATGGCCGAGAAGGGGGAAATCGATCCTAAGAATATCGATATCATAGATGCGACCGATCGATTCTTGAAAGCTATAGCGGCTGCTCCGCGCGAAAACCTTCGGCGCAGTGGCAAAATTATTTTTCATGCTTCCGTTCTTTTGCGAATGAAAGCAGAGGCTCTGTTGATCACCAAAATCGAAGATCTGGATGCTGGTGGCGACGATTTCCTGGATTTCGACGACGAAGGCAGCCCTCTTATTTATGACTCAAATAATGAGGCAGTCGGAAGACAGATTACTTTGAATGATTTGCAGAGAGCTCTTGTCCGTCGGTCCCGCCAAAGGCAATCGCGACATCGTCGCGTAACCCTGGAACAGCTGATCGAAGCAATCCGCGAAGCCGAGCGTATGGAGAAGAAGCGCGAGGAGCGCCGGGAGCGCCAACCTAAGGCTGTGATCGCCATGGACGGCTATCACGACATGCAAGATATGGATGACATACTCGATCTAGCTCACGATGAGGATATCGAGGATGTGATCGCGCGCATTGAAACGTTGCTCGTGAAAAAAATGGAAGAAATGCTGCGCATGGAGCTTGCGCAACTGATCGGAATGTTGGACGGGAAGGGCGATTGGGTTGATGCGTTCTTAGCTGTTCTTTTTCTATCAAACGCCGGTAAAATAAACTTGGAGCAAGAGATTTTTTACGGGCCACTATATCTGGTGAAGAATGCTGTTGTGGAGAATCTTCTTCCAACCGGTACAGAATCAATGATTCCTGAGAATGAAGCTCAATAGCAAGGGATATATAAATGTCACTGAAAGCAAAAATTGAAGCCGTTCTATTTCTGACAGACAAACCGTTGCGTGCTCAGGCGATAGCCGGCATCGTCGGTGAAGATGTCCAGGTCGTCAGGCAAACTTTGCTCGATTTGATTCACGACTACGAAGAGAGAAACGGTGGACTCGAAATCGCTGATGAAGACGGGTACTCATTTCAGGTAAAAGATACATACGCTAATTTGATGGACGAGTTTCTTCCAATCGAGATGAGCAACGCCGTGCTGCGAACTTTATCGGCAATTGCTATTAAGCAACCAATTGCTCAGGCTGAGATTATTAAAGTCAGAGGCGCGACTGCCTATGATCATATAAAGGAATTGGTTGCCCGCGAATTGGTTCTCAAGCGCGAGGATGACAAAGCTCGTTCTCCAATGTTATCGACCACGAAAAAGTTCCAGGAGTATTTCAGGCTGACAAAAGATGGCAAGTCGCTTCGCCAGTATCTAAAACGTCAGATGAAAAAGAAAGACAAGGAAGAGCAATTGTCCTTGTTTGCTCCAGCCGATGGCGCAGCTGTCGAAGCCACCGACACTTCTGTGGAAACAACTCCAACCATGGAAGCAACTCCAGCCATGGAAGCAACTCCAGCCATGGAAGCAACTCCAGTAATGGAAACAACTCCAGTAATGGAAACGACTCCAGTAATGGAAACGACTCCATCGATGACTCCGTTCGCGGAAACGACTCCAGTGATGACTCCGTCCGCTGAAGCAGGCAGCGATCCCGGGAGCGCCGGCGTCCCGCCGGCTTCTAACGCCGAAGAAACTCTGCTTTCTCCCGTCGCTTCACCGACGCCTACAACAGAAACAACAAGCACATCTGTTAAGTCCGAGGATCTGGTGTCGTTCGCTCCAGATGAGGAAAACGAATCACTTCCTGTGCCAGTTGCAAATCCCGCGATCGCTGAGCAAAGTTTCGATCCGGCTGCTAACTAATGTCCCCACATTCAGGGCTTGAATTCGCTGCAGTACTGGCCGCTGGTGGCTCTGGCAGCAGGTTCTCCAGCGGGTCCACGAATGAGCCTGGCAAAGCCAAACAATTTCTAGAACTGCATGGGCGACCACTTTATTGGTGGTCGCTTTTCAATATAAGCAAACATCATTTGGTGCGTCGGATAATTCTTGTGGCACCATCTGCGGTTCTGGAGCTACTTTCAGATGAAGCCAAGAGCTTGTGTGAAAAGTTCGAACTTCGCCAACAGCTGGAACTTGTTGCCGGTGGCGAAACCCGTCAGGAATCAGTGTTCAAGGCTCTATCTCATATTAAAGATGTCGGCGAACATCCTGATTTCGTTCTGATTCATGACGCGGCTCGTCCTTTTTTGGATTTTGAAACTGTCGAGCGTGTCATTAAGCATGCCATCGAATATGATGCCTGCACTGTAGGTGCTCCTGTGTCTGATACTGTAAAAAGGGTCGTTGGCGACAAAGTTTTAGAAACTATTCCTCGCGAACAGCTCGTCGCCGTGCAAACCCCTCAGGCAGGGCGTTTTGGGAATCTGCTGTCGGCGCACATTGAAGCTCGCCAGCTTGGGTTTAATACCACGGATGATGCTGCATTATTGGAGTGGGCAGGACATGAAGTCCGCGTAGTTCCAGGCCCAGCTTACAATTTGAAGATTACGCAGCCGCTCGATCTCGTTGTTTCACAGGCTTTGGGGGACTATCTCTTAAAAGATCCTTTGTGATATATTGCTGCCATCTTACTAATAGACGCGTTGGCCACTTGCCAATTGATCTGAAAAATATACAATGAGGAGAAATTGTTCGTGTTCGGAAAGCGCAGGGAGCCTATGTCTCAAGAACCAAAGGAAACGAATCCGGAGAAGCCTTCTCCGCCTGCCAGCAGTGGTCGCCCGGCGAAGCGAGAAGTAGAACTCTTCCCTCCGATTGCGGAGAGGAATTTGAATTCTCCGCCCGCTGTCACCGCCAGTGGTGCAGTCGGCGGTAGACTGTCAACACAGATATCGATGTTTCAACCAGTGAGTTTTGAAGAAGCACTCGATATTGTTGAGGCGCTTCGTTCCAGAAATGCAACAACCATCTGTCTGGAAAAACTCAAGAAAAATGATGCAAATAGACTTGTCGATTTCGTTGCAGGAGCATCTGCTGCTCTTGATGGCGACTTCCACAAAATGACCGAACAGGTCTTCGTCTTTTGCCCAGCTAACATAAAGATTGTAGCCTCCGGCAAGACTACTACCGGCAGCGCACAACGAAGTGCAGCAATGGCAGGTCCAATGCCCGGATCTTCATCAAGTTTAGGAAGCGGTACTTCGACTAATTTCTCCCTTGACACACTCTTCCCTGATATTTCTCAAGGCGGAGGTCTCTCGACACTTTGGGGGAAACAATAAGCTTCGTTCGGTAATTTGTCGAACAACAACTTATAGGTGCTCGGAATACAGGAGCTATTCCGAGCACCTTCGCAATTTTCAGCTCGGTTAATAAGGTCGATATAGATCTCAGTTATCGGCGGTGGTATTTTATGAGAACTTCCGAGATAAGGTGCTGTCAAGATGGCTTCGCGTTCAACTTCAAGTAAGACTTCCGCTTCTAAAAAGACTATGTCCAAATCAAAGTCCAAGCCGGCAAAACCAAAAGCAATATCGCCGAAGTCCAAGATCGGCTCATCAAGAGCTGAGTCGAAACCTAAGGTAGCTTCGAAAAGGGTTTCGAAGAAACCTACGGCCCAACCGGTTTCAAAAAAGACATCAAAAAAAGAGAGCTTAGATGCAGCATCACGACGAGCGTTAGAGGTTGCGTTAAAGATAGCAGCTTCAGCGTCAAAGCCAGCGTCAAAGCCGGCATCAAAGCCTGCATCAAAGACAGAATCAAAGCCTGCATCAAAGACAGAATCAAAGCCTGCATCAAAGACAGCTTCAAAGACAGCTTCAAAACCAGCTTCAAAGACAGCTTCAAAACCAGCTTCAAAGACAACTCCTGAATCTGCTTCTAAATCAACTTCCAAACAAGCTTCAAAACCCTCCGCGAAATCTTCTTCAGATACGGTCAAAATAAAGAGGACTTCAAAAGAGACAGGAAAGGTAATAGTCTCGGACGAAAGATCGGCAAAGAAAAACGTTGGAGGGCGCTCGAATGCCCGCGCTCAAATGATTCGCAAGGCTGCACTCGCGTACCCTGAAACGACTGAAGACTTCCCGTGGGGACACTCGGCCTTCAAGGTGAAGAATAAAACATTCTGCTGGATGTCCTTCGCCGAAAATGGCATGTGGCTTACACTCAAATTAACTAACTCCAGATTCCAGGCTTTGAGCATGCCCGGTGTAGAGGAGTCCAATTATGGGCTTGGCAAATATGGCTGGATAACGGCGTTCTTTAAATACGCTGAGGAATTTCCGCTCGAAATGTTGCATTATTGGTTGGACGAAAGCTTTCGGGCCGTTGCACCAAAAACCATCGTCAAGTCTTTGCCGCCTATGGGGACGAAGCGGCGCTCTTAAGCTGCTTAACAAGTCTAGGCAGAAAAATTAAAACGCTTGTTCCATCATTCGGGGAAGATTGAATCTCCAATCTTCCGCCGTGGATTTTAGCCAGTCTGTACGCAAGCGGAATGCCAACGCCAGTTAAAGGCAGCCCGCCTGAGAAACGGAAGCGATCGAAAATGTGTTGAAGCAGCTCCCTGTCGATGCCTGGACCGTTGTCGCTAACGTTGATAATGGCCCAGCGATCGTCCCCACCTATGCTCAGCTTGATCGGGGAGCTTGGCGGTGCGTAAGCCATGGCATTTTGGATTACCGCTTCGAAAATTCTCCTGAGCAATGATATTTCCCCGCGCACCCAGATGTCATCGGCGTTTTCTGTTCGAACAAAATCGATTTTTTTCGTGCCCATTGTCGCCTCGAGCGAATCGACCGTGTCCTCTAATAGCTCTTCAAGTACTAGATCAGCCGAATCTGGCTCCAGCGCTCCAGATTCCATTTTTTCGAGATCTAGCAGATCGCTAATTTGCTTAATCAGAAATTGAATGTCGTTGTTTGCGCTTGCGATTTTTGCTCTGCTATCTTCACTTGTTTGTAGATCTTCTTGAGACTGCTCGCTCTCCATGCTGAGAAGTTCAAATCCCATCAGCATTGCGGACAGAGGTGTCCGCAAATCATGATTGATAATCGCTAACAACTCACGTCTTTGCGCTTCGGCTTCCCTGATCGAGTGTGCAGCCTTGCACAAGCTCTTGTCCAAGAATGTGAGTTCATCGTTTCCTTTGATTGAAGGAACCGGATCTTCGCCGCGCGCAAAGGCGCGAGCCTTTTCGTTGACATGAGCGAGCTTCTTAATGATACTGATGCAGGCAAGAAACAGAATTGCGATCAAGACCAAATTGATGATCAGGGTTGTAATTAGCAGTTTGCTCACAGTCTCTCTCAATTCGGTGGTCAAATCATAACTACGGTCGAGAGCAGCGTTCTGTATCTCTAGCGCTTTGAACAGATCATTTTCAATTCGCTTGCTAGTTTCGTCTACGGTGGTTAGTAGCGGAAAGGCTTGAATAGGAGGCAGTGATTCACTGTTCATTATTTTTGGCGCGAGGTTTTGCAAATACGTCATCTTCTGATGAATGCTGGTGAAAATCTGCTTCGTCTTTGAATTCGGCGGAGCTTTTTCCAGTAATTTTTTTGAAATTATTGTCTGTTCCAAAAACAAAGGGAATAGTGCAACTACAGCTCGTTTGTTTCGTGCAACAGCGGCCTCAAATGATCTTTGTCTCCAGCTAAAAAAGAGTGCGATGAATCTCTGTGTTTCAACTATCGATACTTTCTGCTTTGCATAGTTGTTAGCTCTTCTTGCTACTTGCTGCAAGCTGGAGTTCAATTGAAAGGCCATGACAAATTGCGAAATTACGAAGACAAGCAAGATGACGATAAAACTCGTGCGTATGCTTCCTAATTTTGCAGTTTCAAGAGGAGCTTGTTGGCTGCCATTTGGAGAGCTTATAGAGGATCCAATGGCAGCCTGCGAAAGAGGAATCTCAAACCAGAAAGTTGTTCCTTTTCCTTCTTCGCTTGTGCATCCAATCATGCCATTATGACTTTCGACAATCTGCTTTGCGATTAACAGACCGAGACCGCTGCCTCCACCTCCGCTCTGATTATGTTCTAATTGACTGAATCGCTTGAATAGTTTTTCTTGCTGTTCCTTGCTAATTCCCGGACCTTGATCGATGATCTCGCACCGGAATTTTTCACCTTCAACTTTTCCAGCTAGAATTATTTGTGATGATTTCGGCGAGAACTTGCAAGCGTTCCCTAGCAGATTTGTAACCGCGCGACTCAACAGGTGCGGATCGAATGAAAGCTTGCAGTCCGGATCTTGGATCACTAAAGTGATCGCTTTGGTTTTTAGCATGAATGCAAGCGTTGATTGGACGGTTTGAAATAGCTCTGTGCTGCTGCTGTTTTCGAACTTCGGAGTTAATTTCGATCCCTCATTAAATGCAAGTCCCTGTGTCATTGTGTCAAGGAGATAAAGTGTTCTATTCACATTGCTTTCAAGTATCTCCAGCTTACTAAACCTGAGCTTGATGGAGCGCCGTGCCAGATCGCTAATCAGTTCTTGAATGCGCAAGAGTCGCGAAGAATGCATCTGTTTGAAAAGTTCGATGTAGCTTCTGCGCCCTTGTTCGTGTTTGTTTATGCTGACTGACATTTCGTGAAATGTCTCTTGTAAGAAGTCAATCTCATTTCGCTGCTTTGGTGGAGATGGTAGGATTTCGCCGGTCATCAATTTTTGGCAACTCTTCGCGAGTTTGCTGAGTGGTTTCGATATTTGTTTTTCAATAAATGAGGCAAGGCAAACACAAATAATCAAATCTACGATCAGAAAACAGGCAAGTAGAGATTCTTCGCGATATTGTGAGACCTTTTCATCACCAATTTCTGCATGAATAGTTCTGACTTGTGCCAACGCTGTTTCATACAATATTTTGGAAGAATTTAGATAACCTTGATACCATCGTTCTCTTTGCGCTGGAGTTTTTCGCGGGTCATACATTTCTGTGGTGCATTGAAGACAGACTTGTATCGCATTGAGAATTTGTCTGCTATCGAGTTTTCCTGTTTTTTCGAAAGTATCATGTACAACCATGGCTGCGGCTTGCACTGCCTTTCGGCTAGTATTGTGCTTTTCCTTCGCTGCGACAATGTCTTCATCCGTGCGTGTGGCATCAACTACTCTTCGGTGCGTTCTCATCAGGTCTGCCAGCTCAGACCAGCTGTGTGCCGCGCTCAGATACTGATATTCGCGCTGTGCGGTCTGTTCTGCTTGTCGGATGTCGTGAAGCAGATAAAATACGAGCGCAAGTTCCAAAGCGATCAAGAACAAAAAAGCAGCAATGATCGGACGAAGCAATGGAGAGCTAAGAAATCCGGGCGAATGCGATTTTATCTTTTGAGTTGAAGAGTTTGACACTGAAAAGGAAAAAGGATGCAAAAGTGCTGGTACTATGTCATTGCTATGCCCAATTCGCCCCTCGAAGAGTTGCTTTATGGCAAAAATACTACTGGTCGAAGATGATCTCCAGATTGCTGAAACCGTCAGCAATTGGCTGAAGTCGGAGCATTTTGAAGTCATACATTGTGATGACGGTGCTGACGCTTCGTACCGGCTAAAGGCGCAGACATTCGATTTAGGGATTTTTGATTGGGAACTGCCGGGCATGTCAGGGTTGGATTTGTGCCGTAACTATCGCGCTTCTCAAGGCGCTATGCCGATTTTAATGTTGACCGGGAAGGATTCAATGGCCGATAAAATTGCGGGGTTAGACGTTGGCGCCGATGATTATTTGACCAAGCCATTCAGTTTGAAAGAATTATCTGCTCGTGTAAGAGCATTACTTCGTCGTCCGGCTGTGGTTGTTTCCAATGTTTTGGAATTGGGTAGCCTGCGCCTTGATACGCAAAAACATCGACTGACAAAAGATGGTGCCGAGATTCAACTGATGCCGCGCGATTTTGCGCTGCTCGAATTTTTTATGCGCAATCCTGACATAGTATTCAGTTCTGAGGCTCTGCTTAATCGCGTTTGGAACGATGAAAGTGAAGCGGGCTCTGACGCATTGCGTACTTCGATCAAACGCCTACGCAAGAAGCTCGACTCCGGTGACAACGAGGCTGATTCAGTAATCGAGAACATCCCGCGAGTTGGTTATCGCTTCCGGCTGCCGAAATAGCTGCCCTGTCGCTGCTACCAACAGCGCAAATCGCTCTCAAAAGATCGAAGCCGGCAAGATGCCGGCGCTCCCAGGATCGAACCGAACTCCCAAAGAGCAAATTGCTCGTTTCATTTCAGCGTGACGCGTCAGCCCTACCTCAAGCCAAACTCCATACACCGAAGAGGCGACGCCATGCGTCACCCTGCAAAAAATCGCTCAAAAAATTAGCGGACAGAAAGATGCCGGCACTCTCAGAATCGAACCGAACTTGAAAGAGTGAATCGCTCTCAAAAAAAGTGAATCGCTCTCAAAAAACTAGATGACGATCTTCTGCCCGCTGGTTGGGAGCGCCAGCTTCCAACCTGCACATAAGTTGAGTCGATCTGCTTGCGGATCGTTTAATGTGGTCGCCACTCTTTCGCCACAGATCGATCCCAGTTCCAACACAAGGCGAGCTTAGTATCTTCGCATGGATTGAACATTCGGTTCAGCGAGGAAGGGAAATTATGGAAAATCTACTGCAGATAAATGATGTTCGACAGGCGGATGCTGCGCCATCTGAGGGAAACATCAACGGTTCGATGTTTTTGGTAAATGAGTTTCGGTACAAGTGCACCGCTAATAAAGAAGGCAATGTTGACGAAGTAATCTTTACGGATCCATTTGCTTCAGACTACAACGCTGAGGAAATGCGGAAGCTAGGCGCGCCGCAAGATCCGAGATATGCAGATCAGTTTGGCAACGGCAAGCCAGCCGATCAGGTTGGGAAGATCGCCGGTGATCCAACCGGAGGTCATGCGGAGCTTGAGAAGGTCGCTCAAAAACCAACCCCATGTCGCTAACAAAACTCAAAAAGGAGATCAAAACGTGAATTGCGCTCAGTCTCAGTAGGGGCGATGCCATGGTCGTCAAAAACATGTTGAACCCTGCTCCAAATTCTCGACCTGTCCACGGGCGAAGCATGGCCTCGCCCCTTCTGAGAATGACCGCATGAAAATAGCTTTCTATCTTTCGAAGCCAGCAAGATACCTATGCTCCCTAGATCGAACAGCTTGAAGTCGGCAAGATGCTGGCGCTCTACATGACTTCTTTCGGAAAGAAGAGAAGTCAACAGGTTTGCTTCGAGTCCACTCAGCGCACACCTATTGAACCGGGCTAAGCTCCTCCCCTCCTGGCTTAGCCCGGTTTAATGCTTCTTACATTTTAGCTAGCTGCTTAGTACGATCTCTTTGCAATCAGACTTTTTGTCAAAGCAATACCACCCTTCCTGATCAGGTAGTAAAGTGACAGTGGCAAGTAAAAGCCTTGTTGTCAACGTGAACTCCACGGTTGTCAACTTCAAAGTTTTTTACAGCTCCCCTTTTTTTCGGCTGGTATTATAGGTGCCACAGGAGTGCAGCCGGTCTTCTTGGAGACTGGAGGCATGTTTCCTCCTTACCTAATCCACCACAAGAAGTCCTTCCCCCCTCTCCCATTCGGGGGGAAGTTCTTTTTTGTGATATGGTTTTCTAGTCTGATACCGCTGGTGATGACAATAGCTCGTGAAAATACGGGAACTGGAAAAAGAAGACATCACGATTAAAGAGCAAGCGGCAGAGTTGCTCTTTCGAGGCTTTGCCGACATGTCACCCGGTTCGTGGCCGACTATGCGTGATGCTATGGACGAGGTCGAGGATTCATTCGGACCTGGGCGCATTTCCATAGTCGCCATCGAGGGCCATACCGTGTTGGGTTGGGCAGCGGCGATCCGGCAGTATGGCGGCAACACTTGGGAGCTTCATCCGGTTGTCGTGCACAAAGAGCACCGTAAGGCTGGAGTCGGAACTGCGCTGATTATAGATATCGAGAGTCGAATCGTCGAACACGGTGGTCTCACCCTCTGGGTTGGTACAGATGACGAGAGCGGACAGACGAATCTGTATGGGCAGAACCTCTATCCTGACCCGCTTGCAAAATTAGCGGCTATCCAGAACCTTAAAGACCACCCCTACATCTTTTATGAAAGGCTCGGCTTTTCTTTGTGCGGAGTAATTCCTGACGCTAATGGGCTTGGAAAACCGGATATTTTTCTGGCAAAACGAGTCAGGCGAATCAAATAGGGATAAACACCACAGTAGGTAAACTGTTCTGTTCTCCTCCTGAGACTTTCGGCTTTTCGGTATCTTAATAGCATAAGGACACACAACCCAGTCGACTTCTGAGAGGCATGCGCCTCTTTTGTGGTCGGGATTTTTCGTGGAGGCGTTATGCTGGCGTTACGTAAGAAAAAGAAGGAACTGGCTGATCGAAAGAATATTTTCGTCTATGCCTTCTGGAACCTAGTTAATATCATAGTTACAAGCATCAGGTTTAGAGATTTTGAAATCAGCGGGCAAGAAAACATTCCGAAAAACGGTCCCTTTCTTCTTGTTTCTAACCACTGTTCGAGGTGGGATGGATTGGTCGTTTATAGAACCTTGGCGCGACCTTCGAATTTCATGGTGTCACCAAACGAGCTTCGTGGAATGCAGGGTAGTGTTCTAGTGTCGATGGGTGCGTTTCCAGCAGATCCCAGATATGATTTGGTTGGACACTCAATTGAAATGTTCAAGCGCGGCCAGGGCGTGGTCGTGTTTCCTGAAGGAAACACATTCTATGACGGCTCCACGCATACATTTAAGACAGGAACTGCAAAAATAGCTTTGGCTTCGGCAAAAGCGGGCTTGGATGTTCCACTCTTACCGGCGGCGATCTACTATTCGCCTGATGGAAAAACGGCGCGTATCTGTGTTGGCAAAGCTATCTCTTTGGATGAGTATGTCCAGAGTTCCGAATCGAATCCAAGCACAATTTGGCGAGCTCTAAGCGATAGGATGCATAGAGAGGTTTGCTTCTTGCGGGCTGGTTTGGGCGCTCTTGCCGATCGTCTTGCCGTACTTTATTCTACTTGTAGTCGCGATTGGTCGAAACTTGCTGAGCGGCAGTCTGCACTACTTGTGGGAGCATGTGCGGTGGAGCAATCATCCGAGGAATTGGTAACCAGTAATTTGAGCTCGGGTCAAGTTTCAGATCCAATTTCACTTGAAGCGTTGCCTGAGCCAATTGCCATGCAGCGCGATAGCCAACGCAAAGCAAGCTAGATTGGATGCGTTATAATTGAGACTGTCGAAGTTTGGCGGTTTCAACATGAAGACTGTGCATGAGCTCATCGTTTTTGCAGACAACTTTCAAATACAGATACAGGATCTAAAAGAAGAATCTGATTTTCCAGAATCATGGAATGACGCTCTCCTGACCCAGCTCTATGTCGTAGGTGATAGCGTGCTTGGGCTCGGAACAGTTCGAGACCTGGATGTGGAATTGACAATTGAGGTCAATTCCGACCGAATGGATGATAAGGAGATCTACACAGATCCGGATTGCAGTGACTACGATCATGTTGTTCAATGCAATATTGAAGTGCCGTCGGGCGAGCTGCTGATCAGCGGTTGCACGGAATCATTTGACGAAGCAAGTAAGATCACCGTACCGCCCGGTTCTTATGGATTACGGATCTTCTGGAGTAACCTGGATTCCACAGATGATTTAGGCTTCGAAGGCGATGATCATTACAAGATCGAGATGTGGCCGAACACCTATTTTGAAGAGCGAATAATCAAAGTCTGGCGCCAAATTGCCTTCCAGATGAACCCGCAAAACAACTAATTGCTAAACGCGGGCGACGCATAGGCTACTGCTGGCGATCTCATTTTGCAGCTGCGAATGCAAACACTGCTGGAGCATCCTTTTTGATTCGGCTGGGAAACGTATGGAGCGCGGGCATCCTGCCCGCCTATATGCAAATTCTTCTATCTACGCCACAGCTTTAGGGAGACTCTACCTCTCGCGGACCTTCGAATGCGGAGCTGCAACGCGCTTCGCGCTTATGGGCGGACGGGACGTCCGCGCTCCATGCGTAGCTGCAGCTTACTCAAGTGGTAATTACTAGCTAGTCACTTTTCCGTGGACTAGAGTTTTTGCTTTGACTGAGTTTGTGATTCTTTGATGGTAGTGGCGCCTTTGACGCTTACTTCCTGGATCAAGATTTGCACCAGTGGCTGAAACTTCATGCGTGTTTCGAAGTTCTTGTTGATGGCTCCGATCAAGAAACTCTTGAGGTCGTTTCCGCTCAACTTCTTTAAAGCTTTTTCTTTTTCGAAGATCTCTAAAACATCGGCTTTCATTTGTTCCAAAAACTCCTCGGGAGAGGTGGCTTTTGGCAGAATAATGCCACGAATGCTGATGTCCGGTCCAACCAAAATTTCTTTGTTCTGCGTTACTGTCAGGCTGATGTTAACGACACCGTCTTCTGCTAAAAGTTGACGTTCTTCTACTGTTTGAAGATCAATCGGCCATGATGTGGAGTTGTCTATCAAAGTGATACCGGCTTTAACTGTGCCAATTTTAGCTCCGCGATCTTTGAAAAGTTCGAGAACATCGCCGTTCTCCATCACAAACGTGTTTTCTTCTAATACACCACATTCAGTGGCAAGCTCTGCGTGCTTTACCAACATGCGATACTCGCCGTGAACAGGCATGAAAAACTTCGGTTTGCAGAGGTTGATCATCAATTTCTGCTCTTCTCTGCAAGCATGTCCAGAAACGTGAACACCTGCTCCTTTTCCATAGATCACATTAGCGCCGCGCAGGAAAAGTTCGTTAATCGTGTTGGCTATTGAGCGTTCATTCCCGGGAATTGGTGTCGCCGAGATGATCACCGTGTCGCCTGGCACAATCTTTACTTGTTTGTGCTCGTTCTTAGCAATCCGCGTGAGAGCAGATAGTGGTTCGCCCTGGCTCCCGGTCGTCATGATCACCACCTTGTCGCGTGGCAATTGATTGATCTCTTCAATCTTCAAAAGTAAACCGTCAGGGAAGTTCATGTACCCTAATTCTCTTGCTATTCCAGCTAGATTGAGCATTGAACGACCGAGAATTGCGACCTTGCGCTCGTATTTTATGGCAGCTTGAATGATTTGCCTCATCCTGTGCACATTGCTGGCAAAGGTGGTGACAATAATTCTGTTTTTTGCAGCACCGAACACTTCGTCAAGTTTTTTCCAAACTGTTCGCTCAGAAGGTGTATAACCTGCCCGCTCTGTGTTGGTGCTATCACTCATCAGCAATAGAATGCCTTCTTCCTTTTGCGTTGCAGTCAACGCCGCAAAATCGAAGAGCTCACCATCGACAGGCGTGAAGTCAAATTTGAAGTCACCAGTATGGAAAACATTTCCAATTGGCGTTCTGATTATCACGCTATAGGAATCAGCAATCGAGTGTGTGCAGCGAATAAATTGCACACCGAAGCATCCTAGTTTCACTTGCTGGCGTGGCTTCACCTGACGAAGTACTGTGCGATCTTGCAGACCTACATCATTGAGTTTTTCTTCGAGAAGCCCCATTGCTAGCGCCGGTCCATAAATCACCGGAATATCGATGTCCTTGAGGATATAAGGAATGCCGCCAATATGATCTTCGTGTCCGTGCGTGATTACGATGCCGCGAATTTTGGACTGATGTTCTTTTAAGAACGAATAATCAGGAAGAACGATGTCCACACCTAGCATATCTTCAGATGGAAACCCGAGTCCGGCATCAATGAGGATCATGTCGTTGCCGTACACGAGAGCCATTGTATTCTTGCCGATTTCAGCCAAGCCTCCTAAGGGAATGGCTTTGAGACTGGCTGGGGAGCCCAGCGAAGACGAGGTTGATTGTGGCTTTTCAGATGACACCATTGACTCCGTTTATTTCTTAACACCAGCTACCGGTTTGAGTTCTTGCAACAACTGATCCATGAAACTCTTTTGACTATCGCTGAGTGGAACCAGCGGCAATCGCAGGTTCTCCTTGCAAAGTCCCAATTTCGCCATGGCATACTTCACGCAAGTTGGATTTGGCGCGACAAACAAACCCTTGAACAACGGGAGGTGCAGATAGTGCACTGCTCGCGCGTCGTCTACTTTGCCCTCGTAGAACGCCTCTATCATTCGCTTGATTTCGTTTCCGATCACGTGGGATGCGACACTTATTACACCGCAGGCGCCAACTGAAAGGAAAGGCAGGGTCAGATTGTCATCGCCTGAGTAAACTCTGAAATGAGCAGGAGCAAGTCTGCCAACTTCTTGGGCTTGTTCTACCGATCCGGTTGAATCTTTCAATGCCACGATGTTCTTGTGACTTTCCGCCAGTTCCAATGTACTTTCGGCTGTGAGATTGATCCCGGTGCGTCCCGGAATATTGTAGAGAATGATCGGTAAAGACGTTTCTTTCGCTATCGCGGAGAAGTGTGCTTTGAGTCCGTCCTGGCTGGGCTTGTTGTAGTAGGGAGCTACTAAAAGCAAGCCATTTGCGCCGAGCTTTTCAGCCTCGAGGCTCAATTTGATCGATTTGCGCGTATCATTAGAGCCTGTGCCCATTATGATCTTTACCTTGCCGGCAGCTATCTCGACGACAGCTTTTAGAAGGTCCTTCTTCTCAGTTTCATCTAGCGTCGGGCTTTCTCCCGTTGTGCCCGATACTACGATCGTACTGGTTCCAGTACTGATCAGATGTGCGACAATCTTCTCCACTGCTTTGTAGTCGATGTTCAAGTCATCGTCAAATGGAGTGATCATCGCCGTCATCACTCTGCCGAAAATATCGCCTGTTGTTTTAATCACAATTCTTACCTCGTTATGCAATCAATGGCATTAACGTGTTTCCAAGTTCTTAGGCATTCACCATGCTGCGGATCAAGTTATGTTCCAGCATGTACTCTGCAATTCGCACCGCATTTAAGGCGGCACCAATTCTGAGGTTGTCGGCGACTACCCACATGTTTAATCCATTCTTGGACGATGTGTCGACGCGGATGCGACCGACATAAACAGGATCTTTTCCAGCAGCCTCAAGCGGTGTTGGATACAGCGCTTCTGATGGATTGTCCACTACTTCTACGGCTGGGCTCTTTGCCAAAATATCTTGCGCCTTCTCTGGGCTGAGTTCTTTTTCGAGCTCAACCAGAACGGATTCGCTGTGTGAAATTACTACAGGAACCCGAACCGCTGTACAAGTAACTGGTAGATCCGAAAGTCCCAAAATCTTTTGCGTTTCCTGCACAACTTTCATTTCTTCCTTGGTGTAACCGTTCGGTAGAAACTTGTCGATATGAGGGATCAGGTTGTATGCAATCTGGTGTTGGAAAACTTGCGGCTTGTATTCTCCACCATTTGAAATTGCTTTTGTTTGAAGCTCTAGTTCTTCCATTGCTTCTTTTCCGGCGCCACTTACCGATTGATAGGTTGAGACGATTACTCTCTTGAGCCCGGCTGCATCATGTAATGGTTTTAGAACTACAACCAGCTGAGCTGTTGAGCAGTTCGGATTAGCGATGATTCCCTTGTGCTGCTTCAATGCTTCGCCATTTACCTCTGGCACCACTAATGGTACTGAAGGATCCATACGAAATGCGTTGGAATTGTCGATGACGCAGGCACCTTGCTTAACAGCCAATGGCGCCAGTTTCTCACTGATATCGGCTCCTGCTGATGCCAGAACTAGATCGATGCCTTTGAAGGCTTCTTCGCTCGGCTCTTGAACCGAATATTCTTTGCCGTTGAACATGACCTTACTGTCTTTGGAACGAGCAGATGCAAGTGCACGAAATTCCTTGACTGGAAACTTTCGTTCTTCAAGTACCTTGATCAGTTCCTGTCCAACCCGTCCTGTGGCTCCCAAGATGGCTACATTTATGGGGGTTTTTGACGAAGACATGTTCTCCTCCTGCTACTTTGCTGTAGTCGCTGCAACGCGGGCTTTCGTGTTTCCCAGACCTAATACGTTGTCCAGGCCAACCAACATCTCGTCGATTGTGCTGACAAATCGCAATGACAGTAAAATGCCATTCAAAAAACAATCCATGTTGAAGCTGTCGTGTCTAACCGTTAATAGCTCGCCAGGCGATCCAAAAATAACTTCTTGATGTGAAATCAACCCGGGCAAGCGCAGCGAATGAACTCGAACCCCAGCCTGCCCCAGACCGCCACGGGATCCTTCTAACATTTCGTGTTCTTCAACTTCTTTGCGATTGAAGGACTCGCGTGCAGTGGCTAATTTTTTTACGGTATGCATAGCTGTACCTGAAGGTGCATCCAATTTCTTCGTGTGATGCATCTCCACAATTTCGACATTCTCAAAATAGGCACCAGCCTGTCTGGCAAAATCCATCATCAGAACCGCACCGATAGAGAAGTTCGGAATAATAAGCGCACCCAGTTTTCTCTGGCGTGCAAGATCGCCGAGTTCTTTAAACTGCTCTTCGGTGATTCCGGAGGTACCCAACACCGGACGGCAACCGGCGTTGAGTGCTTCTTTTGCCGCAGCAATTGAAGGACCTGCGTGAGTGTTGTCCAGCAAAATGTCGGCTTTGCTCGTAGCGTTCGCGCTCTGGAAATTTTTGCTTATAGTAATGCCGGTTTTTGGGATGGAAAGCAACTCACCGAGGTCTTGACCGACATAAGTTGCATCATGCTTGCCATATGCCCCGACAATTTCAAATTCATCAGAATCTAAAAGAAGGCGAGAACTAGCTCGACCCATCCGGCCATTGATTCCGCCAATGATTACCTTCTTCTTGTCGGCCATCACAAAACTCCTCTGCCACTCCTTAAACGGGAGTGCGTAAAATTTAAGCAGATTTTTTTAGTCAATAAAAAGTTTAACCGATCCAGAGTGGCTCTGCATCTGATTGCTATGAAGCATGACGCACGGGGAATAGCGGTCGTCTCTATCAGCTAATGTGGGCTTGAACGGCTTTGCAAGCGGGTTCGCGAGGTTGTCGTCTGCTGATTGCTCTTGTTGTCGCCAAAAGTGAGAAATAATTAGCTTAAGCTTTCTGGGCGCCAGCCGCTAGCATTCCACGCCCGGTGGAACCGAATCCGCCTGCGCCGCGTTCTTCGGTATCGCTCAGTTCATCGACTTCAATCAGATCGACTTGCGGTACTGGCGTCACTAATAGTTGAGCAATTCTCTCACCCGGCTCAAAAGTATATGCGGCTTTTCCGTGGTTAATCAGAAGTACTTTTACTTCGCCCCGATAGTCACTATCTATGGTGCCAACGCAATTCGTCAGGCTGATGCCAGCCTTGAATGCAAGACCGGAGCGCGGGCGAACTTGCCCTTCATAACCTGGAGGGACTTCGATGATAATTCCTGTCGGCATTGCGTATCGATCGCCGGGCTTAAGTATGTACGGCTCCGAAATCGCTGCAGTGAGGTCCATTCCAGCTGAGCCCGGAGTGGCGTATCTCGGCATATCTTTGCAGTGTGGCAACCTTTTTACTTTGAGAGTAACTTTGTCAACCATACTTTCCTCCAGGCTTTTATATATGAAACTGTATCAGCTATTAGCTGCTTTTATATCGAAAGCATACCGATGTGGATCTGTGTCTTTCGGCTTGTGATGCGCTTCTAAGTATAGCTTACTGAAGCCATCCATTTGTCTAAGCTGAATTCAAACTCAAACTGGCGTTGCCTGCAATTCACTTAAATGATTTGATATCTTCTGCAGTGTTTATGCTCTTAAGACAAAGTGCCAGGTCGGGATCGATAGGCTTTAAAAGCACATCGGAGTCCGCGATCAACGCCTTTAGTGAGCGCCGATTTCTCCGAAGAGAATCTCGAATATCCGCTAACCAATTAACCGGGTAGTAGCCAGGAAATGGCTGCATTATGCCACTTTCTGCAAGATCAAAGAAGCAGGGCATTTCGGCGTCATCTGGAATGAGCATTTTGAGCAACTCTTCTTTCAACATTGGTTGATCGCAAGCTGCGATGATATATCCCGACGCATGACCGGTGGACAATATTGCTTCCACTCCAGCCAGTGGTCCTTGTCCTGGAAAATTATCTTTGATGAAATGGATCCGCTCGTCTTCCCGTATGTGAACCGGCAGTTCCGGACCAGCGACGATAACTTCTTTGCAAACGTTGAGCATAGTGTCCAGTACATGCTGCAGCATGCTGCGTCCGTCGGCTAAGAGCATTCGGTCCTTAGCCTGACCCATGCGCTTGCTCAACCCGCCCGAGATTACCCCGCCGATTATGGGCTTGATTCTCTTGGGTCTTTCAAGAGGAGGCATTGGATCTGTACCTTTTTGCTGCTTAACGCTTTCACACATTTGGACCAGCGGCATGGTAGCATCTTCGCCAACAGGTATCTAGATAAATGTGCTTCGGAGCTTGTGGGCTTTTGCTCCACCCTCCTTTGCTTACACGAGTGGTTTGTTCAAAGCCGCTGATTCTTTAGCCAGGAGTTTATATGGAATACAGCCATACTCAAAAGGTGCCGGAGAACGTACTTGCCGTTGCTACTATCGCCGGCTTGGCTCTAGGACTGACGCCGCCCGGGTGGATTCTGCGGTTTTTGACCATGGGCGTTTTAGGAGCGGCAGCGCTGAATTTTCGATCGCTCACAGTGTCTGTGGATTCTGAAAAGATCCGGGTGCAATACGGTGACGGACCAATCAAGAAGTCATTTCCTTTAGACGGAATTAGCGCTGTGCAGCCGATTCGCACTTCACCAATTATGGGTTGGGGCATCCATTATGTAGGCGCGGGTTGGCTCTTTAACGTGTACGGATTAGATGCTGTAGAAATTACATACGCCAATGGCAAAAAGATTTTCATTGGCACCGATGAACCTCATGTTTTGACATCGGCTATAAATAAGCGAATTGGAAAAGATCCAGGTTGATGGCTGCGCTCATGCAGGCGAGCGAATTATCTCAAACAGGCTAAGCCATGCATCGCAGTTAGCGACTGGCTCTCCAAAGATCGACCAGGCAGATTTGTCCTAAGTATGGAGCGCGGACGTCCCGTCCGCCTATAGCCTCACAGAGCCGTTTGTTTTCAATCGAACACGGAGAGCGTCGGTTTGCCGACTCCTATCTTCCCAGAGCGCTAGCTAGAGCGGGCAAGATGCCCTCTGCCCATACTTATGGGCGGACGGGACGTCCGCGCTCCATACCTAGCTGCAACGCGCTTCGCGCCTATCGCGATGCTTCGGTTAAACGTTTGTCTGATTATTGGTAGATTGATCTTGCATCGGTGGCGGTGCCGGCATATCCATTGATTGATCGTGCTCGCTTTGTTTGCGGCTCTTTTGTCGCTCTTGCTCCATGCGTGTAAGTAATTTGCTTACTCCATGTACGTCAGCGCGCTTCATGATTTTGCCGGTAACGGATGAATAGAGCGTTACGGTGCGCCAGCTCCAGGGATAGATCGTAATCTCAATTGGGAAGCCCTGCTCCATCCATCGTAAGTGCACAAAACTTCCCTTGCGATTTTCTACTTGTTCAATATCAATTTCGTCGTATCCGAATATAGCAAGGTGATCTTCAACCTCTGCATAATCATCAGAATAGACATGCAAATCGATATCAGAGCTTCTTCTAATTTCGCCGGTAAGAGTGCTGCCGATCAAGAATGGATCAAACATTTCGAGCACTGTCATCAAATCATATGCGATCTGTCTCATAGCGCGTAGGCGTCTGTGCACCTCGTCGGCGCCGAGCTCCTCTTGAGTAAGACGCGCGATGCAATCTTTGATTTTTCGATTGGACGGTAACCTAGTTTGTCCGGATATTCCTAGCATTTGAAGGGCGCGTGTCTTGGCGTGAATATATTCATTTTCAGCGCCGGCAGCCATAAGGCGAGCTGCTTCCTCTGCGACTCTTCTCAGGGGCATCTTCGACATGTGTATGGCACGCCCGAAGCTTGCTTTTGGGGTTTCCGGATCTGTAAGGCGACCTTTGTGGTCACTGGCTTTTCCTCAGGTCCAGATTTCAGTCTAGCATTGATGTTGACAGCTCGTCGAGCAAAGCAAATTAATCTAGCGAACCAAAGTTCCACCTAAATCAGCGACATTTTTTTCGAGCTCTTCCAGCTTCGCACGGTTCTCCGTGCTGTGATCTTGCAACCAATCTCCAATGGTATCGATGATTGATGCTCGCATAAAAGCTGTTTCAAGCTGTAAATGCCCGAAGCTGCCGCGCCAGGAAACACGCTGGTCTTGGGACGGCATGACCATCATCAAATCGGTCACATGTTTAGGCACAACACATTTGTCCGCGCTGCCTTGAATTATTAGCAATGGCATCGAGGTATCAATCTTTTTGCCCCACTGTACTGTCTTTTCAACGAATTCGTCTGTTGAGAGCAACTCTCCCAATGAGAGTTCTTTCACTATATATGGATCATCTATCATCTCGTTGACCACCTCGGCGCGGCCTGAAACCAGATTGGTAAAAAAGCCTTTAAGGTTGACCATAAAACTTAGATTCGTTATAGCTGCCAAACCGGCTTTAATGTCGCCAGGGCTGGCATACATTAATGGATTCACTTTAACCGCAGGGGCGGACAAGATTAGACCAGTTACAAGTTCCGGATGCTCTGCTCCCAAACGTACTGCAAACGTACATCCCAGGCTCTCGCCGGCAACCAAAATGGGTACATCCGGATACTTCTTTCTGACTGCTGTCGCCAGGTTTACGATTGCTTGATAGCTTTTTTCATGATGCGCCCGCGTTCTGGCATGTTTCTTTCCGCCTTCATGCTGCCATTTCTCTTCAAAGCGGTTCTTTCCAAAACCCAACATGTCCGGGGCGATAAACGCAATTCCATTTACTGCCATTGTGCGGGCTAAGACTCTGAAGCGACGGCCATGCAGAGTAAGACCATGGATTCCTATAATTACAGCTTTTGTCGGTTGATCTTTCGGCAGCCACTCATAGGTCGGCAGATTGCAGGCTTCGTCAAACTCTCCGTCCTCAGTGTAGGTGTACTTTGATGCGTACTCAGGGCGTATAAGTTCGGGATATTTGTTAACAGGCATTGTGCTTTCCACTGCCAGAACAGAATTGGCACTGAAGAGAAACGCGCAAAGCAATAGTGAAAACGAGCGCCGTATATTCATAATCAAACCTTCGAGCTGTATCGGTCGTCCTGGTACATCAGCAATAGAGCATATCATTTTGGGCGTTCTTTATGCCATCGTCCCTCTATCTAACGGTGATGTATCATAGGCGCGAGCCGCCGTAGCCGGGAGAGTTGACTTGTCAGGCAATTTAGAGAGGATTAGTAAGCGGCTTTCATATATTCTGCGGCATCATCCTGACTCAGTTGGGCTGCAATTGGATCCTCATGGCTATGTTGAGGTCGATTTACTCCTGTCTGCTTTGGCTGCCCATGGCGAGGCGATCACGCTTGTACAGTTGCAGGAACTCGTGTTGAAGAACGACAAAAAGCGTTTTGCCTTTGATGAGGCGGGCGAGCGGATAAGAGCAAATCAGGGACATAGTGTGGAGATCGATCTTAACTACGCACAACGACAGCCTCCACCGGTTCTATACCACGGCACCGCAGCTCGCTTTATAGAATCGATTAAAGCCAAAGGTTTAATAAAAGGGCAGCGCCATCACGTGCATTTGACTGAATCAATTGACACTGCAATGGCGGTTGGAAGTCGTTATGGAAAGCCGCTTTTGCTTCAAATTGACTCAGGCGCAATGCATCGGGATGGTGCCATCTTTTTTCTCAGTGATAACCATGTCTGGCTTACGGATTTCGTGTCGAAAGACTATATTAGGATTCCTGATTAGAGGGCATTACGCCAGCTAATATTCACCGCCGTCTCGCCAAGTTCAATGATCAGGAACGTATTGTTCTTGAAAGATCTCCGTCGGCTTTTAGGGCGCATGTAATGCGCCCCTGAGTTGTCTCGTACTCGGTATAATCATCTTCTCAATTTCCGCCCATGAATCAGTGCGATGTACTTCGGTTGCGAATCTGGCAAAACGCATTACTTCCTTATCGTTGGCGTTGAAAAGAAAACGATGTTCGACATCATGAAGGTAGGAGAGTATTTCTAGTCTGTCATCAACGAAATAGTTGGCACCCAGCTCTGTGCAAATGCCAGCTTTTTCCGGTCTGGTCTTGCAGAATCGTAGGTTGCTCTTTTCGACACCAGTTGTTTCAAAGAAATAATGATGTTCCAGCCAGTTGAGTGATTTCTCTTGAACTTCTTTTCCGCATTTCGAGACGAGATAAATAAGAAAGCCTGCTTCTGTGAGATTTCGAAGTGACTCGAATGCTCCTTCAATTTGCGGAGTCTCAAGATAGTTAGCTCCGAAGAATGAGGTGTCCGCCTTATCGTGGATTCTGCCGATGATCACGCCACCGATATCCACTCCGATTATGTTGTTTCTGTTTTTCATTCGTTATTGCTCCATGTGTTTATAGAAACAATGTAGTAAAAAAGGAATAAAGGGGAACTATAATGTAGTTATCAGCTATAGGGAAAAGTTATGGTAGCTTTGCCAAGTCTCGATACACTAAATGCGTTTGTTGTTTTTGCGGAGAAGCTGAATTTCACGCACGCCGCAGAGTCCTTGAACATCTCTCAGCCAGCGCTTTTCGCAAAGATTCAGGATTTGTCCAATCAATTAAATGTCCCACTCTATCGGAAGATCGGAAGGCGGCTTGAACTGACTCAGAAAGGAATACAACTGTCCAGGTTTGGACGAGAGGTCGTTGGCAGAGCTCATGAGTTTTTCGGAGAATTGACCGCAGGGGAGAAACGTGAGTCCGTCGTACTTGCTTCAGGTGAAGGGGCTTATTTGTACTTGTTGGCTGAGCCTTTGCGCTTGTTTTCGCGTAACTCATCGATTCGTCTGCAACTTCTCACGCTGAACAGGGAAGGCATATTGGATGCCATTCAGTCAGGCAAAGCACAGTTAGGAGTGGCTTCGTTGGAGTCAACGCCACCTGGTTTCAAGTCCCATCTTCTCTACAAAGCTGACCAAGTTCTGGTTATGCCAAAGAAGCATGAATTGGCAGGAAAACGCAAACTGAAGCTAAAAGATCTTCAAGGACAGCGCCTGGTAGTTCCGCCGACTGATCGTCCTCATCGACAGATGCTCAGTATGCTTCTGCAGAGCAGCGGGGTAGATTGGGAAGTTGCGGTCGAAGCCAGCGGATGGGAGCTTATGCTCAAATTCGTTCAATTGGAATTTGGACTAGCGGTCGTTAACTCATCTTGCTCAATTCCAGCTGGACTAATTGCACGAAAACTCAGCGAACTTCCGCAGGTTCACTATCATCTGTTCTACCTTAAAGGCGAGGCAGCTTCGGGTCCTACAAGAGTGCTAAGGGACGAGCTACTAGCACACTTTTCCTGATGAACTTGGCTGGTCTACCAACTCCGAGCAAATCTTATGGTTTCGGTCAAGAAGGTAATGTCTAAGAGCGGACAAGATGTCCGCTCCCCATACTTATGGGCGGACGGGACGTCCGCGCTCCATACGGCTTGTCGATTCGCAACAATTTGTCAGAGAACTGGTCGGGCAGATCAACTTCCGTGCTCCATACGGCTTGGCGATTCGCAGGCACGGGGTCGGGCAGAGCAGCTGTCACGCTCCCTGCGCAAGCCTGTCCGACTGGGTTTGCCGGTTGGCTCATCGGCTGACCGGACGTTGATACTATCCGGCGGCTCGGAGGAGATCTGCTAGACCTGAGTCCATTGTGTCGATCTGTGCGCGGAGATCGTAAAGTGCAAATACGCGGTTGGTCAGCAGTCTGATTGTTTCGGACCAGAAATGATGAGCGCTTCCATTTGCTGCGATGCGCTCCAATCCAGATCTCTTTTCGATGTTCGTACTCAGAACCCGCGCGTGCTTCCAATAAGACACAAGCTCTGATTTCCTCGTCATGCCTGTTGTACTCTCTGGTGCTACGGAATTGAAATATGTCATCAGGCGCGGCGAAAGTTTCGTTGCCTCTGAACGGTTGTTTAAACCGAACGCGGATCCCAGCATGTTCTGCGGTGTTTTTGTTGTTCTAATGCCACCGAATTGGCTTATGGCCGATAGCAAAGCAAATCCACCAACCATCATGCCGGATACTTCATTAAGTCGATTTGCGTAAAGGGTGTGATATTTAACATCGCTCAATCCCAATATGCCGTCCGTCAAAAATGCAAGTATGTTGAGTTGAAAGAAGTTGCAGTTGTTCGCTATTGCAACTGCCATATCTCGCTGCCGATTGAGTTTATCTAGTTGCTGCTGCTCGATTGCGATTTCTTTGTCTAATTCGTCAACTGTTCTGCGAACATCAAGTTGAGCCTGCACAATGCGACGAGTGATCATCGTTTGCATTCTAAGTTTTGCTAGCCCAGTTGCGCCAGAGCGTACATTGTCCAATGGAGCTTGTACGTCGAGCAGTTTTGCAATTTCCGCAGCTGGTCTGGTCAGACCTTCATCACTCGTGTCCGCAATGCGGGTCGAGGCTGTCGGCGACGTCGCTTCAGTTTCTCCCACAAGTTGATAGAGCTCGATATCGAATTCCTCAAGTCCAGCCTTTAGTGATTGCAGCAGGCTGATCCGATTCGTAACTATCTTTATGGTGTCGCTTTTGACATTTGGCAGTGCTGCCAGTTTTTCTCTGTTTTTTTGGTTCTCTAGTGACATATTTGAGACACGGAATTTTTTCCATATATCGAGCAGGTAGTCTTTCCTCGACTTTCCATTTGGTGAATCCGGTGCCGCTGTATTCAGGAACTCGGAAACCATAGGAGAGAATTTGTACTCCTGTCCCATGTTCAGAAAGGCTGCAAGCGAATTTGGTCCAGTATCAATTTTTCGCCATCCACCGTGCATTCCCGCCAGTGATACCGCTGTCAAAAGAGTACCAATTCCGCTGGAGATCAGGAACATCATGTTCCCTGCTTTTGTGTATTTGTTCAGATAGCACCAACCTGCGGTGGAACCAAAGATGCCGTTCTGAATGAAGTTAGCTTCGTAAGTTAATTGCAGAAACTTGCCTCTGCGACTGAGCAGTGAGTTCAAAACCACATCGAACGCGTAGTTAAGTTCTTCGTCTACCTTGTCTGCTGCAATTCTTATTTCGAGCATCCCGTTCAGCACGCCTTCGAGTAACTCAGTCTCGAGTTCTAGGCGCCTGACGCTATCAGGCGAATCGTTTTTCGTTCTTACAAGCTCTTCGATTTGGGGCGTGATTCTCAGAAGATGAGCCGCTTCGTCCGCACCTTTGCTGAGTCCTATGGTTTTCAAATCAGTAGGAGATTTCGGAACTGTTGGATCCGTTGAACGCACCAGATGCAGGAGTGTCAAAAGATCCTCGTCAAAATCTTGGACGTAAGTATGAACTGACCATAACAACAACAGGCGGGTCGGCAAGATTCCGGGATTCTTTTTCTTACCGTCGTTAATAGCTCCTATCGTCGGATTTTTGGCTATGTCTATTCCATAACGTTTTTTCCAGAGCTCATACATTTCTTGCCGACGGGACAGTTGCGAACCAGGTTCGGAAAGATCCAAATATCGATCGATAATGCTGCTCAATCCAATGCCGTTCACCGGACCACCTGTGAGAAACGGCGCCATGAATTTTGGTGGCGCTAGATCACCGGTGCGATGAAACTTGTTGTAAAAGACTCCGAGTGTAGATACACCGGTTCCCACTCCGGCACTAACCGTGGTCATAATTCCGGATTGAGTAAATTGCTTGTGAATGCGTGAACGAGGTTCCAGAGTATAGAGAACGGAGAGCTGAGCGAAGTTGAATAAGTTCAGCAGTTCGTTAATGAACTGATTTTTCTTCTGTTCTCTCTGCATCATGTCATATGTATATGCAAGTTCTACTTCTGTTTTATTACATGCTTTTCTTACTTCTAAAAATCCGAGCAGAATCTTGCGAAGAACTAAAGCGCGCAGAGTCAATTCCTCTTCACCTGCCCGAACACCTTGATCGTGCAAATCTTTTAATCGAGTTACTTCATTCTTGATGCCAAGAATTTCGGCAGCTTGGAGCGCATCATAAAGTTTGGCATCTGGAATTCTCTGCGAATTTGTTTGTGCCAACGCAGAAATCGGCAACACAAAAGAGCTGTAGCAAACAAGGAAGAGCATAGAATAGGCTCTGATTGTTTTCGTGAACTGCACTTCCTATAACCCTTCCGTGGCTGGTCATAGGATATAACGTGCACCGCGCCGTGTACAGTAGCAGGGGTCAGGAATCTTCTATGGTGATGCCAAGTATCTCTGCGAAATGTGCTGCAAGCTCGATTGATTGATTGGAGTCGATCACTATTCCGCGCAAATCTTGTGGATATGCTTTGATACTTCGCAGATCAGATCCACGGAAGTCTGTTCCAGCCATTTTTGCGTTGTAGAATTCTGACCCGCTTAGATCGCAGTTGTAGAAAACAACTTCCTGAAGCTCTGCGAAGCGGAAATCAGCTTCCGTCAATTTGCAGTTAGAAAAAATCGTGCGTTTGAACTTTGCTTTTGTAAGTATCAGACTTAGTCCGACACAAGATTCGAATAAGCAATTGGCGATCTCTGCCTCTGAGAGTTTTAGACCAGTCAGTTTGCATGTCCGTAGCTCTAGTTTCGATAGGCGCGCGCTTGACCATTGCATGTTCGATAAGTTGCATTTTTCAAATACGCAATCCCTCACTCTGATTTTTTCAAGCGAGCAATCCTGGAAGATTACATGGTTGAACCGTCCTTCTTCGAAAATTACATCCGCTGCATCTTGTGCAGCTAAAGTAATGTTATCTGCGATGAATTTGCTGAACTCACATTCATCAGTGATTGGTAAGTGCTCAACAACTTGGAGTGAATCTGCCGATGGTAAATCGGGTGGGAGTGGTTTCTTCTTTGCAGATATTGGATTGTTTTGGCGAGCCATGCGCTTTCTCGCTCTCACACTAGTGATTCAGCTCTTATTCTTCTGTCCGAGTTTACTTCTGTTTGCCTTCGCCGCTTCTTTTCTTCAAGGCATCTAGGGCATCAGATTGCTTCAGTCTGAGTTTTGTGGAATCGTATCCATGTTCGATTAGCTTATTCAATGTCTCCGTGCCAACGCCCCATGAGTTTGTCGAGAGATCTTTCATGCCGGTTTCAGCAATTATGTGTCCTTTCGGATCCGGGAACTTGGAATTCAAATAAGATGAAAGCATCATCTCTCTCATATGCATCACGAAGTCCCACGGCGTCAGCGGTTGCGACGGAAACTTGCTAGCGAATCCTATTTTAGAAACTAAGGCTGGCGCAGTTGCAAGGTCAGCAGGAATCGGATGGTAGTAGACGCCATCAATCAGCTGACGCCCGTTGTAGGATACTGGTTTCATGCCTATTGTTACTGCAGCTGTTGATGCTGCCAGTGCCGTGGCCAGATCGTAGTTTGTTCCTTCAAAAACGAACGGCTTTTTGGTGCTCGCATCTGCTGCGACTATACGTAAATTTGGTTGCGGCTTGAGATCATATTTGTTAATCACTTCCTGCAAGAATGGTTTGAAATCAATCGTATGTGGAAACAGATTCCACGGATCGGTCAAGTGGAAACATTTTGCTAGCGTGCTGGCGCTGGGATAACGGAACTCGTTGCTCAGAAGAATCTTGTTTAGATCTGCAGCTTTGTAGCCATTGGCGTAGAAAGTGGCGACCAGTGCACCGCCGGACGCCCCCATTATTTTGCCAATCGGAACGCGACTTTCTTCGAGAGCTCTCAGGAAACCTATGTGAGCCGGCGCTTCAACACCACTTGCGCCCAGGACGACTTCGAAAGGAGGCAATTGTTCTTTTGCCGTTATCTTGTCGCTTGCGAATTTCGCCGTGTCACCCGGTTTGGATGTTTGTTCGACTGCTGCTCTTGTAGTTGATCCCTCCGCCGGTTTCGAGGCATCAGCCGGTTTCAATTGCTTTCCATCGTCAAACAGTCGAGCGTTGGCGCGCTGGGTTTGCGATGGCGCATTGATAGCTTGTTCTGAGCTGCTTGCTTTTAACGTCGCCTTAGACGATTGACCAGGTCCGGTTTCAGCTAATCCGAGTTCTCTCATCAATCTTTGTGTTGCGAGATCCGATCCGCCATTACCGGATACTCGTGAAGTAGCAGCGGCTACCTTCGCTTCAAGTGCCGGTGATATCTTTCCTTGTCCTTCGGGAGTAACGCCGCTTGCTCGCATTTCCTCCTGTAACCTGGCAATTGCTTTTCTGACTGCTTCGGGATCTATCGACGCTTCATTTAGTCTTGTTCCGGACGTTTTGTTTGCTAACCAGTTTGCTGCACCTAAAGCGCCGCCCACGAATGACATTCCGACGACACTTTCCTTCACTTCTTCCGCGGATGCATAATAACGTCCATCTTTCCATGCATTTATTTGTGCGCCAACGAAGCCGTTTGGAGCACCTGAAAGTACTCCCGGAAGAATTGGACCTTTAATTGTCGCATCCAAAATGTTTCTTGTGGCGGAATTCATTGCCACCGAATCTAGTGGCGCTGCTATTGCACTTATACCCTTGCCAATGTACGGTGCCATGAATCCCATGGCAGCAAAGCTAGTCATGTCAGCGACACCGTGTTTCAGGCGGTCACCATAGAATGCGGTTGTGCCTACATTTGATTCTTTTGTTGGCGTCAATAATGTTCCATACGCCAATCCGGTTGCTCCAGCAAGAACGGCTTCGTTTAATGCAAATCTTGTCAGTGACGTGCCGCCCGCAACTAAGGTTTTTTCTGCGACAAAATTGCCGATGCTTGCTTGAACACCGCTTCTTACGGCAAAGAAGGGCAGCATCATACCTACGGCACCGCCGGCTTGTTGTGCATACCAGTTGCTGGTATTGAACTTTGCCGGCTCGGGAGCTTCTACGCCCAAAGCCTTAAAGCCTGATTTTACTTTGGCATCAAGTTCAGTTTTTGCGTGTTGATCGACGATCTGGACCATCGCTCTTATCGGCGATTCCAATCCTGAATAGACCGCCGAATTCAGGAACTCGGCTACGAGCTTGGGTTCGCTCTTAGTATTGAGCAACTCCGTGCTATTTGCTAGTTGTGGAAACTCCACCGAGCCCATGTCCTTCCTTTTATCCAGATTGGAAGAGAACCTTTACCCACCGTACGCCTAGGGGCAGTCTAGTGAGGCGGGGAGGCGACGTCTCTCGTGAATCCACGTAGGGGATCGTCCTGGTATTCTCAGAACTTTCTCATAAACTTCACATAAGGTCAAAAACCTTACCTGACTTTGCTTTGAGGGCTCGCTTCCCCGCTGCAATCTAGTAAAAATTTCGCTAATAAATTATGCTCAGCCGAGTTCAAAGAGCAAGTCGTACAAGACTAGATTATGATAGGAAAATCATGATACTTTTGAACGATAGCGAGCAGCCATGGAATACCACCGACTTGACGACAATCATCTTGAGGTTTTGGCGGGTGACATTGCCAAAGGATATTGGAATTTGGCTGATGACAGCTTGCTTTCTGAAGGGCAAAGCGCCGTCAAACTCTCCAACAACATAGAAGAGCTGACAGTCAGAATCAAACACAAGGTCGGCACGCTCGATACGCTGGATAATTTACCGGTTGGCCGGATTGTCGGCATGGCAATCGGTGTAGCACTTGGACCTTTTGGTGGCATAGCAGCCAAAGCATTCGGTATGGCTACGGGGACTTTTGAGTTCCTATGCATCGGTGTTTCGCTTCGTGATGGACGTAAGTTTATTGTGCGAATGCGCTCAACGGTTTTTGATAAGCTCAAGAAGCTGAAGGGATAGTTGAGCTCAATGCGCTGTGTCAGGTCTCTTCTTGTTCTGCTGCTGAGTCTTTCAATCTCGCTGCTTACGGCTTGCTCGGCGCAGCGATCTGGGCCACTTAAAGATACTTTGAGAGTGAACATCAGCTCGGAGCCGCCGAGTCTCGACTGGCATGTTTGCACAGACAATACATCCTTTGATGTTCTTTCGAATTTGATGGTTGGACTGACGCAATTCAATAATGCACTTGAATGCTTACCAGGTTGTGCTTCAAGTTGGGATATCAAAGATGGTGGCAGGCTATACGTATTTCATTTGCGTCCTGATGTGAAATGGTCGGATGGACGCCCACTTGTTGCCTCAGATTTCGAATACGCATGGAAGCGTCTTTTGACTCCAGAGACTGCTGCACCCTATGCCTTCTTTTTGTACGACATCGAAAATGCGTTTGATTTTAATACGGGCAAAATAAAGGACCCATCATTAATAGGTGTCAAAAGTATAGATGAACACACACTTGAAGTTCGGCTGCGCAAGCCTGTTTCCTACTTCCTGAACTTGACGGCTCTGTGTGCTGCGTTTCCCATGCGAAAGGATGTCGTCGAGAAATTTGGCAATCGTTGGACTGAACCTGAACACATAATTACCAATGGACCGTTCCTGTTGAAAGACTGGCGACATGAATACAAAATTGAACTTTCTGCAAATCCGACCTTCTTCGAAGGTAAGCCGAAAATCGAATTCATCGACATGTTCATGGTTCCAGAGCAAGCGACGGCTTTCGCTTTGTACGAAAATGATCAATTGGACTACATCGATAACCGCAGCTTTCCCACTCCTGAAGTAGCGCACCATGCTGATAATCCTGAATACAAGAACGTAGCTCTGTTGAAGAGCAATTACGTTGGTTTCAATGTGCAGAAAAAGCCTTTCGACAATGAAAAGGTGAGATTGGCTATTTCAATGAGTTTGGATAGATCCATCTTTCCGAAAATACTTCGGCGAAAAGAGCGACCTTCATTTACTTTCATTCCTGAAGGTATGAACGGATACGTGCCTCTCAATCCACCTACTTACGATCCGGCAGCTGCCAGGCGGCTCTTGGCTGAGGCGGGCTATCCGGAAGGAAAAGGTTTTCCGCCAGTTCAGATCCTCTATCCGTCGCGCGAGGATTCAAGGCTTGTTATGGAGGCGATTCAAGATCAAATGAAGCGCAATCTGAATCTCAACTTCCAACTTACTAATCAAGAGTTCAAGGTCTATATGAATGCACTTCATCGCGACCCTCCTCCAATTTTTGTAGCAAATTGGGGAGCCGACTTCCCGGACCCTGAAACGTTTGCCAGTGTTTTCGTCAGCCACAACAGCAATAATCATACCCTTTGGACAGATCCCGAATACGACCGGCTTGTGTCACTGGCAGAGGCTGAAATGGATAGCGCTGAAAGGATTAACTTGTATCGGCAGGCTGATAATCTTCTTTGCGGACAGAAAGCAGCCGTCGCTGTAACTTATAACGGGACTCAAAATACCATGTGCAAGCCGTGGGTCAAGGGGGTTGAGCCCAATCGCATCGATGTGATGTACTTGAAAAACGCACAGATAAACTCGGACTGGAACAAGAGGTAGTTTCGGGCTTTCGGAAATCGTGATAGGCTGGTAAGTGAGTTGGCAGAGGATTGAAGAGGCGCGGTCTAAATGAAGAAGTATCTTCCTTATATCTTCGGCGGATTAGGTCTTCTGTTGCTGGTGTCCGCTATGATTTTGCGGGGCGGCAGCGCTGATGTGCATGCAGTCGTCACTAATTTAGCTAGCACATTCATGCTTGTCGCTGGAGCTATTTGTATTGTTATAGGATTGATTACGTTCTTCTTGCGCAATGACGATGAGGTCTGGTAAAAACGGGATCCAAACTGAACAGGAAAATCTTGTTCGGGTACGTGGCGCCAAACAGCACAACTTGCGCAATATCGATTTGGATATTCCGCGCAATTGTATGGTTGTGTTCACCGGGGTCTCTGGTTCCGGTAAGTCATCCTTAGCATTCGGGACTATTTATGCCGAGGCACAACGGCGTTATTTTGAATCCATTGCCCCGTATGCTCGCAGGCTTTTGGATCAGTTGCCGGCTCCGCACGTGTCAGATATCGCAGGACTTCCACCTGTGGTCGCACTGCAGCAACGACGCGCAGAACCGACTGTGCGATCTTCGCTTGGTACGCTTACTGGTTTGTCGAACTTGTTGAGGATGCTATTCTCGCGCGCCGGAAGTTATCCCGATGGTGCCGAGCGACTCGATTCCGATGCATTCTCTCCGAACACTCATATCGGTGCTTGCCCGCAGTGCCATGGAATGGGCATCATTCACAGTGTCAGTGAGAAGTCGCTTGTTCCTGATCCGACTTTGACAATTCGGGAGAAGGCAATTGCTGCTTGGCCGGGCGCCTGGCAAGGAAAAAATTACAGGGATATTCTCGCCACGTTGGGCTACGATGTCGATAAGCCGTGGCAAGAACTTACTCAAAAAGATCGCGATTGGATTTTGTTTACTGACGAGAAACCTGTAGTCACCGTATACGCTGAACGAGAAGCGCACCGCATTCAAAGACCATATCAAGGCACCTACATGAGTGCAGCAAGCTATGTTCTTCACACTTTTGCCAACACGAATAGTGCAACCTTGAGAAAGCGTGTTTCGCAATTTATGGAGAACAGTTTGTGCAACTTATGTGAAGGGAAAAAATTGAATAAGTCGGCTTTAGCTGTGCGTTTCGGTGGATATGATATCGCCGAGATGAGCCAAAAACCGTTAAGCGAAGTATCTGGAATTTTGCAGAAGTATAGTTCATCAAAGAGTGAAAATGGTCATAAGCGATCTCGAAAGAACGAGAGTGTGGAGTCTTCGAATTCAGCTGCAGAAGAAGTTGCGCAAGCTATTAGTGCAGATTTGATCGATCGTATTTCATTGTTGAAAGCACTTGGACTCGATTATCTTTCTATAGATCGAGCAACCCCATCTTTGTCTTCTGGTGAGCTTCAGCGCTTACGCTTATCGAAGCAGCTTCGCGCTGGATTGTTTGGGGTGGTTTATGTGCTTGACGAGCCCTCTGCAGGCTTGCATCCGGCTGATACCGAATCACTTTTTTCTGTATTGTCTGATCTAATAAAAAGTGGTAATTCGCTGTTTGTTGTAGAGCACGACATGGAAATTGCTAGCAAGGCTGATTGGATTGTGGATCTGGGACCTGGTGCTGGGGAGCGCGGTGGCGAGTTGCTCTATTCCGGTCCGCTTTCAGGGCTGAGGAATGCCGACCTGTCATTGACCAGGCGTTATATCTTTGGACCAAAACAAAACAACGTCGTCGAACGAAAACGGCGTAAGCCGATTTCATGGCTGCAGCTCAGTGGAATCAATAGACATAATCTGATTGATCTTGATGTGCAATTTCCGCTTGGAGTCTTCACAGTTGTGACGGGCGTGTCTGGCTCAGGAAAAACCACGTTGGTTTGTCAGGTTCTTGCTCAAACCATGCAATTGGGATTAGGAGCCGCATCGCGCGCAGATAAAGAGATTGATACCGATGAGACTGACGAGCAAGAGGATGAGTTGGAGCAGCAAAGCAAGCTTGCCAGTCATTGTGGAGGCGAAAGCATCAGGAGAGTCGTTGTCGTCGATCAAAAGCCGATTGGCCGCACACCCCGATCCAATCTGGCTACTTACACAGGATTGTTTGATCTGATTCGCCAAAAATTTGCCGCCACGGCCGAGGCAAAAAAGTTAGGTTTCAATGCCGGTCGCTTTTCGTTCAACGTCGAAGGAGGCAGATGTGAAGCTTGTTCTGGCGAAGGTTACATTTCTGTGGAACTGCTGTTTTTGCCAAGCGTCTATTCTCCCTGCACTGAATGCAATGGCGCGCGGTATAAATCCGAAACTCTTGAAGTAAAGTTCGAAGGACTTAATATTGCTGAGATTTTGGATCTGACTGTAGATGCAGCTTTAGAATTCTTTGCTGAGTATCCTGCATTGCTTCGCTCACTTCAAACTTTGCACGATATTGGCCTTGGTTATCTGCGAATAGGTCAGGCTGCGACCGAACTATCCGGCGGCGAGGCGCAACGAATCAAGTTGGCTAATGAATTGCAGCGCATGCAGAGAGGCGATACTATGTACATTTTGGACGAGCCGACTACTGGACTTCATCCTGCTGATACCGAGGTGTTGCTGAAGCAATTGCATTCATTGGTTGATGCTGGCAACACTGTGGTTGTGGTGGAGCACGATATGTCGGTTATTTGGAGTGCAGACTGGATAATTGATATGGGACCAGGTGCTGGATTTGCTGGTGGAAAGATCTCTGCATCAGGAACGCCGGAAGAAATTGTGAAGAAGTCAAAGGTCAGTAAAACGGCTGCGTTTATGGCTAGATAGAAGCGCGCTTATCGAAATATTTGAAAACCGGATAGACTCCCGACGATCTTGATAGACTTATGCAAACATTTCGGAGATTATGAGATGAAGAAATCAATAGCTCTTTTGCTCTTGGTGGGCTCCTGCTGTTTAGCTCTCAGTGCATGTTCTTCCGGGTCTGGCTCTGGAGGTGCGGGCGTGTCTTCCAGCTCTTCGGGCTCAACATCTGGTTCTGCCGATGCGGCGTGCAAGGATTTTCCTGTTCAACTGACTCCTTCGCCGACGAATCTTAGTTGTTCAACATCCGCAAATGGTGGAAGAACTGCGTCCTTTGATACTCCCGAATCGGTAGACCTCGTTGTTCGCTTTTATCAATCTCAAGAAGGCCATGGATGGGTTGCAGATCCTGTAGAGGTTAATACGCCTGAGCATGCAGTTGTAACTTTGAAGAAAGCCCCGGGCTATGCAACTATTACCATCAATAAGGGCCCCCAAGGAAGCTCTGTTCAAATAAACTGTTATCCTAACGGCTAAGACACCTAGCGATGACATCGGACTTCGTGGCGTTGTATCGGGGCTCTTGAATCATGGGAGCGATGCTATCTTGCCGGCTTCTAGAAGAGCCAAGAATGATTTAGGTCGTAGCAATTTCACTTACCGGCGGCTCAAGCGGGAGCTCGAACCAGAAAGTGCTGCCTTCGCCTTCGACACTGTCGACGCCGATGCTTCCACCGTGCTGTTCGATAACGGCTTTGCAGATAGCCAGACCTAGGCCGGTACCACCTTTTTTTGTAGCGTCTGAAGATGTTACCTGCTTAAAAGCCGTAAAAACTGAACTAAGATGAGAAGCAGGAATACCGCGTCCGTGGTCAATTACCTTTATTTGGAGCAAATGTTCCGATTCTGTGATCGAGACTGACACCATTGCACCTTCCGGCGAAAACTTTATTGCGTTGGACAGGAGGTTGACTAAAACACGTTCAAGGCGATCGCCGTCTGCAAAAATCCTACTGCTTGCTTGATTGCTTTCTAGAGTCACCTTGTGTTTCTCAGCAAAAACTCTAACTGCATCAATCGCTCTATCTACAATTTCTTGAATGCTGACCATTGATGGTTTGAGTTCGAGTTGTCCGGATTCGAGTTCATTGATTTCAAATAAGTCATCGAGCAATCGCAATAATCGACCAACATTATTAACAGCAAGAACGGCGCGATCGTGCCCGTTTTGGGTCAAGTTTGTGTCAGCGGTCAATACTTTCAGGAAATCATGGACGGAACTTAGCGGCGTTGCCAGATCTTCGCTAATCATGCCGATAAATTCTTGTTTGGCTAGTTGAAGTTCCTTTCGGGCTGATATGTCAGTGATTGTAAGGAGATAAATAGGTTTATCAGAAATCTGCAAGCGCCCAGCTGAAATTTCTACCGGAAGCGTCGCCGCGCTTTGCGCGAGTGCCTCAATTTCTATTGTCTTGATTGCTTGTGTTGATTCAGCGCCATCAACACTTAAGTTATCCGCTGTCAGGTCTCTTAAAACACTTGTGGTCAACTGTGGAAATATCGAACTGAGGTGTTGACCTTGCAATTCTTCATTTCTGTACTGAACGATCTCGCAGACCTTCGGATTCGCTGCTTCGATTATTCCGTCATCAGTTGTTCTTATTAAACCAACCAGCATCGTGTCGAGAACTGTTCTAAGTCTCATCTCGCTTGATGCTAACAGCTGTTCTTCCTTTTTTCTTTCCGTAATGTCGTGTGCGACGCAGAAAAGACACTGCTCGTGCTCAGACCATTGGGCAACCCAAAGTGTGTCAACTAGCCGTCCATCTTTTCTTTGGATTGCTGCTTCTAATTCCAACGTGCTTCTGCAAGTTTCCAGTTCTCTTACAATTTCCTGTTTGTTTTTTGCGAATAATTGGTCGGGAAGTTTTCCGATCAACTCCTCTTGCGAATATCCCCAACTATCATTTACTGCATGGTTTACTTTCGTGATTCGGGAATCCTGGATTGTGAAGATAACATCCATCGCGTTCTCTGTAAGGGCTCTATCTCTTCTCAATGCTTCTTGCAGTGTAGAAGCCATATCGTGAAATACGCGATCAAGATCTCCGATCTCATCTGTATGCCCCAATGGAGGATTTAGTTTCTTTTCTACCGATAGTAGTTTGCTGTTATCAACGATGACACCTAGTCTTGAGGTAATCCCTCTGGCGAAAGCAAGAGCTAACAGTATTGCCAAGACAACGTTGAACACCACGCCAACTAAGATCCAGAGCATAATGTTTGACTGCGTACTTAGATTTTTTGCGCTGTTCTTCTTGAGCAGAGCTGATGTTTTGTCTTGAAATGAAAAAAACGCTTTGACCAGCTCTTGCGTGTTTGTATCGCGCAAAGTGGAATGACGCATCCTACCGGCCGTATCCCAATCCCGCTTGTTAGCGCTGGAGCGGAGTCTGACCATGTCTGACCAGATTTGCACATTCTTTTCCAAGCTAGAGATCAATGCGTCTGCCGATTGGGCGAATTCTGGAGAAGACCGAGTTAAGCTCCTCAAGTTCTCCAGCTCGGATCGAATTGCGGACACAGCTTCGTGTACCTTCTTTGGCAATTCTGGTCTTGCTGTTCCCACAAAATAATCGGCAGAGTCTTCCGCTTTTCTTTTCAGAATATAAAGGTAATTGACACAGGCCAAAATGTCCCGTGCTTGCGATTCGTTGTGGATGGATTCTTCGGCTTTATAAAGAAGGGCACCCAAAATAAAGACCATGGCCAGCTCTACAAACAGCAAAACACTTATGAGGATTAATCCCTTCTGTTTTAGAGTCAATGTGTTTGCTAGTGATGCTTTCATTTAAGAGTTTAAAAGAAACAGCTCTCGTCAATGCAGAATTTTTGCACTTTTTGCACTTGTTCTCGGAACAACAGAATGATATCTGAAAGCAGGTCTTTACAATCTGTTGATAATAGTCATCCAATGGTTGCACTTCTTATACTCAGTTTCTAACCCTGTGGCGAATCTCGTATTATCCATCCCCAGAAACTAGGACCTCAGCGAACCAGCCGGACAGTCAACGGGGCTATACCGGTTAGAAACTGACTGTAATTGCCACTATACGCCGGTTCGGCTCTTCCCTGAACAACCGGTCGAACTATTACTCCTTTGATGATCGGAACCCCACGCTCTTTTGATATTTGAGTGACTTTCAAAGCCACAAATCCTACTACGCTTCTTGATTGGTTAAAAGCCGCAGCTCCTTCTATGACGGGAAAAATAATGCAGGGGCTTGAAAGTATTTTGGAATATTGTGGGTCATTAAGTATGTAGTTAAAAGCGGATTCACCGTTGCTAAGGTATGTGTTCATACCTACGTTTACTGATGGAATTACCGAACTAGTCGTTAGACCGAGCGCGTCATCGATTGCATCCTTAAAGTAGTTATTGTTTGCATCATCCGTAAATGAAGTAAACGCAGCATTCTTATTGTTGCCTGAACCGAAATACACCTCATACAAGTCTCCCGGTTTATACTGATGCAACGCCTTGGCAATGACTCCGTCTGCAGTCTCAGGGGTTGCGTCAATACTAAGAGCCATTGGAAATGCAATACCGGACGGAATTTGTGTCAGTGAGCCCAGTCCGCTTGCTGTTGCGCTGGCGAAAACAGTCTCGTTCATTCTGCCAAGTAAAGGACTCAAGATGCAATGTATCTTACGACTAGCAGTTACCGTTACGGCTCCGGCTACCTCTGGCGTAGATTTGGTCACAATTACCTCAACGCTAGTATCAGCTGCATTGTTGGATACAGCGACTCCATCCACTGAGTTTTTTTCGGTCACGGTCCGAGCCTCAAACGTAGCTTGATCGGTAGAGTCGGCATTTAGGTGTGCGGCTCCGGCTAGCGCTCCTGCGTCCACTGCGCACTGGAGTTCATGCTGCGTTGATACGAAATGCGTTATATCTACCGCAAAGGCAGCCGCGACTACAAGGGTCGCTAGAGCGAAAATTGCGAAAATATAACTGGCTTGTCCGCCAGCCCTTCGGCACTCAACTTTCATCTTAATTACTCCAAAGCATGTGTTACGGTAGCGCTAATAACATAGTTCGCACCCAATGCAAGAGGGTCTGGGTCCGGATATGGTGCAAGTCCATATTTACCACCGGTGTAAGTTACGGTGACAGAAACGACAGGAGGATTGGAGGATAAATCAAAAGATGCATCGGAAAATTGTTGAGAATCGACAATCATTGTGCTGATACGAACCTTGTCGTAGACCATTGCGTTCTGGATACTTCTGTTAGACGCAATGTTTCGATCTAGCCAATAATTGATAGACATTTGTCTAACAGCACGGTTTGCGCCGGCAGTAAGCGCCGCCTTAATCAGGTAAGCTTTGGCTACCTCTACTGTCAAATGAATTAAGACAAGGAACAAAGGAATCAAAAGAGCCATTGCAACACCAGCCTCGGCAATGCCATTTCCGTTTTCCTTCCGGTGTTTCATATTCGATTTCACGACATTCCCCCAGAGATCTATCAGGACCATTCAAATTCGCTGTAGTGGTTCTATATGTGGTGATCAGCATGGGTTCCAATTAGGAACTCCCATTTGTCCCTACTACACCCGGGTAAGCTATGACACGCGCCTGCGAAATTTCCTGGATAAGTATCAGAGTTCATCAGCCAATACTTAAGCCCCCAGATTTCTATATTATGTGCGTGCACGAGAAGTGAGGGATTTGAGTGCAAGGTAGAGAGCAAATCCAATCTATTGCAGGTATCTTGATTGAGATGCTGGATTCGCATGCATTCAAGTTTGTGTACTTCCTGGGAGTTTATTAGGTTGTTGTCTATCCGTTCAAAGAGTTGAGAAAAATGCATAGTACCCTCGCAGCAGATACCAAGAAAGGAGCACCCATTTGGCTAGTTAGGTCAATCCTAGCTTCCTTGGGGATTCAGGACATCCCCCGTTAGTGGAATCCGTAAGGCTGAACGAGAATGTGGCATTTAGCTTTCTCAGATAGGTTTAAATCATTCCAAAGGACGATACTTCAATTTTAAGTATCTGCCTTGCGAATCTATTCAATCCAGGAGAAAGCTCAGTTAGGTTGGATTCTATATTGGAAGTCGTATCCTAAAATTGCTGCCCATGTCTGGGCTTGGTTCTGCCCATACATTTCCACCAAGCTCCGTGATGATTGCCTTGCAAATGGCAAGACTGAGAATTGGTTTTCGGTTGGAATGCTGAGTTTTTGCGTACCGATCAAACAGGGTTTCAGAGCGGTCGGAACTCAATGTAAGCCCGCTTGCTGTGATTAAGATCTCAACATCGTTTGACCTGTTCTTAGCGGAAATAGTAATCGAAGAGGGCGAGACCGAGTTTTTGATTGAATAGAATAAGATGTTCTCCAGGACTTTGCAAAATCTGCTTTTGTCCGCGCGAATTTCAAGATCCGGTTCCACAAACTGGAGGGTGATGCTTGCCTCGTCCGCCGGCATTTGAACGAGGCTGAAAGCTGCTTTTGCCAACCGGGAAAGCCAATGCTTCTTTCTTTCCATCTCTAGCTTGCCTGCTTCCAGTTTGGTAATTTCAAGCAGGTCGTTAATAACTCGAAGTAGCGCATCGACATTCTCGTGTGCTTTAGTCGCGGAAATTGATCTCTCCGGGATCAGCTCTCCATAAACTTCCTCGATCAAGAGCTCCAGATATCCACCTACCGAGGAAAGTGGAGTACGGAGATCATGACTTACCATTGCTACGAATTCTTGTTTCGTTCTCTCAATTTGTCGGCGTTCAGTTATATCTGCCATGTTGACCAGCAAGCGTTTGCCGTCAACGGTATCTAACTCCGTAAATGACATTTCGACGGGGAAAGATGTTTCTGACTTGTGCGTCATTTCGAATTCTAGAATGTTGTTTCTGCTGAGCTCTAACTGGTTAGCAAAAAAAGATTCTGGAGAGGCTATGTTGGGCTTCTTATGGAATAGATCTAAGAGATTCTGTTTGTTTAGTGATTGTGAGTCGTAACCGAGCATATCGCACAATCTGTGGTTGCTGTATTCGATCCTTCCGTCATACGTACAAATCAGAAGTCCAGAAGAAACGTTATCCAGCATGGATCGCAAGTTGCGCTCGCTTTCTTGAAGCAAGCCCTGGCGTTTCTTTCGCTCAGTGATATCGTGCGCGATACAAACCATATTTTGATCCTCGGGGGACCAGCGTGCAGACCAGAGCATGTGTAAGTCATCTCCGCTGCTGTTTCGCATGGACAGCTCGAATTCACCTTGCTGTTTTGAGATTACTTGCGCGAAGGTATTTCTGTAGGAGTCTGTGTCATCCGATCGGGCTACCGACGTTACGCTCCGTCCAATTAATGCATTTGGATCGTAGCCCCAGAGTCCGACCGCCGCGGGGCTGACGCTGACAAAGCTGAGATCTTTGTTCAAGCTGCAGATTACATCGTGTGTGTTTTCTATGATCGCTTTTTGTTTGTGAGCAAGTTCTCCAATTTTTATACTCATTTCTCGGAATGATCTATCTAAGACTCCGATTTCATCTTTCTGGTCCATTGCAGGTTCAAGCTGTTGACCTCGCGAAAGCAATTCAGTGTTATGGCTAAGAATAAGCAATTTATCGGATATTCCTTTGACAAAAGCCTGCATCAGCAGAATTGCAAGCACAACGTCAATTAACACGCCGGCTCCGAGCAACACCTCGATGCTGCTTCTCAACTGTTGCCTACTTTTTGAAATCTCAGCTTGTTTAATTCTCTGCTCGGAGATTAGCGATTCTGCCTCTTCGATGAGTTTTGCTGTAACCGGTGATCTGGCTCCGCAAACGGCAGCAACTGTAGCGATGGTTTTCATGTCATTGGTCTCAAGGGCTGTGAGACCATCGCCGATTAGATCAACAACTTTTGTCAGTCGCTTTGCTAGCTTTGTTATTCGCGCTCGATATTCAGGTTGCGTCCGCGAAATTTTTTGGAGCTCTGTCAGCTCGACGCGCAATTTAGCCAGGTCACCTCTGACGTGCTCCGGCTGAATTGATTCGAGAATGTCTTTTCCTTTAGAATCGGTTGCAACTGTGTAAACGATTTCTTGGACGGATCTCAGGGCTGCACTTAGTTTTCCTGAAACATTTTTTGAGTTCGCTTCTTTGATAGCTTCCGCTTGCGACTGTGCTACAAGAAATGCGAGGCTGCCGAGAAGTAGTAGCTCGGCAACAAGGAAAATGCCGACCAAGATTAATCCACGATGCGCTAATTTCAGGTCTGCGAATCTCAAGGGTTAGCACGTCTTTGGGAACAACTAAATGATATATGAAAGCCGGTCTTGACATTTTTGCAGTGCGATAATATCTGTTCGATCACTGGAGCGCTTACCGGGAGACCTGCTTTGAGCCTGGCATCGCCAACTGACACGGTTGGTGTTGAGGGTTGATCCCCGGAACGCCGGCACCTTGCCGACATCGGTGTACTATTTGGATATCCGCATGACGCCAATTCTTAGGAGCCATATGTTCATGCTAAAAATAGGTATTTTTCGACTCACTTGTTTTACTATACTTTTGTCTCTTTCGGTTTCGATACCAGTCGTTGCCGAAGATACTTCTACTGGTACAGGAACGACAGTAAAAAGCGATAAGCTGAAGTCAATGCCTGAAATTCCGGGGCTAAGCGATCCATTTCAAGTCGCGCTCTACAATACATTGAAGATGTCTCTGGAGTCTGATCAAGAGATGATCGCAATCGATTCCAAGTTATCTGCATATAGAAGCAAGTTCAAGGATCAAAACAAAGCATCTCCGGAGGCTCTAGTTAACTTCAAGGAAGGGACATCCACAGTTGAGGGGGCTGCTGCGATGCTTGAGCAGAAGCAGCAAGATCTAAAGTCCCTTTGCATGGCGGAGCTTGCTTGGGAGAAGAAGATTGACGAGCGTTTTGTCACTGTCGAGAAACTCATTTCGGCTCTTGTAGAAGCAATGAATAACGATACCTATTCAGGAATCGATGAATTTAAATCGGCGTTCGCGCAAATGGCGAATTTTATCGGAGACCAGAATGCGACGTCTCTTGTTGCCGAACTTGCAGCAATCAGGGCAAAGCTGTCCGCATCTTCTAATGATTTGCAAACGGCAGCAAGTCGAAAAAACATTTCTTCTTTAGATTTCTCTGACAAGCTTTCGCAATTAGAAACCATGACGCAGCAGTCGGATCCCGTATTGCAAAATCTGCTTGGACAACTCGATAAACAAAGTCAGTCAAAGGACACAGGAGCAACCCAGCGTTTCATGTCGGGAGCTTTGGGAATGCTTAGTTACGTTCCTGGTGGAGTTGGCGATGTTGCCGACTTTGCGCAAATGGCTTACGACTCAGGCAAAGGTGCTGAGGATGCAAAATTACTGCATACAGTGTATTTGTATAAACGCGCGGAGATCAGAAAGCGCGTAATCTCACAGGCCGTAGCGCAGGCTTTACATAATTATGAGCTGGCTAACCAGACGAACAACGCGTTTCTTTTGAGCTTTGCTAAGTCCCAAATTTCCGACCTCGCCGGTCCAAGTGCATTGGAGCAGGTCCTTTTTGTAAAGTGATGAGGCATCAGGTGGAGTGATGAGTAGTTCTACATCAATTGATGTTGAAACAACAGATGAGGTAGAGGAACAAAGATCTGTTCGTTGCAGAAATTGCGAGAATGAAGTAACGGATCCCTCCTGGGCAATTGAACCTCACGAACATACCTTTCGAAACCCAGCTGGTTATTCCTTTCATGTGCTCTGCTACGGTGACGCCCCAGGAACATTTGAAGCCGGTGAGCCAACTTCCGATGCATCATGGTTCGCGGGATACCAATGGACTTTCGCGATATGCGCTCAATGTCATAATCACTTGGGCTGGTGGTACACCGGAAAAAATCGTTTTGCTGGACTAATTGCTACGAGGCTGATTCGCTAATGGGTAAGTTCGCAAAAAATGTGTTCGCACTTGCAGGATAGAGGTAGAAACTGGATCTTTAATAACTGATCCAGTTTCTACCTCTTGTTCTTTTATCTGTGCTATCTAACTTTTAGATTCGGTAGCCAATCTTTAAGAGGCGGAACTTTATGTGTAGGTTTTAGTACAGGCCAAGCGTTCGGATCTCTGCGTCCGAATGCTACGCCTTGGTTTCCGCGGTTGGTGGACAAAATACCCTGTTCGTCGAAGCTTACTCTGGAGCCATCGCCAAATTTGACGGTCGTTACCCCATCTTTGGTTTCGACAGATCTTACATCGCCTTCAATTTTGTGTGTGCCATCTCTGTTAACACTAACGGTATCACCGTTCGGAGTTGTGAGAGTTTCGCCTCTCGTATCACGCTTAATGATATCGCCCGTGCTAAGTTCTTCAAAAGCCGGCGTACCACCTTTCTTGTCAGCACCTTCTTTGTCAAGTTTCTCCGCTGGCAGCTTATCCGTTTTTTCAGCTATGCCGGGTTTCTCCTGGTCGGCCGGCGTCTTGTCCATTCGTTCGCCCTGTCCCATTCCTTCCTTTCCGCTACTGGTGGACTTTTTTTCCATACTTTCGGAATTGCTGCCATTGTTATTCTCGGCAGGTATCTTATCCATCTTTTCTTGGGGATTAGGCTTGTTATCTGAATCAAAGTTCGGTTTACTGCCACCGCCTGCTGCGGACTCTCGGAAGTCCTGACGGAATTTTTCTGTAGCATTACTTTCAGCTTCAGCAGCTGAAGATGCTGATGATTCAATGTTCTTTGTTTCCTTGGTGTTTTCTGATTCGCTACCGTCTGCCATAGTTTGACGCTCCCTGAATTGGCGTTAGTAAATGACGCTCCAACAGGAGTACATTCTCCCGGTGGACTTCAAGCAGATGCAAATGCGTTGCTCGAATGCAATAATCATTACTGACCATGCGGGAAACCGTTATGTGTGAGAATGTCTAAAAGGCTGTCGCAATTGCCTAAAGCAAAATGCACCATTGTGTGGTGAAATCTCCCGAAATTCTCCCTGGAGTTTCGTTCTGGGATTCACTGGAACGCTCACGCGTTCGAATCGCCCAGCTTAGTTTTTGGTATCAGCTTTAATTGTTGTTCTAGATTCGAGTAATTTAGCTTATAGTTCTTGCCAGGAGATTACTCTATAACCATCGTTGGGATTGATTGAGCACGTCGGCACGGCTTGTGTAGTGACTGGGTATGTCAGACCAGAGTTTGGATCACTCAACATTTTATCGTAGAAGAACTCTGCGCCATTATCCAAGACGACGGCTTTAGCTAATACCGCACCATACATTTTGCCGCCATTATCGAAGTGGACGAGGGCATTTGGTGCGTAGACTACGCCGGTGAACTGCTTGCCATTATCCAGGTGAACATCTTCAGAGCCTGAATACCAAATGCGCAAATCGGATGGTTTACCACTTGAGACATTAATAGTTCCTTTGAAGTCAACTTTGGCACTGGCTCCTTCAACAAAAATATCCACGGGTCCTGAACTAATGGTTATATTCTGAGATGCTAGCGTAGTTACCTTATACATTCCCTTTGTGACGTTTCCGCTGGATGGCAGATTGGCAGCGCCGGCATGTGGAGGTATGGTTATTTTTGGAATTGGAGTTGAAGCGAAGTTCTGGCGAAGTGGTTCCTGCTCGCCTTTGTTATTCAATACATTTATCTTGCCAGATCCTCCTCCGGTGCCGATCACTGCGTTCGGAGCGGTGCCGCTGGCCGTTAGAGTTTCGTAAACCTTTGCACTCTTTCCTGTGATGTTGCCACTGCCTGCCGCTCCAAATGTTTGTACTTTGCCGCCGATGTTTGAATTTCCTAAATCGATGCTGCCATTCGCGGCAACGTCACCGCCTACTGTCTCTTTGCTTGTTTGTGGATTTCCACCTTTTGAGGAATCATATCCATATGTTTTTATCGGTGTGCTTGGAGTATTTCCGGTCACGTTCGTGTAAGAAGCCAGCGCATACTGGAAGATGGGTACTTGTTGAGTTGTTTGCCCGCCGTTTGGATTGCTTGTCACAACGGGCATTAATACCACTCGGATCGATTTTGTAAAACCAGTCGCCATGGTTGAGTCAACGCGCAATACACGCCATGGCGTTGGCGATGCTCCTAATTGATAAGGTCCTGCTGGGACCGAGGTTGTAGCAGGCAGCGTGCTGTCTAGGGCGTCCCAGTAACAAGATGCAGTTTTGGGACAATTGACCGCACTGACAGTCACCATGCAGTTATTTACACCAGCTGGCAGTAAGTTACTTGGCATATAGACAGTCCTGGAAAAATTTCCATTTTGAACGTCAATAGTTGAACGAGTTCCAGCGTTGGCAAATTGGTCAACGGCCCAGTCTACGGTGCTCTCTGCCGCTGTTCGGGCAATGCTTGCCGTTCTTGCTATTGTCGTTCTTTGGTAGGAAGGTAGAACTGAGCCAAACATTGCGGTTAAAAGCAAACCACAAAGTAAGCATAGAATTAGCATAGTAACGACAGCTGAGCCGGTCGGGTTTCTCGTAGAGATCTGTGACATAGATTTTCCTCCAGTACCTAATTAGGGTTGGCTGCCGTTGTCGACATTATTTGATTGCGCATATAAACTTCAGTCTTAAATGGAATCGTCGCCCGCTCTCCTTGGTTTGCTACGACGGTAGCGCTAGCGTTAAAATTTCGAACCTCCATGTTTAGTACGACACCTGTATAGGCCGCCATGTTCGTTGAATTGATTGTTGACGCATCAACAGGTCCTGCATTTGGATTCGTAGAATCGACAAATTCGAATATATTTAGGTTGTTGGCTCGCATAGGACCGATGATCCCTTTGGTCAGAATAATTGGTCCGCTAACTGGGGGGCAATTGATTGACGCTGGATTAGCCGCAAGGTTTGCGGGGTTAGCCCCTGGAAATTTCCATAGCTCCATGATGAACTCATTGGGATGATTTGCCGCGTCTGGATCTGGAACGACTCGGTAAACATGTGTTTCCATATTGTCTTGCACTGTTCCAACCGGAGGCGATCCCAGCCCGACGGGAATGGCTGTCGGAAAACCATTAGCGTCGAATGTAGGAACTTGCACGATGAGAGTAGTTCTTGAAAGAGCTATAGGCCAAGGTCCCGTCCATCCAGCGGGTGCACCCGCACTTCCATATAAAGGATCCGTCGCTGGGTCTGGAAATTGCAGTGCATTGCCAGCTGCTCCACCGGCTGTCTGACTAGTCAACTTGCCTTGCATCGTTCCTGATGTGACCATATTGCCGTAGATATCGCCAAACGAACGAGCCATTCGCACGTCTCGGCCAATAAACTCGGCAACTTTTCGGATACTTTCAATGGCGCTGACTTTGTTCTCCAGCCGCCGAGAGATTTTCGCATTAGCAGTAAGCATGCCGAAGATTGCAACTGATACTAGCAGCATAATGACTGTCACAACGAGAAGTTCCACCAAGGAAAGTCCACTGTCTTGTCGAGGAGTGTGCTTAGACATGTTTTGCTCCTCAATTAAATGTGTATTCCGTTCTTCGTGATCATCGTTGAAACTGACAGTGTTTTCGGACTGGCGGTGCCTCTTTGCCAAGTTACGTTTACTGTGACTGTGATTGGTCCATTCGCGCCGCCCGTCTGGGAAAATGAACGAGTACATGTACCTACGAATTGGCCATTGATGGAAGCATCTGAGTAAGACAGATCCGTATTCATACCGAGCGGGCGCATGCCAGAGGTTAACGTTTGGCTTGCTGTAATCGGAAGCTGCTGAGGGGAAGATGGCGGATACAGATTTACCAAATTCACGAGCCCCTGGGGTGACATTCCGGTCCATGTCTGGTTGCGTGCTTCATCGATCGCTTCCTGGGCAATTGACGAAGCAAGAATCTGGTTTTGCGTTGCAGACGTTGCTCTCAGTGAAGTGGAGTATCCTTCAAAAAGCGCAAGAGACACCAGTGCTGCCATCACCAGTGCTACCAATAACTCAACGAGTAAGAACCCCTGCGACCTGTTATTAATACGCTGAGTTGTCTGTGATGCTGATTTAGTCTCTAGATTCCTTTTCCTAATGTATTGGTCCGAAGCAAAAACAGTCATATACTAACCATCCTCCCCCCAAGCGCTACGGTTTATTTGAAGTCGTGCTAGCTAAATTCCCGACCCCCATTTCTATTATTCCTACAATCCGCTTGAAAACCCCCCTCCTCTTCGTTTCAGGGCACGATTTTGGCAACTGTGTTACACCTGTTCTCGTTAACACTTTAGGGCTGAAACAGTGTTACCTCGTTTGCGTAAAACGAAGTGTCTGACGCTGTTGTGGGCGCGACTGCTTTTTCGGAAAATCAGAAAAGTAAAATTTCCAAATATCCCTAATGCCACTAAATATGGAGCTCAAGAGTAGAGTGAACACATTTTGTGTAAAGAACACCTGGTTTGACTGCTATTGCAAATGTTTTTCAGTAACAGGAGTTTTTTGCTTCGATCAGCAATGTTGTCTCAATCACGTGCTGATTAATGGGGGATCTGTTGAGAACTTTTCCAAGAGCTAGAGGAGCCTTATTTCAAAGTGAATTGCAGCATTTGGTGAATTCGCAAGAATTCATTAATGGCATTGGCTAACCAGTTGATTTCAGTGTTAACCTTGAGATAAGGAGTCTGACCAAATATAGTTATTTGGGCACCGGCTCGGTTCATTTTTTGAACTCTGTTGGTTCAAATAGCGGCACACCTCCGGTCAGATTTGTGGGATACCACCACAGGACCACAATGATAAACAACGTCCAGAAGCGAACAGTTTACATAGTAGAGCGGCATGAATTACATAGAACCGGTTTTCGTCTGATCCTTGAGAAAGATGAGCGCCTTTCTGTATTGGGAGATGCAACCGATTTAGAGAAAGCGATGGAGGATATCCGTTTTAGCAGTCCTTCAGTTGTGATTGTTGGAATCAGCGATCCGGTGAGAGACGCATACTTATGCGAGGTATTGAAGCAGAGTTTACCCGAAACACAAATTCTAGTACTTTTTGATGACATAGATTTTTCGACCATAAATTTGTTTGTGGCCGCTTCTGTGACTGGATTCTCGAGTAGGAGTGTAAATATTGAGGTCTTGCTCATTGCTGTTCATGCTCTTGGTGGTGGCAGTATGTGGTTTAGCCCGCCAGCGGCTTGTGCGTTTGTAGAACTCATGCGTAATTCTGTCCAAGATTCGAGCACCGCAAAGGTTATCCTCACCGATAGAGAAAGAGAAATTCTAAAAAGGTTAGTTCATGGCATGACAAACCGCCAAATTGCGGAAGAATTACAGCTAAGCATTGAGACAATCAAAACTTACATCCGACGAATAATGGATAAGTCTTCAATTCGCAATAGGCGCGAATTGAAACAGCAATACCGCAAGCGTGGCTTGCTACTGTCTTCAAAAGAAAAGCCGAAAGGCAAAACTCAACGAACGCCGAATGTTGGATAATCGGCTGGCTATTTGTAGAGTTCGTTTATTCGTTTGCGATCGTTTTCTGAAAGCGCGTTCTGCCCGGAACGGGAACCTGAATAATACATCACATCATTTGGAGATGAGCTGTGCGAGAGCCCGAGCGAGTGACCAAATTCGTGCAACGTTACTCCATATAAATGTTCCGCATCAGTATTTGAATTCTTTGTTGGAGCAAGTAACTTTAGATTGTGTCGCCGCTGACCGCTAGCGTTGGTCGCGTAACCTGTTGTCCCAGCTGCGAATGAGTGTTCCATTTTGTCCTTGCCTTCAACCCACTCAATGGAAATGTTGGCTCTATCGGCACTTTGTACTTTTTCAAAAGTGACGTGACCTTCGCAAGCGGATGTCCACTCGTTCATAACTCTCTGCACAATGCCATCATAATCCAGGCTTGGATCTGCCGGCTCTGCCCAGTTTGATGTTGCTGATCCTATGTCTGGAACAAAAACCTTTAGTGGCATTTCGGATTTTGCAAAGTGTGGACGATCCGCCACTGTGTTAGATGCCTGTTTTTCCCTTGCCCGCGTTTTTTCAAAATCGTCTTTGTAGTAAGCAATGGCTTCTCGGTAAGATTTCGATTTCTCATCGCTGGGAAATCGATCGACATACGCGACTCTAGCTGCTTGGACTTCTTCAAGTTTTCCGAGTTGTCCTGCCATAGACATTATTCCGATTAGCCCATCTTTGTCCGATGGATCATAATCGTCAGCACGCTTGTACGCTGCTAGCGCATCTTCATATTGGGATGCTTTAGCTAGATAGTATCCCATGTACTGTTCGTTGTTCGCACTTTGACCTCGATTCTGAAGTTGTTTGCACAACGTAAGGAGGGTACTAGCGCGTGAAGCACCGGATGCATTCTTGATGGCAATCATCAAGTTTCTCTCGCTTGCATTTGCGAGAATTGTATTGTTCGAGATCGCTTTCTCATCTCCAATTTGTACGAGCAGTCCGTCGATTTCTTTTTCATTCGAATAATCGCTGCGCGAGTCCCGTTTGAGCTTCCACAAGAGTTCCGATGCCTTTGCTGAGCTTCCCATTTCTGCGGTCGCCTGTGCGATTCTCTTCTGGCATTTGAAGGCAATTTCGTTGTCCAATGATTGCGCTTTCTGGAAGGATGCGACGGCATCTTCCCATTTTGATAACTGGGATTCAATGAGGCCTTTATTGAACCAAACGCTGCCTGAGTCCGGCCAGAGTTTTATCGCCTCCTTTATGGTGGCAAGGGCTTTTGTATTGTCGCCATGAGTGGAATACTCTCGTGCCTGTTCGTCTAACTCGTAACCTTTGAACTGGTTGCTTCTTTCGTCTAGCCTCTTTCGCCAGGAGGAATCGGACTTTTGAAATTCGCTTGATGTTCGCTCTGCGGGTTTGGATTTTCCAATGTCGAATCCGCTGAAGTCAGGCTGGCGTCTTGTGGGTTGGGCTGAGGCAGCTGATGCGGTCTTTGCAGGTGTTTGCGTGCCGGACTTGGCCGCGAGTTTATCAACGAGCTTTTGGTAATTAGCTTTCGCCTCTTCCAGAGCTTTTTTATTTCCGGTTTTTTCAATAAGAACCAATGCACGTTTGTAGAGTACGGCTGCCCGTTCTAAATCGCCCGTCTGGTAACACTTGGAAATTTCCTCATAGAGTTTGTCGAGGCTATATGATTCGATGGCTTCTTTTGCCGGTGGTGCTGCAGCTATTGCTGTTCCTGGTGCGAAAAGGTAAATTCCCAGAAGTAGCGATGCTATTTTTCTTCTATTACTCATTGGTTAGTTTCCAGTAGCGACAAGAGATCCATTATTGTATTGCAGAATTGCATCCTAGATCTTTCTTTGTCAAAGGTTCGAGACTTTTCGATTTTCGATCAGTGCACAGCGTGGCTAGAAGCGGGCGAGCTTAGGATTTTAAGGGGGACTCTCTAATTGCTTCCCGCTGGTATACATGGCATAATCACGTTCCATCACTGAGGGAGGATGAGTTATGCCGCTGTTGGAAGGCAAAAAAGGAATTATTTTCGGAGTTGCCAACGAACACAGTCTGGCATGGCATTGCGCTCAACGTTTTTATAAAGAGGGCGCCGAACTCGCGTTTACTTGCTTAGACGAGAACACTGAAAAGAAAGTCCAGCCACTGCTCGAATCTATCAATTCAGATTTTCTTGAGCGTTGCGACGTGACTGACGAAGCGCAGATACAAGCGGTGTTCGACAAATTAAAGAAGCAGTGGGGACGTGTTGATTTTGTTATCCATTCAGTTGCTTATGCTGATCCAAATGAACTGAGCGGGCATTTTGTTGATACAAGCAGGGATGGTTTCAAGACCGCTCTAGATGTGAGTACATACTCGCTAATCTCGGTGTGCAAATATGCGGTGCCGTTGATGCGAAATGGTGGAAGCATAGTGACACTGAGTTATTATGGTGCTGAGAAAGTGGTGCCAACATACAATGTTATGGGCGTCGCAAAAGCTGCGTTGGAATCAGCGGTGCGTTATCTCGCTCATGATTTGGGAGATAAAGACATACGGGTGAACGCCATTTCTGCCGGTGTTGTGAAGACGGTTTATGCGATGGGCATAGCTGCATTTCGTGAGGTGCTTCAAATCGTTGCTGAGACGGCGCCTCTGAAACGTAATGTAAGCGCCGATGAAATCGCTCAGTCAGTGTTGTTTCTAGCCAGCGATCTGTCCACCGGAATGACAGGCGAAATTATGCACGTGGATTGCGGAGCCAGCATCATGGCTCATAGCTGGAAGCCGGGTGCGTCGGAACATCATTGATCTCGTGATCTGTTGACATAGCAGTGCCATCGCATATGGTGATAATATTGTGATCGAAACGGAAGCAATTTCCGAGAAGGATTGCCAAACACGGGTCCTTTCTTCACGTTTCTGGACAGTTAGCGGCGACGAACGTCAATTGTTGGAGCTGTTCTGCCGCCACCAGTTGTTGCACCGGGCAGCGCTTTCTCTCTGACGAGGCACTATCGTGGTCCGGGCAAATTTTTCGATTCCTAAAATCTTAGCCGACGGTGGGATTTGAACCCACGACCTACGGTTTACGAAACCGTTGCTCTACCACTGAGCTACGTCGGCATGGTTATCCATTATACACAAGCTATTGCTGCAGCCATTGTAAGAGGCTGTCAACATATTTAGGACGTGCAAAGATTGTTGGCAGCGAACACTTGAGAATCTATATAAATGATATACTTTCCCTTTCCAAACTCTGGAAGTGCCTCAATAGGAGTGGCTTTTATGCTGAATAAGAGAACGATCTTGACCTTGGGCTTGACAATGTTGTTGGCGGCGCCGCAATTTTGGTCTGACGCTTCTGCCCAACAAGGCAACCCAAATGTCACTATGACTCTCTATCAAGTTGTTCGCCAAGGGGATGGAAAGCAATACATCATTTCCAAATCTGGTAAGCCTGTCTATGTTCCGGGCTTGAACATCGCTCCGAATGCCACGCAGATAGCAGTTTACAGAGATACCAACAACAACTTCTGGTACATTGACGTCAATGGAAGACCCGTAGCGGTTACGCATGACCAGCTTCAATGGGTTGCTACGCAAGTAAATCCGCAGCAACAGCAGAATAATTCAGGCTCCAGTGGCTCCAATAACTCGAACGGCGGAGGCAGTGGTGGTTCGGCTCTAATGACTGGAGTCGCTGCAGCTACAGGCGCAGCTATTGGAACAAGCCTGGCACAACCAAACTATTATGGTCTTCCATACGGAACTCCGGTTTATCGCAATCCAGCTGGTGGCTACTATTACCACGGTAATGGCGGCAATCAGGTAACGGTGAACCACACCACCGAATTGAACAATGTCTCCAATCAGTGGAACTCACAGACGAACTATAACGATATGACGCGAAGAACAAACGTCAATACCGGCAATGTCAACGCTGCCAATGTTGATGGAGACGGTGATGGACGGCGGCGCCGCCGCAGAGATGGCGACGCTAACCAAGTCAGCCAGGACGGAGCGGGTAATCGCCGCGGCGTTAATGGCGATGATAACAATGGTGGCGGTGGTCGTTTTGGCCGCGGTGACGGTGGAAACGGCGATGGCGGAGCTGGTGAAGGCAACGGACGTCGTCGCCGAGGCGGAGACGGAGATGGAGATGGTGGCGCCGGTGATGGCAACAATGGACGTCGTCGCAGAGGCGGTGATGGAGATGGTGGACCTGGCATGACCGCCGGCGATGATGGTGGACGCCGTCGTGGAGACGGTGATGGCGGTCGCGGCGGAGATGGCGGTCGCGGCGGAGATGGCGAAGGTGGTCGTCGAGGAGATGGCGATGGCGGTCGTCGAGGAGATGGCGATGGCGGTCGTCGAGGAGATGGCGATGGCGGTCGTCGAGGAAATGGCGAGGGCGGTCGTCGAGGTGGCGGTCGTCGTTGACCGATAATCACCTTTGATTGCCTGGGAAGAATCCAGATTCATCTGTGCAGAGTAGGAAATCCTGCCATGCGCACGGCTTCCTTGGATTCGACAGTCAAATCTTCAACCTTATGGGAATCTGCACAAAAATAGAATCTATATAAAAATAGATGAGTGCGCTTGCAGCTGTGCATATGTCAACGAACCCATCTTCAGATGCGATCGTGGCAAGTTAGGTTCGCATCGTAAGAAAATCTCATCCTCATTCCAAAGTAGGATAGTTGATCAGCCTTCCGGCTGGTGTTAATAGATTGCTATTGAGAAATTGCCCTAACCGGACCGGGCTCTGCATAAGCATGTATTTTTGCAATCCCTCCAAAGACGTATCGAAATGTTGGCTCTGAAGCAGAATCGCAACAGTATGAATCCATCGTTCAGACGATGAATACGATAATCCTAATTGGTTATCCTAGTTACAGAGATTAAACGTGCCGGCAACCGCAGGGCAATTTGTTTGCAGTGCCGACAAAAAGATAAGGAGCGAAGTAATGAAAAGACTGCTGTTGCGAGTCTTATTATCAATGTTGGCATTTTCAATGATATTTCCAGTTATTCCAGGAATAGATTTTCACGGTAATGTTCTTGCCGCACTTGCACTTTCAGTCGTATTTGGAATCATGCTCTGGTTAGTGGAAGCTGTTGCTGTGGCAGTCGCTGCGATATGGACTTTGAGCACATTCGGATTGGCACTTCTCTGGTTGATACCACTTTGGGTGATTGGCTTCTGGTTGCTGCCTGCGCTTGCCCTGCTTCTCACGGCACACTTTCTTCCTCAGTACTTGACTGTAAACGGCTTTCTTCCAGCAGCTCTTGCGGGTATGGTTATGCTTCTCATTGGGGTGCTTACTTCAGATAGAAACCACAATCGGAGGGCAAGCGCATGAAACTGCAAACACGATTTATGGGACTGCTCCTTTGCTGCCACATTGTCCTTGCTTCATTTGTTCCTGCTGTTGCGGTTTCCACTTCTGTCAGCGCTGGAAAATTGGAATCACCAGAAAGGTTGCTTCAAGTCGGTGCTTCTGATGGCACAGGAATGATAAATTCCATGTTGGAGAAAACTAAGCAAATTAAGGCGTACAGCCTGGACACCACACTATGCACTTTCAAAGGGAATAAGCAAATTATAGAAACAGGCAAGCTCTTTTTCAAAAATCCTGATCTTGTACGCTTTGAGGTGGTGAGTGCAGGTAAGCGAAGCGGGGCTGTTGTAGTCCGACAATCGGACGGAAAAATTAGAGGAAAAATGGGAGGCGCTCTTAGCGGAATCAAGGTAACTCTTTCTCCTGACTCCAAGTTGCTAAAATGCGCCAATGACTTTAGCGTGCTAGAGTCAGATTTTGCTAGCCTCCTTGCAATGACTGTAGGTAAGCTCGACTCAAAGAGTTTATGCCTAGCAGGAACTGTGCCCGGCATTCAGTCTCAAATAATTGAACTTGTTGATGGCAATGGCGTTTTGGTATCAAGAATGACTGTGGATTCAAAAAACAAACTGCCTGAAGATTGGAGCTTATTTCAGGATAATAAAATGTTTTCCAACGCAAAATTCGCGAATCTAAAGATTTTGGCAGATCTGCCGGACATCACATTTAAGCTTGAGGCTCCTGGAAAAACTGAAACCCCTTTGATTGCAAGTAGTGAGAGAGGGATTCAAATGTCTCTTGCGGAGTACAAATTACAGATGGAATCAATTCGGCTGCAAGAACAGAGTGAAGCTGTATCCAACGCTCTGGGAAATTTAGTTAGTGGCGGAGTTGAATCAGCCAAAATGGGACTGATCGCAAAAGCTCTGGCGACTATTAGTGCTGAAACAAATTCTATTATGGAAATCGTTCTAGAGCCTAAGCTTGGAACATCAAGTTGGATACCTGGTTCTAAAGAACGCCTTGTTATTGCAGCGTCTCAAATTGAATTACTCCTTTCGTCCGTAGAAAAGGCAGATGTGGCCGGCATTGGGCTTGACCCGGTGGATCTGACTAAGAGAAGGGATGCAATCGTCTCCTGCCGAGAAGTTATTGCACAGCTAATCGATCAAACCGACCTGGATCAACCAAACGTTGAAAATTTTGAGGCACTTAAAGCATCGCTAAGAGAATGCAGCAGCAAGGTAATTGAAATGCACCTCTAGCGTCTAGGGCTCCGTGCTTCGACAGGGCGAAAAGAAAGCATAGAGGCACAATCATGAATCATTTCGCACAAAACAGATAACTTTGGCCAGCCAAGGTAGGGCATTCACAGAGATGATTTTATGCTTTTGTAGTCACCGCTGCAGGTGCTGTCACCGCTTTGGGATCTAGCGGTACTCTGATGAAATAGACATTTCCAGTAGGACCATTTCCCAGTATCTCGATAACACCGGCATGGCTTTCGATAATCTTGCTTGCAATTGGCAGCGCGAGCCCGGTTCCGAGACGCTCTTCCACGGATGCATCCTGCAACGCAGTCATGTCTTTGAATCGATTGAAGAGTTGATTCCGCGATTTCTCCGACATTGGAGGAGCCGTATCTATGATTTGAAATTCGATTGCGTCTTCGGTGTTTCGACATAAGAATCGAACTTGCGTTCCTTCCGCAGATCGAGTGATAGCATGAGAAGCGATGTTGCCCAGCGCCTGAATCAAGCGATCTTTGTCAGCCATCAATTCAATATCAGGCTTGTTTCCATGAAATTCCATGCGAACTCGCGCTGCATCTCCACTTGCGGCAATCGATTTCTCTACGAGATCCTTTAGCTTCACTGGCTCCAGAACAAGTTGCATGTGTCCCGATTCGAGCTTCTCGATGTCGAGCAAGTCGTTGATAAGTTCAAGCAATTTGTCGCCGTTCCTAGTGATGTTTTTCAAAACACTCATTGGCTTCTCTTCGACCTTACCAAATGCTCCAGCAATGATCAGTTTTGCAATACCAGTGATTGAAGTAAGCGGTGTGCGAAGATCATGGCTAACCATCGCCAGGAACTCTTGTTTCAATTGTTCGAGTTCTTTTCTATTTGTGATATCGTGTGCGATGCAGTAGGTTGTATCGTTCCCTTTCTGACGTGATGCTGACCACAGCACATTCATAAAGCTGCCATCTTTTTTGACGACTCTATTTTCAAAATCGATTCGGTTCGTTTCGCCGAAGTCGCCAGCCAGGACCTTGGCTGTGGCTTCTTGATCGTCTGGATGGATTATGTCGAGAAAAGGTTTATTCATCAGGCTGTCGCGTTCATATCCCCAAGACTTTTCGCAAGCTGGATTCAAGCTTGTGAATTGTCCGCTACCACTGAGCGCGCAGATGACGTCCTGGGAGTTGTCGAAAACTGCTCTTTCTTTTTGACGAGCTTCAGCAAGAGCCGTTGCCGTAATGTGGAATATGCGGTCGAGTTGAGCAATTTCGTCGCTTCCAGCAATTTGTGGATTCAGCTCTTTGTCTTTTGCAAGTCTGTCTGCATTGTCCGCGAGAACTGTTAAACGTGAGGTGATTCCTCTTGTGAAGAATACTGTCAGAAGAAGTGAGACCAGTATGTTTGCTGCTAGACCGGCCAGCAAGACTTGACCTTGCATAGCGCGCAATGCTTTCTGTTTCGATGGGCTGTCAAATTCTTTGGCTTCAGCGTCGTCAACAACAACCTGCAATCTGTGAGCAACACTAATCACGATGGGGACGAGTTTGTCTTTTCCACTGAAAGCCTCACCCATGCGGTCGACGCGAATACGCCTGCTGGAACCCATTACTTCCTGCGCCTTCTCAAAGAAGCGCGTAAGTTTCGTCGCTGACTCTTCCATTTTGTTGAAGTGTTCGAGTGATTCGGGATCATCGCCCACAAGAGTGCGCAGTTCTTCGCGTATCTTATTGGCTTCCTCGAATGCGGCTTGGAAGGTTCTCCAGCCTTCTGCGGTGCGAGCGCTCGCCATAACGACAGCAGCTTTGAAGAAAACGTTCATTAGCTTCGTTGCATCAAATGCAATCATGCGGTTGTGCAATTCGATCTGCCGTTCCTTATCTACTTGTACAAGAACGCTGGCTAACGCTCCGACGAAAACTAATTCGAATAAGATCGGAATGCCGATAAGGATCGCACCTTTCCAAGCTAGTTTGACTTTGCTTCCGCCTTTAGGGCGTCGCTTGTGCGCTGGCAACTGCTGTTCTTGCGCCTTCACTTTTTGCATTGCATCGGCGCGCTGTTTGGCAGCAAGTTCAGCTGCTTGTGATGCTTTCGTTTGCGCCCTGATACGCATACTGACCGTCTCATCAACTGGAACGCGGAACCAGAATGTACTGCCTTTTCCTTCGACGCTGTCGACGCCGATAAGTCCGCCATGCTCTTCAACGATTTGTTTGCAAATCGGCAAGCCCAATCCGGTTCCTGATTTCCGTTTGCCGTCGGCCGCTTCTACTTGTTTGAATTTCTCGAAAATGGCTTTCTTATGCGTTTCCGGAACGCCTCGTCCCTGGTCTATTATTTTGCACAGAATGTAATCGCCCTGCTTCTCCGCGAGCAAGGTGACGACGCCATCTGCCGGAGAGAACTTGATCGCATTGGAAAGCAAATTCACAAGGACCTGCATGATACGATTGGGATCTACGTACCAGATTCCTTCAACAGGAATGACTTGCAGTTTCACTTTCTGCTTGTCGGCAATAGCCTCAACGTCTTGAATGGAGCGGCGCAATATTTCATCAATGCTGCCTGTTTCCTTCCGGATCTCCAGATTGCCGGAATCCATTTCTGTAATTTGCAAGAGATCGTTTACCAACCCGAGCAGGCGCTGGACGTTTTTCTTCGCCATGTCGAGCTTTTCCACAGCCATTTGCGGCATTGCTTCTTTCAGGTCAGAAACAAGCTGCGAAACGGAAGCAGAAATAGAACTCAGTGGAGTTTTGAGATCAGAACTAATCATTGAAAGGAATTGTTTTCTAACTTGTTCGACCTGCTTGATTTCTGTCATGTCGTGAACAATACAGAACAAGCTAAGTTCGCTTTCCGACCAATAGGCCGACCAAAGGACATCAATTATTTTTCCTTTGCGTGTTTTCAATTTGTTCTCAAACGTCACCGGCTCTTTGGAGATCTTGGCCTTCATGATCAAGTCTTCGGTATTCGTTAGATCCGCAGGAACAACGAGATCAGACAGAGGAGAGCCTATCAGTTCACTCGGATCATAACCCCAATATTGCAACGCAATTGGATTCACCTTGCTGAAGCGGTTGTTTGCATCGAGCACACAAATGACGTCGCTAGCATTGTTGAACAATGCGCGCTCACGCTCTGATGATGCCATCAATTGTTTATGCATCGAATGGAATGCCTGGTCGAGCAGTGCGATCTCGTCACTACCGCCGACTTCCCAGCTCAGCCTTTTGCCTTTGGACAGCGCAACCGTATTATTTGTTATGCGCTTCAGTCGGTCCATGATTTCGCGCTTATAGAAAATCGCTAGCGCGATGCCGATGCTCAGGTTCAGAACGACACCGGCACCAACAATTATGGCTTGCCAGTTGCGAATGTTCTGCTGGCGGTTTTGTGTCAGGATTGTTTGTTTCTCGCCCTGATCCACCAGCTCAGCGAGTTTCTGTGTCGTGATGTCCTTGTTGCTCTCGAATTGTTCTTTCAATTCGGGAGCCGATCTCAGAAGGTCGAGCAGATTAGATCCCTTCCTCGCCTCGCCTATTTCTTCCATCATCCCTAACATTTTGTCGATGTTGGCTTTCATTGCCTTGCCACCACCGATATCGAGGTCCGGGTGCTTATCGACAAGCTCAGTCAGCTCATCTCCGCATTCATGGATCTCCTTCATCTTCTTTTCGTAGTTCTTGAACAGTTTGTCAGACTGGTACTGGATGGAGGCAAAAAGCATGTATGGAGCTTCGGAACACGCCGTCATCAATCGCGCGTTGACGGCGGCATACCTTCTGTAAACGCTTTCCGTAGCCTTCTCTTTGTCCGATTGCACTAGTAAGAGCCAGAGGCTGCCAATCATCAAAAGCTCGATTAGCAGCGGAACACCGACTAAAATCAGACCCTTATGGAATACCTTTAGTTGCGCCATGCTTCCCCCACAGAAGCGGAGCTGCCGGTAGCACTGTACCCACCCCACACCTGCAAGCCTTATGCCCAGGCATACGAGCTTTGAACACGTTTCTCGGACGTTGCGTTAAGCGTATTTACCTAATGACGACTATTTGAGGCGATCTGAGAGCAGATTTTAGGTTGGCGCTCTTGACTACGCGAGGCTTGGGCAGGATGATTGTCTAGTGGATACTTTCGGAGTTGGGCAATGAACAAGGGCATTTCCTACGCCTTGACTTTACTAGTCTCGATGAGCCTTGCTGGGCCGTCGTTTGCAGATAAGTTGACGGTTATTTCAGCACCGGAAGCCACTAGAGAAGCCTTCCAGGTCAACAAACGCATTGCTTGGCAAAATGACCTCGATGCGGCCAAAAAGCAGGCTGCGGCAAGTAACAAGCTCGTTTTTTGGGTCCACATGCTTGGAAGCATGGATGGAAAAACCTGAAGTGCCGGCAATAGCCTAAGAGCCGTGTCGCTCTCCAAAGAACCGGTCTTCTCTGAGTTACGAAATCATTTCGTTTGCGGTTACCGCGATATCAGTTCAGAGCCCTATTCGGGAAATTCCGGTGCGCACTCGGTTAATGGTCAAGCTGTTGATACCACTAATGGTGCGGGACCGCATAATATTCAACTTTTTGTGATGGCACCGGATGGAACAGTGCTGCACTGTCTACCAGGTTACTGGAATCCCAATGATTTGGCAGCAGAACTGAAGCTCGCTCAACGTATCGGCTCCATCTGGCAAAATAATTCGATGAGCCTTGAGCAAAAGAAAATTCAGTTCTCAAAAATGCATCTTGAGCATTTCCGCAGCCATTCAAAGGAAACAATTGCTCGCAGTCAAATGCAAGGATTCGACAAGCATGCTGAACTGGCGCGCGGCAAGAATGCGGACACTGTGCGCCTTGCATCGGTAGCCATGGCAACTTGCTCCGACGGTAGCTGCGAAAGTGAGGCTGCACGCAAAGGTGAGGATCCTGACAAAGAAGAACTCGTCGTGAAAAGCACTGATGAGATCATGCATGAGCGTATGTCAAAACGTGCTTTTATGGCATACACTGCCTTCGACACAGGCAAGTTCTCTGACTATGGCACTCATTATTATGATAAGCATGAGGATGCCCTGGACGAACATGGAAAAATGATGGCTTCCGAAACAGGAGAGGGTCCGCCTCGCACTGCCACCATGCGTGATGTGATTGCCAAAGCGCATCCACGAGTTCATCATCAGCGAGCCTCCAATGCATCTGCCAGAAGCTGTGTGAAAACATACGGGCAGCTTCGCTCACCAAGATAAAGCCGATACTAGATAGACCATGGTAGAAATGCTACTATTCCACCGGCGTGGATTAGTACCGATGTGAAATTGAATCTGTGAGCAAGCTAGAACACACACAGTCTCATCATCAGCCGTCATGGTTTACATACATCCGTCCACGACGATTTCAATTTCTACTCATTATTCAACTCCTGTTTATTATGATTGCCCCGCTTCTTGGACAGGATATTGTTGGGCGTGCATTCACTGCGGTCGTATCTAGCCTGGCATTCGTTCAAACCTGCGTCAGTATCATTCCGCGCAAAAGAGTTCTTTTCATCGGTGGCACTTTAGCGTTTCTATTGTCGGCGTTGAGCTCATTGGTTTTGATAGTAGATACCGAACCGTTCAATCACTTCGGATTTCAAGCCGGCGCAAGGATCGTCGCTATTCTTTTCTACGCGTTTGCGGCGACGATTATTTTCCGTGATGTGATTCGTGCCGGCGATGTAGACGTCAATAAGCTCTGTGGTGCTGTCTGTTTGTATCTGTTGATCGGCATTCTCTGGGGGCAGTTTTACCAGCTTGCCGAAGTACTCGATCCCGGCTCGTTCCACCTTGACTTGACCAAAATGGAAAGCCATGGTCCGATCACACACTTTGAGAAGGCAAATCTGCTCAATTACTTCTCCTATGTAACTTTAAGCACCTTGGGATACGGTGACATCTCTCCGATCTCAAGGTTGACCAGGACGCTTGCATGGTCGGAGGCTTTGCTTGGTCAAATCTACATGGCGATTCTCGTCTCCAGGCTTGTTGGATTGCATATTGCTTCCTCGTCAGTAAGCTCAGACGAATAATCGTTGTGTCATTCTTTGACCGGGTGGCTGATCGAGATCTCGATTAATTCCTGACGTAGTGTGTCTTGAAAACCTGGGCGCGTTCGCCTGATTTTGACTGTCTCTCTTCTTGCACAAAGGTTTTGCGCTTTTGGGAGAGAGGCTTGCAAAGCCGCCCGCGCGCTTTAAGTACATATGCTAAGGCGATATAATGTGCCCTCATTATATTTACTTTGCGCGAGGTTCTTATGGCAGTTTCGAGCTTGTCAAAGGGAAACGAAGATCTCTCAACGAAGAAACCACTTTCAGCAGACGAATTGAAATTGATGAACATGTATTGGCGAGCCGCCAATTATGTTTCTGTGGGTCAAATTTATCTGCTCAATAATCCACTGCTGAAAGAACGGCTAAAACTGGAGCATGTGAAGCCGCGTTTGCTCGGTCACTGGGGAACAACTCCAGGATTGAATTTTATGTATGTTCATTTGAACAGACTGATCAAGAAACACGATCTCGACATGATCTTTATTACAGGACCTGGACACGGCGGTCCTGCTCTTGTTGCGAATACATATTTAGAAGGTTCCTACAGCGATATTTATCCAAACATTCCGCAAGATGAAGAAGGCATGCAGAGACTGTTCAAGCAGTTCTCATTTCCAGGTGGTATTCCGAGTCACGTAGCACCAGAAACACCAGGTTCAATTCATGAAGGTGGTGAACTTGGTTACGCACTTGTTCACGCTTATGGTGCTTGTTTCGACAATCCCAACTTGATTGTTGCATGCGTTGTTGGCGACGGGGAAGCGGAAACAGGCCCCCTTGCTGCAAGCTGGCATTCAAATAAGTTCGTAAACCCGAAACGTGATGGAATTGTGCTTCCGATTCTCCATCTCAATGGATATAAGATCGCAAATCCAACGCTTTTGGCACGCATGTCTGACGAAGAGCTGACGGCACTTTTTACTGGCTATGGATACAAGCCGTATTTCGTCGAGGGAAGCGATCCTGAGCAAATGCATCAGTGGATGGCTGCCACCATGGATGCTTGCATGGCCGATATCGCCAAGATAAAAGAGGAATGCAACAAGAATGGTTTCTGTTCACGTCCCATTTATCCGATGATTATTTTGCGCAGTCCGAAGGGCTGGACTGGTCCGAAAGAGGTTGATGGCAAAAAAGTCGAAGGAACACATCGCTCACACCAGGTTCCACTTTCAGAGTTGGCTAAGAAGCCTGACCATCTCAAACAGCTGGAAGAATGGATGCGCAGCTACAAGCCCGAAGAGCTGTTTGACGAGAATGGCACGCTCAAAAAAGAGATTGCCGAATTGGCTCCGAAAGGGCCGAGGAGGATGGGGGCGAATCCTCATGCAAATGGCGGCGTCCTTTTGAAGGATTTGGTGTTGCCCGACTTTAAAGAATATGCGGTTGCGGTCAAGTCACCCGGAAAGGAGACCGCGGAATCAATTCGTGTATGCGGTCAATACATCCGCGACATCATGGTTAACAACGAAGCACACAAGAACTTTCGTATCGTCGGTCCCGATGAAACTGCTTCCAATCGCTTGGGCTCCGTTTTTGAGAAGACCGGAAAAATGTTCACTGAAGATATTCTCGAAAGCGATGAACATCTAACACGAGATGGTCGAGTACTAGAAGTTCTCAGCGAGCATATGTGTCAGGGTTGGCTTGAGGGTTATTTGTTGACGGGCAGGCATGGTCTGTTCTCGTGCTACGAAGCTTTTATTCACATCATTGATTCAATGTTCAATCAGCACGCTAAATGGTTGAAGGTTACAAGACACATTCCGTGGCGCCGTCCGATTGCGTCATTGAATTATTTGCTTACCTCCCACGTTTGGCGGCAGGACCACAATGGATTCAGCCACCAGGATCCTGGATTCATCGATCACGCGGTGAACAAGAAAGCAGATATTATTCGTGTCTACCTGCCACCTGATGCCAACACACTTTTGTTCGTAATGGACAAGTGCATGCGCAGTCGCGATTTCATTAACATTGTTGTTGCCGGTAAACAGCCACAGCTGCAATGGCTGAATATGGATCAAGCGATTAAGCATTGCTCTGCCGGAATTGGTATTTGGGATTGGGCTTCGACTGATCAGGGCGGAGAGCCTGATGTTGTAATGGCCTGCGCTGGTGATGTTCCTACAATGGAAACATTGGCAGCGGTAGATCTGCTAAAGCAGTCGCTGCCACAACTGAAGATTCGTGTGGTAAACGTCGTCGACCTTATGACCTTGCAGCCTAATACAGAGCACCCACATGGTTTAAGTGATCGCGATTTCGATTCGATATTCACAAAGGACAAACCAGTGATTTTTGCGTATCACGGCTATCCCTGGTTGATTCATCGACTCTGCTACCGTCGCACTAACCACAACAATATGCACGTGCGCGGCTACAAGGAAGAAGGAACGACTACCACACCATTCGATATGGTAGTGCTCAATGATTTGGATCGATTCCATCTTGCAGTTGATGCTATCGATCGCATTCCGAATTTGCATTATGTTGCTGCTCGCGCAAAGCAATTCTTGCGTGACAAGCTGATTGATCACAAACATTACATAAGGCAAAAAGGCGAAGATCTTCCTGAGATCCAGAACTGGAAGTGGCCCTACTAGACATTGCGGGTCAGCCGGAATTCCAACTTCGGCTGACCCTTCAGGTATCACTGGTGTCCAGATGAAGCTTGTTCAGTGTGGAGGGGAGTTATGTCTGAAGAATCGCTGCAGTTTAGTGAAGGGAACTCCGACAAATTCTGGAAAATCAAATTGGAAGGCAACTCATTCACTGTGCACTTTGGCCGTGTTGGAACTTCCGGACAAAGTCAAACTAAGACGTTCAGCAGTGCAGCGGAAGCTCAGAAAAACTACGACAAACTCGTTGCTGAGAAATTGAAGAAGGGATATGAGCGGACCGGACAATCTGTCGGAACTATGCCTGCCTCGACTGTTGTTAAGGATGCAAGTGTTCCGTCCGCAAAAAAAGAGAAGGAAGCGTCTGGCGGTGCATCGGTGGTGTCACAAAACACAGCTACAGCCGTAATGGAAAAGTCGGACGATATCAACGAGCCGAGTACGGATTCGGCAAACGCATCATCTGGAAACGCTCAAATTGCACCAGAGCAGGTATCTGCGGAGCAGTCAGAGACCGAAAGTTCGTCCATAGCCCCGAGTCCGCCCGCTTCCGCGCTTTCGCAATCGACCTCAAATCCTACAACTGCAAGCTCCTCTGGGTTCAAATCCGAACGACGCAATGACTTGAAACCGGAGGACCTTGCCTTTGCGGTGTGGAACCCGTTGCCACCACTTCCGGCCGTGAAGAAACGTCCATTCGATTTTGAAAAGCTCTGTGAGGAGTTCATGGCGCTTGATCCAGACGTTGAGGTGTGGGCGTCGCATTGGAAAAAGAAATGCCCTACGCCGCTGCACATGTCACAAGAGGAAGCTTGTTTTTGGATCGAGGTTATTATTGCCGGTCGCGAACCAGTGAATTCCTGGGGACCAAAACGTGATCAGGAAGTTGCGAATAAGAAAAACAAAGTGTTGCAGCATCTGAGGTCCTGCGACTTCTCGAAAGTGAAAACTCCCGAAGCTGTGAGAGAAGGATTCAAGTTGGTGACAAGCACCAACTTCGGTATCATGAACATGAAAGACACATCCCGGCTGTTGTGTGCGCACTGGTCCGATCCGAAGATGATCATCGAGCAGGCTCTGTTGATGGCACCGGAACCTGCATTCGCTCTCATGAAGAACTTTCGGCAGTATGTGATGCCGCGCCTGAGTGAGTCGGAATTGGATGGGCTACGTTCTTACATTCGCAGCAAGTTGGACCCGAAAAAGGCGTTAGCAGCTAAGCCGGACGAATCAGAATGGACCGCTTACACTGTGGCTTGCTTCTTGCGAATGCCTGAGGATATTGAATGGTTATTAGAGCTAATTCCTGACGGTGCGTTTGATCAGGACAAGAGAGCCTACTTCCATCCGCAACTATATGTTATGTCTTTGTCCAGTCGGGAAAAAGTCCTTCAGGAAGCCGCTCGGACCAGATTGTACTTAGGACATGGACATACATACTATTATACGAAGGGCAGTTCCGTTGATACGGTGGCTCGCGCATGGTTAGCTGTCACGGGCTACGATGGACCTGGACTAATTACCGACTTCATTCGTCGCAGTTACAGGGACGCAGCTGACACGATGATCGCGCATCTAAAGCTGATCAATGGACCTGAACTTGCACCTTATATGATCGAACTACTCGACATTGATCATGCAAAATTCCCAGCTCGAAAATGGTTGACTGAACATGCTGACTGGGCTCTTCCTGTCTTGTATGAGGCTTCCCAGGGCGCTGGCAAAATCGCATCGGAAGCGGCAGAGATAATGCAAGGCGTTTCCTGCCGGCTGGACGAATCACTCTATCCGCCTGAATTGATAGCAGCAATTAAAGGACGCTTTCGCTTGCCTGATGAAGATCTGCCGGAACTGGATAAGGACACTACTCCAGAATGGCTCAGTAAAGCAATTGCTGAGGTGAAGGCAGGTAAAACAAACTTGCCGATCTGGACTGATCCGGCCGTGAAGCCACGAATTGTGGTTGATAAGAAACGTCTGAATCTTGAACAAATGCACGCTGTTTTGCTTGCACTAAAGCAGAGCACATTTGAAAATGCGCATCCACTCATTTCGGCCATTCAGGATCACTTAGATCGAAAATATTGTGAAAAATTTGCCTGGTCATTGTTTGAGGCTTGGTTGAAGAATGGTGCCGAGTCCAAAGAAAAGTGGGCAATGGCTTCTATAGGCTTTGTCGGCGGCGACGAGACCGTGTTTAAGATTGTCCCCATGATTAAGGTTTGGCCTGGTGAGAGCCAACATCCTCGCGCTGTTTTTGGTCTGGAGTGTTTGCGCACCATTGGTAGCGATACCGCTCTGATGCAAATCAACTCGCTTTCGCAGAAGATGCAATTTAAAGGATTGAAACAGAAAGCCGCCGAATGTATGGAGGCTATAGCGCAGACTCGTGGAATGTCGAAGAACGAGCTAGAAGATCGCATCATTCCGGACTGTGGTCTGGACGAGAAAGGTCAGCGAATCTTTGATTTTGGATCTCGCCAATTTAAGTTTGCATTGGGATCGGATCTCAAAGCAATGATTCGCGAGCCCGATGGGAAACTCAAGACGGATCTACCTAAACCAAATACAAAAGATGATCCTGAGAAGAGCAAATCCGCCGTAGAAGACTGGAAACTGCTGAAACAGCAGATTAAGGACATCGCAAAGATTCAGGCGGTTCGGATGGAACAGGCTATGGTGACAGGTCGCTGCTGGACCTTTGAACATTTCGAAAAATTTCTTGTTCACCATCCATTGATGATTCATATCGTTCGCATGCTGGTATGGGGCGAGTTCAAGGATGACAAACTCGTGCGTTCGTTCCGTGTAACTGAAGATCAAACATATGCTGATGAAGAAGATCGCGATATCCAGCTAACGCCAGGCAATGCAATTCGCGTGATACATGCCATGCTGCTCTCGGATGATTTGAAAGCGAAATGGCAGAGCGTGCTGCTCGACTATGAGATTGTGCCACCGTTCAAGCAGCTTGAAAGACCTGTCTTTAAGCTTGAACCGGCTGAATTAGATCAGTTGGAGATTACTCGCTTCAAAGACAAACAAGTACCGGCAGTCAGTATGGTCGGTATCTTTGATAGATGTGGCTGGCGTCGCGGAGTGCCCGAAGATGGCGGCTGTTTTTATTCGCATTCCAAGTATTTTCCAGGCGCAGGAATCGCTGCCTTGGCTATTTATCAAGGTGTTCCTGTCGGTTACATGATGGAAGCAGATCCCCAGACAGTTGAGTCTTGCTACTTCTTCAAGGCGACCAGCGATAAGGTAGATATGTATTTTGACTCTCGGACTATGACCAAAATTCCGCTGGGCAAAGTAGACCCAATTGTAATTAGCGAGGTACTCCACGATTTGACTGTCATCAGCTCTAAAGCCGACGCGTCAGAGTAGAGTCCACTTTCTTGAATCAAAGCTGCCTAATAAGAGGAATAGACAGGCTCCGAAAAATTTTTACGAAATCAACGCACTCAAACTAGCAACCAAATGTGAGGAAAAATGACACTAGCACCAGGCAACAACATAGAGATCGAGGACGACCGCACCGGTCTTGATGTGGAAACTTTGCGGAGGGCAATCGCAGACAACCTTTTCTATATTCAAGGAAAGTTTCCTGAGATTGCAACTAAGACTGATCTTTATATGGCGCTCGCTTATAGTGTGCGAGACCGTCTACTGCGACGCTGGCTGAATTCCGTTGAGACGTACATGCGACCGGAAGTAAAAGTCGTTTGTTATTTATCTGCTGAATTTCTGATTGGACCTCAGCTGGCAAACAACCTGGTGAATCTGGATATATATGAACGCGTCCGGCAGGCTGTTGAAGAATCCGGACTGAATTTAAACGAATTGCTTGAACAAGAAGAAGAACCTGGTCTCGGTAACGGTGGACTCGGGCGTCTGGCTGCATGTTATCTTGACTCGCTGGCTGCGCTCGAGATACCTGCTCGTGGTTACGGCATACGTTATGAGTTTGGCATTTTTGACCAGGAAATTCGAAACGGATGGCAAATCGAAAATAGTGACAAGTGGTTGCGTTTTGGTAATCCCTGGGAGATCGTTCGTCCTCACCAGGTCTGCCATGTGAAGTTGGGTGGGCACACACAACACTATACGGATGAACATGGACGATACCGCGTTCGCTGGATTCCGGATAAGGTAATCAACGGTGTGCCTTATGATACGCCAACCTCCGGATACAAGAATAATACTGCTAACACACTTCGCCTCTGGAAAGCTGAGGCGCCTGAATCGTTTGACCTCTCAGCCTTCAACTCCGGCGATTACTTGGGAGCTGTGACCGACAAAGTCTTCTCGGAAAACGTCTCCAAAGTACTATATCCCAATGATAATGTTTCCGCTGGAAAACGCTTGCGCCTCGAACAACAATTTTTCTTTGTGTCATGCTCAATGCAGGACATCATAAGATTCCATCTGCGTGATTCAGGTGATCTGCACTTGTTACCGGAAAAGTTTGCGATTCAGCTCAACGATACGCACCCATCAGTGGCGATTGCCGAGATGATGCGTTTGCTGGTCGATGATCATATGCTCGCCTGGGAAGATGCCTGGAAGATCGTTATCAAACTCTTCGGTTATACCAACCATACCTTGTTGCCGGAGGCTTTGGAGAAGTGGTCGGTAGATCTCTTTGCAGATCTGCTGCCTCGCCACCTCGAAATAATCTACGAGATCAATCGTCGTTTTCTCGATGAAGTGCGTGCTAAGTTCCCTGGTGACGAGGATCTGATTCGCCGCGTCTCAATCGTTGACGAGTCTGGCGAACGGTCCATTCGCATGGCGCATCTTGCATGCGTAGGCAGCCATTCGATCAATGGCGTGGCGAAACTGCACACCGAGCTGCTTATCAAAGATGTATTGCACGACTTTGCCCGCATCAGTCCTGAGAAGTTCAGCAATAAGACGAACGGAATTACTCCGAGACGATTTATCCTTGTTAGCAATCCCGGAATGTCCGACTTGATCACGAGCAAGATCGGCGACGGATGGATCAAAGATCTCGACAAGTTGAAAGGTCTTGAGAAATTTGTTGACGACAAAGAGTTCAAGGAGCAGTGGCAGCGAATTAAGCTTGAGCGCAAGACAATTCTCGCTAAGCATATTAAAGACAACTGTCATATTGTATTGAATCCGGAGAGCATCTTCGATGTTCAAGCTAAACGTATTCACGAGTACAAGCGCCAGCATTTGAACGTTCTACACATTATTCATTTGTATAACCAGATGAAGAAAAATCCTGGCTTGGACATCTTCCCTCCGCGCACATTCCTGTTCGCAGGAAAAGCGGCACCAGGATACACAATGGCGAAGTTGATCATCAAATTGATCAACTCTGTTGCTGACGTGGTCAATCACGATAGAGAAATTGCCGATAGGCTCAAGGTGGCGTTCATCCCTGACTTCAATGTAAAGCTTGCTCAGAAAATCTACCCGGCTGCGGAAGTATCAGAGCAGATCTCTACGGCAGGAAAAGAGGCTTCTGGCACAGGAAACATGAAGTTTGCCCTTAACGGTGCTCTAACGATCGGTACGTTAGATGGAGCGAACATTGAAATGCGTGAAGAAGTCGGAGCGGATAACTTCTTCCTTTTCGGTCTAACGGCGCCGGAAGTTGCACGGTTGAAATTCGAAGGTTATAAACCCTACGAGTATTACTGGAACAACTCTGACCTTCGTGAAGTGATCGATTTGATTTCTTCCGGTGTCTTTTCTCATGGTGACAAAGAGTTGTTCAAGCCGATTGTTGAATCGCTTCTGACGCGCGATGATTTCCTCGTTTTGGCAGATTTCCAAGCTTATGTAGATTGCCAGCAACAGGTAGCCAGCGCATACAAGGATCGCGATCACTGGACGCGGATGTCGATTCTGAACGTTGCTCGAATGGGATATTTCAGCTCCGACCGCGCCATTTCCGAGTACTGCAAAGAAATTTGGAAAGTTGAACCAGTACATGTCGACATGTGTGACTACATCCAGGCTCAAGCAGGACTATGCGTCCCCAATTCGAGCCAATTAGAAAAAGAACTAGGGCGCCGAATGTAAATCCGGCTAACAACTAGTATCCTGGACCAACGCCACGCTCTCAAGAACAAGGCGTTGGTTCTTTTTGTGGGCAGGCTTCGAAGATTCATATTATTATGGGGTGCAGACGTCCCCTCAGTGTCTTCTCCCTAGCCGTGAAGGCTGACTGCCAGCGCAACAATCGGTTTAACTCTGACATTTTTCGGGCACATCTTGCCTGATATCCATCCGTGCGCAGATGAATCAAGACGACACAGAATCTATCGAGCTGCCGTCCAGCAGAACAAAATTGTTGGACAACGAATCTGCGTCTGAACCTGCTAGTGCAACTGAACAGACTGAAGAGCAGTCTGCCACCGCTGTTTCTCTGCATGGATATAGAAAGGATTCGGCACAACAATACGAGATCATCGGCTCTACCTACGCCGATCGCTACGAAGTCTTCACCATGCTGGGCAAGGGCGGTATGAGTGTTGTGTACAAAGCCCGCCATTTGTTCACGAAGAAATTTGTCGCTCTGAAAATTCTGCACCCACACCTTGCGCACAATGAGATGACTGTGAAGCGATTCCGGCAGGAGGCGCAAACCTCCGGAACACTTCAGCATCCAGGCATCATATCCGTTCAAGATTTCGGTGTTTGCGATGGCGCACCTTATCTAGTCATGGACTTTATTGAGGGTAAGTCTCTCTCTGAAGTGATCAAAGAGGAAGGCAATTTCTCTTTCGATCGATTCGTGGAGCTGATGATGCAGGTCGGTTCCGCCCTTGATTATGCACACCGCAATCAGGTGATTCACCGGGATCTAAAGCCCGGCAACATCATGGTGAACAAGTCCGACGGCAAAGAGCAAGCAAAGATCGTTGATTTCGGTCTAGCGAAAGTCATCCAGAGTTCGCCTTCTGGGCAGCAGTTGACTCAGACGGGTGAGCTCTTCGGGAGTCCGCTGTATATGAGCCCCGAGCAGTGCTCCGGAAGAATTCTCGATGCGCGATCAGACATCTATGCATTTGGCTGTGTTATGTATGAAGCACTTTGCGGTCAGCCACCCTTTATTGGTGAAACTGTTTTTGAGACTATAAATAAACACCTCAATTCTCCGCCACCGCCGTTGAATGCACCACAACTGGATGACGACATCAGGCAGCGCGTAGAGTTATTGATCTTGAAGTGTTTGGCGAAAGACGTTGACGCGCGTTTCGCTTCTGCAAATGATGTGGTGGCGGAACTGCGATCGATGAAGCTAAGTCATGGCGGCGGAATTTTCTCGAGAATTCAAAACTCTTGGAATATATCGCGTGCACGACGCGCTGCTCGCACCTTTGATATGTTGCCGGTCTTACTTTCCGTAGCGCTCATTTCCTGTTTGTTTTCTCTTGTTAATGCCGTGGTGCAAAACCACTATAAGGACTTATTGAACAAACGAAATATTTCATTTGAGATCGTGAAGCTGAACAACGCGATGTACAAAAACTCGCTGATCATGGAGGAGTCTGGTCATGATTACGTAATGGATCGCGATCCGGAAGAACTTCAAAAGTTTAAAATGGCTTCGAGGGGGTTAAGGAAGGCTTTCAGCGATCAAGAAAAGCTCTTGAAGAAGTATGGTCGGAAGGAAGAACTTAAGAGGCTCAAAAAGAATGCACCACTGCTTGAAAGGACAGTTGAACAGACGTCTCGATTGCTATCCGAGCTAAATCCCGGGGCTCCATGGAGTTTGAACGACATCGGAACTACGTCTCAACTGAAGAACATCAAGAAAGCAGGAGTCACGTCCTTCATTAAGGAACCGAAGGAAGAAGACGAGACAAAAACATCTGCAGAATTGGACAGAGCGGCGAAACAGTTGGAAATGTATTCTGCCGCTTGTTTCGCGCTCAACTGTATTGTATTCATAGTATTCGTTCTCTATTACTTTAGAGCACGCAAATTGCGTTTACTTGCTGACCGGGCCGCAAAGCTCACTGCAAAGCAGAGCAATTTGCAAAGTCGTAAAGGCGAGGACGACATCACGGAAATTGATTCTGCTCTGGAAGAGTTAGCTGAAGCTCTCAATAATGCAGAGCAGAGGGAAAAGGCTTTATTGGATCAGATCAAGTCACGCAAAAATCCCCAGCCAGCAACTGCGGAAATCGAAAGGGTACGAGAAAACTGAGCTTAATGAGTGCAGCCTTTAGAGCAGCTTTTGTTGTGCTTTTTCTGCTTTCCTGCATTTTGCAGCAGGTCGTCGGCGTTTTCTTTGCCGACGAACAGCGATTGCGCGACCTGCGTAGCTAATGTTTTGACGTCAGTACTTTGCGTTCCGCAGAAGCCGGCGTTGCTATCGTCGATTTTCTCGAATGTCTTCTTATATAGGTTCTTCAAGAGATCCATAGTCCAGGCTCCAAATTACCGTCTATTCTGATTTTACCAGACGAACGGAAACAAGAAGGACCTCCGCTCCGTCACACCCAGGAACAGTGATGATTCAGAGACTTTGAAGTGAACAGGTCGAGGCAAATTTCCTCGTACCACGCATGCGTTTCTTTCAAGCTCTTGTTCTTGTGCTGCTGCTGTGCAAAGATGCTATATAGGGGTGGACTAAATGTTATTTATGACCAAGACCAGGCTTTCGGTTCGCAAAGCGAAGTACAGCAGTTTTACTTCGGAGAAAGAACTGAGAGCTGAATTAATATCAGAAGGCTATTACATCTTCCCATGGCAAGACGATCCGGGGGCTCATTATGCTCCGCATCAACACGCGCATGACGAGTTTATCGTAGTGCAATCAGGCAGTATGGTATTCGTAATCGAAGGCAAGGAAATTCGCTTAGAACGTGGAGACATGCTGGTGCTTCCGGAAGGAACGCAGCATGAAGCAATTAACGACTCTGAAGAGCCGGTTCGCTACTTCATCTGCTCCAGACACTGAGTTCAGCCGCTCTTTTGGTTAGATCTGGGAGCGCCGGCATCCTGCCGGCTTCTAATCTTTGGTTCGATCCGGGAGCGCCGGCATCTTGCCGGCTTCTAATCTTTGGTTCGATCCGGGAGCGCCGGCATCTTGCCGGCTTCTAATCTTTGGTTCGATCCGGGAGCGCCGGCATCTTGCCGGCTTCTAAATTTATTGAGCAACCCGCTCTTCTGTCGGTCCAAAGCCAACATAGTCGTTTGTTTCAATCGATCCTTGCGGGCGTCGTTGCCCTGGTTAGTCGACGTTATCGCCGAGGCTGAACGAGTCTTTGCCGAAAGGCTGGTCACCAGCTCCGACCCAGGCATTCTTTACTCCGTAGAGCACGCCGCCGATGCCACCACTTACGCCACCGTAAGGAACAGCCAAGACGCCTGCTGGTCCGATGATGAACCAGTTGTCTGTGTCTCCCACGAGGTCCTTCACACCTTGCTTGATTTCAATGCCGGTTCTTCTAACGATGGCAACAGGTACTCCGACCAAAATGCCTGCTGGAAATCCGATCAAGCGTCCACCCAGACCGGCATCGCCCCCGCCACTACTCTTTGAACCCAGTTTGGTTTCTTTGGCGGGTTTAGGCTCTTTGGCTGGTTTGGTTTCTTTTGCATCCTTTCCGCCATCTTTTGCATCCTGTGCCATAACAGGTGGTAAGCAAAGCCCCGCAATGCATAGTGCGGTCAAACTAGCGGTGAGAACTCGGTTCATATCTGGTCCTTTCTAAGGGTGCGCCGTTAGGATTATCCGGGCCTGACAACCCGCTTGGAAAGTAGAATTAACGCAGATTTCGCGGATCGGTGAATTTTTTTTGTGCTTGAAGACTTTATGAGTAGTATCTCCTTGATTTCCCCTGGGGGTCGCAAGTACGATCCTCGCAACCATTGAGTCGCTCTCTTAATCTTGACTCATCTGGAGGGAATCCATGAATACGACACTAAAAACGGCTGGTTCATCAGATCGCGCGGACGATCGGGACGTTTCTGAGCTTGAATCCGTTAGCCAGTCGCAGGTTGGCGGCTTAGGAACCTGGTACCTCCAGAACATGTGGTACTTTGCGGTTGCCTCCAGCGAGCTGAAGAAAGGCAAAATGCTGCCCAAAACAATGCTGGGCGAGCCGATACTCCTAGGACGTGACAGCAATGGCAAGGCATTTGCCATGAGAGACATTTGTCCTCACCAGGCTGTTCCACTGAGCAAGGGCTGTTTCGATGGCAAAGAAGTGATGTGTTGCTTTCATGGTTGGAAGTTTGATACCAGCGGAACTTGCACTTCGATTCCATCACTGACAAAAGAGCAAGATTTTCCGCTCTGCAAAATCAAAACACCGAACTATCCTGTGCGCGAAGTTCGCGGTGCAGTATGGGTTTACTTTGGTGATCAATCAGATGATTTACCGGATGTCCCAGAAGCGCCAGGCTTGGGTGAATTGCTTTACGAACAAACGACGACTACGCTGTTGCTGCCGACGCATATCGATTATGCAGCTCTGGCTTTAATTGATCCAGCGCACGTGCCGTATGTGCACAATTCCTGGTGGTGGCGTTCTGCAAAAGCGTTGAAGCCGAAACAAAAACATTATGTCCCTGAGGGAACCGGCTGGACTATGGTGAAGCACCAACCGACGAAGCACTCAATCTTCTTCAAATTATTTGGTCAGCATATCGAAACCGAGATCAGTTTCCGTTTGCCAGGTTGTCGCCGCGAGTACATCCAATTCGCCGGTAAGACTATCCTCTCCGGTATCAGTACGCTGACGCCGGTTGATGAAACTCATACAGAATTGAACCATACTACTTATTGGATGTTTCCCGGCACGAAATTCTTTATGGACCCTATTATCCAATATTTTGTCAATGAGTTTTTGGGACAAGATCAAACCATTGCAAAATTGCAAGAAGGGAATCTGAAGCTCAAGCCGAAACTAATTCCGACAATCAAGGATGCAGGAACGCCTGGCGCGTGGTATCTGCGGCTCAAAAAAGAGTGGGCAGAATCGCGGAGAGAGGGGCGGCCCTTTAATAATCCGGTACCAGATTCGATACTACACTGGATGAGCTGAAGCCTGACGGCTATCGTCGTGTTGTTGATTTTTTTACGGTAGCGGCCTTCTTTTGGACCGATGATCGTGTAGCTTGAGAACGTGATTGCGCTTTCGCGCCACTTCGAGAAGATTGGCTCGTTGTTGAGCTTCTACCTGCTTTTCTTCGCGAGTTCCTTTTTGAATTACTTGTGATTGGACGTATCGGTTCAGGCAAATCGTCACTGAAGTATGGTGCCAGATCGGCCGGGTCGAAGCGATAGGGAGCTGGTGGCGCGATAAGGCGACCTCCTTCGGCCTGTCCGCCGGAAGGTGCTTTCCATCTCTTCGCCCGGGCGCCAACTGTCAGCGAAAGCGGAGAGCGTGCTGGTGTGCCACCTGCTGATATTTGTGTGTATTGATCTTGTTCGAGTTTCGGCTTCTTGCTCTGTGAGGAACGAACCAACCGGGATTCGGTAAATCCAAACTCGTTTTTTGCCAGCGCCGCATCCAGTGAGCGCGACATACTGTCGGCAGCTGAATCATTTAGTTGGGCCCACTCTGATTCTGTCATTCCATCAGCATCTAGAATGGCTCTGCGGGATCGCAGAGATCTCATAAGTCGAGACATTCTGACGGCTGCCGATTTCACTGCTGAGTCTATTTTGTTTTCCTCTTCAACCGAATGCTCTCTATTTTTCACTTGTTCACTGCGCTGTTTGTTCAGAAGAGTAATTCGTTCTTCTAGTCCTAGCATCCGTTTTTTCAGTCTGATGATTTCTGCCTTGTTTACCGCCAACAGCGGTTTTCTTCCCAGCAGTTCCGACGTTGCCTTTTGCGAGTACGGATCAAACAAATTGTTTGGTATTAAGTGTCCAGTAATGTCGGATAAGTTTTTGTTGTCTATAGACACTGCGAATTTGTTTGGCTGACCACCGGGACTCAGGAATATACTTTGGGCGCCCAACCTTTTGCCACCATAGCGCAGCTGAACATCATTGCTTTTGTTCGTTAATGAGATGAGAGAAGGCAGATTGCTTCCTATAAGTTCAAGGTCTAAGGCATTTCCGGTTGTAGATTTTGACTCACCGCGAAACTCCACGCGCGTCAGGTCTACCTCAAGAGGTAAGGAACTCTCTTCGTCGCTAATAACGAGAATTTCCTTTACGGGACCGACGGGTATGCGCTTCTTCGCCGCCGCAACAAGGCTGCGATCTGAACCAGCGAAAGAGTCACATTCAAATCCATCAACATTGATTTGATCGTGACCGAACTTGCCTGAAAAATTCTTGCCTATCACCACGAAAACTTGTTGAGTCTCAAGAGCCGCAGGTGCATGCATGATCAAGGGCTGTGTATTGAATTCATCCTCTAGCTCGTCAAGGCGGTCCACTTGGGCAGCTGCACTTTTGTCTGAAACCAGAAGTCCTCGACTGCTGAGTGAATAATTCGTTTCCCATACGGTTTTGTTCTCGTCTTGAACAACAATGTTGAAAGCGGTATCAGGGGCGGTGAAAGAAAACAGACCGTAATCATCCGTGTGGATCGTTTTGCCGTTTACAAGAATGGCTTGTTTAGCGAGCCCCTGACCATCTGCAAGGAAGGCACTTCCCCATGCGGACGACCCCTTTTCGAGAACTGGTGGTAGGAATAGCTGAATTGGAGAAGCTTGAACGTTTTGCGCAGCTTCTCTGTCGGAAATTTGTGTACCTGAATTATCCGACGCTACTTGGGACTGAGCCCTGGCGTCTTGCTGCCACAGGCTGGTTGTCAATTGGAGGGCGAGAAGGATTAAGGCGATCGAAGACTGTCGCTGCCAAGAAGCAGTCGGCAAAATAGGCGTTTTTTTGTGCTTCTTTTCTCTCATGGCATAGAAAGCCAGGTTTTGTGCCGTAGACCTACGCTGCAGTTGCCGATGCATATCAGATCGGCAGTCTTATGCTTATATTCCCCAGGCTGGCTCCCATTCGCATCCGGCGCGTGCCCGATAATTTTTCCTCTCATTCTTGGAAAAATCTTCTTGTAATGGGGTCGAAACATTCAACAGTCTTGGAAAAACAGATTTCAAGGTGATACCCTCTTTGCTGGTCTCATATTGGTTCGGAGACCGCTTGATATCGACTTCTCGGGAAGGATAAACATGAGATTTTTTGGCTCGAAGCATCGGATCGCGACCGCCTGCTCGACATTCCTTTCTCTGACACTAAGTTTGGCAGCCGCCCAGGCTCAGATGATTCCTTCATTTGAAGACTACGGAAAGGGCGACCCTCACATTCTGCCTCCCGACGGTCGAATGGTAGTGATGTCCGATACCTTGGCTCTGATAACCGCGCAGCGCTATGCGTTGCCTGCCAATACATGGACTTACCCCATGGTTGGGCTGACGATGTTCCCTTACTATCAAGCATCCCCACAATTGAAGACTTTCTTGAATGCCAATCGCGTAGCGGGCATTCCGATAACGCATGGAGTGGTCACACCGAGAGTCGGCCCTTTCAGCCTCCCTCCAACCGACCTGATAAGACTTTCGATTCCGATTCCGCAACGTCGTGAAACCAAACACACTCGCCTTGCCCAAAGAGGCGGATTAACTGACGAAGTGCCGTGGCACGTGGCACATCAAGGTGGTCAGGCTTTTACTGTTCCTGGAGATACGGAAGCACTGGTGCTAGCCTCATCTGGAACCATGTTCAATGCATGCGGACCACTTTTGATGGGCTTGCGCTGCGGAACCCTGTGGGTCTTCACCGGTGCAAGACCAGTTTCGGTGCTCACCAAATACGGTGCCGTTAAGGTAAAGCCATACAGCATTGCTGCTGTCGAACAGACATGGTTTAACAGAGTGCGCGTTGGCGATCTATACGGTGCTCCAGTCGATGTTCATCTTTCCTACAAAGGAAAGGATGCAGAGTTCTCCATTGAAAAAGGAAAAGAGTATTCCTTCAGCGAGTCAAAAACTGCAAGCGTTGGAACCACCGACATGATTGCGACCAGGACTCCGGTAACTCCCGCTTCTGCAATTCCAGAGCTCAACACAAGTTCTCGTGCAATTGATCCTGATGCGTCTAACTTAATGACGGAACTCAAAACAGTTCATCCTCCCTTCACCACCGTTCGCATGACTGCGCTCTTCGAACGAATGATGAAAGAGCGTGGTGTGACGATTGCAATGCGCAAAGATTCTGCAAGAAAGTTGTTGAGTGGAAAGGATGATGTAACATCCAAACCTTCAACTTACAAGGCGTCGCTCGATGCTAAGTATTTTGTGCCGGTGTACAAGCCCGTTCGCAATGTCGGTGCGGTTCCTTTTCCACGTGTTGATGGTGGTTTGAACACGAAGTGGATGGCAAACGGCTATGCGAAATATCTGAGCGACAGCAAGTTTGCTATTGATGAGGATGGCAGAGTCACATTAGATAGCGGCGAAGCCGTGTTTGAAGCGAAGAACCATATGCGCGTTCGTGCCGGAGAAGTCGTAGTCGATTTTCAGCCGGGCAGCATCCTTTATGTAAACGCGAAGAAAGACGTGGTTGTAGTGCGCAACCTCAAGGAAAAACTGGATAAGAACGTCATTCTGCGAGTCGGTGGACGATCGATCAAGTGTGCCGCCGGTGAAGAACTGGTTGTTGGCAATGAGTTGCCCCATGTTATGACTGAAATGAAAAACGATGGGGTTAGCCGCCGCAATGTAAGAGCAATTGAGGCGCTCGGCGCCAACATTTTGATCAACAAAAGCGAATTCTCCCTAACGGCATTTATGCAGTACAGCCCGATCATGCGTGCACTCTATGCGAGCAAAGACGAAGGCGACAAACAGCTTCTTGCTGATGTGATCAAGATGGATGCCGTCCTCAGTCTCGTAACAGGCAAGCGTGGAAGCTACCAGCGCATGTCAGGGCTACCGTCTCACGGGCTCTAGTCTGTTTCTCTGAGGGGCAGTCTCCATTGCGTTCTGAACGAGTCGAGCTCGTTGTCTAGCGAGGACGGACAGGGGGTGGCTTGTATACACCGAGCATGGAAGCCCGTTCTTTTGCCTTGGCTAACTCATCTGCCGGAACTTTAGACTCGCCTACCTCGCTAACTAGCTTCATAACATATTTTGCTGACTCATCTGCGGTACTCTTCTTGAGGTAGTAAGTTCCCATGTATTCTCCGACATAATTCAAAATTCGAATAACTTGAAGCCGCTCCGCGTCTGATGCGAGTTTAGTATTAACAATCTGCGAGACAATTCCGAAAAATGCTTCGATCCTTTGAGGACCTTCAGGATCGGTAAGCCTATTGTCAAAATCAAAATCAGAAATAGATACTGAAGAATAGAGTGCGGTATGGGTCTCATGAATGGTTCTAAGATCATTGTAGAGTTCGTCCCAATGATGTTGGGAGATCCAGAATAGGGATCTTTCGAAAAGAATGTCTATCGAAAGCGCTGAAGGCTCCAAACTTGCAAACAAGTCTTCGAATTCCTGCTTTGCCAGTTCAGTTCGACCACTCATCCAATGAACTTTGGCCAGCAAAGTTCGAATTATCTTCAAACGCTGGGACCCCTGTTTGCTAGTGCTGATCCGCTTGCATATAGCTAACATTCTGTTGAGCCGTCTTTCAGCATCTTCTAGCTCTGGTGGCACAGCTTTAAGATCAATTCTGATGTATGAAAGAAAATCGATGAAGTAATCTTCTTGCCGTTTTTTGTCTCGTATTTTGGAAAAATCTGAAACAGCGTCTAACTTCAGTCGTAAGCTAGTCAACTTTTGTGAGTCTGATAACTTTTTGGGTTTCTCAATTATGGCTTGAGCACTATTTTTTGTTTGTTCTTTATTGATAGCAACAATGCCGATGACAGTAACGAGAATGAGCGATGCACCAGAAAGAACGAGTGGAGAAACAGTAAACTTCTTGGATGGCAACTTGGGAGCCCGTGCCAACTCGGGAAGCTCACCTTGTAGAAGCAACTGCAACTCGCTCTGTAGCTCAGCCATTGATTGGTAGCGCTTATCGGGATCTTTGGAAAGGCATTTAAAGATGACCCACTGAACTCCTGCGGGCAGCGAGGCCGTAACTTCAGTTGGTAGCGCGGGCACGTCTTCGTTCAGGTGCTTGTAGATCAGCGCTAAACCTGAATCACTATCAAAGGGAGGCTGTCCAGCCAAGCATTCATACATCACGCAAGCCAGCGAGTAAACATCGCTACGCTGGTCGAGGTCATTGCGACCACCACACTGCTCCGGACTCATATAACGTGGCGAACCCATCAACATACCAGTAGCCGTCAACGTGCCAGCCAATGTTTTTGCCTGTCCAATTATCTTCGACAAACCGAAATCTAATACTTTCACGCTCCTGTTATCTAGCACGAACAAGTTTTCAGGTTTGATATCTCTATGTACTATGCCTTTACTATGTGCGTACTCAAGTGCGCTGGCGACTTGCGATGCGTGTGTCAAAACTTGACGCCACGGCATTCGCCCCTGTTCGTTTATCACGTCTCGCAGCGTCTTGCCGGTTAGTAACTCCGTAGCGAAATAAGGAAAGATTCCGTTGAATACGCCGAACTGATAGAAGCTGGTGATATTTGGATGATCCAATCGTGCCAGAATCATGCCTTCTCGCTTGAATCGCTGTTTCGCTTCTTCATCGGCAAAGTCATTCGGATTCAGAAATTTCAAGCAAACCGTGCGATTCAGGTCATTCTGAAGAGCTCTAAAAACCTGCCCAAAAGCTCCTTGTCCGATCTTCTCCAGCAGTACGAAATTGTCCACCTCTTGCTGAGCTTGGAATTCCACGGTTTCAGTAAATAGTCTTTGCGTTTCCATTGAAGCGTCTCGAATCGTAAGGTCTATTTACCCGCAAATGAAGCTAGTGGAACCGGTCCTGTCACGAACTTGCTGTATGCCTTCGCTTGCTTTTAATGAATTCTGTGGGCGCTGTTAACTTCCGGTGATCTTGGTGATAGGACATCGTTAGTTAAGAACGGTTAATCTGTTTTAGTCGGTTGGGTTGACCGAGAAAATCTTGGGAGGGTTGGGTAATGATGAACGACAGACAGACAACTTTAGAGTCGGCAGTTAATTCTGAGAATCTTCAGACAGCTTATGTTCAGGAGAACTTGGTGTCCGACTGGCGAGACATGCAAAACTCGCAGAATAGGCAGGATTCCAGCATAGCTGAGCTTCCCAATTTGCTTCTTTCTGATGCTTCTGCGACAGAACAGAATGGTGTGAGAACAGAGGTGAATGAGTTCGGCGATGAAATGGAAATCAACGACGAAGGTCAAATCACCAAGTTTACATATGCAACAGGCGAGTCATATGAAATGAAGTATGACGAAAATGGTGAGGTCGCAGAATTGAAATGCCCCAACGGGGATGTCCATTACAAAGTGACAGATGGCCTCTTCAGCGGATCCTGGAGTTACAGAAATGAGCAAACAGGACAGTCGGACCGGACTCCAAATCCACTTGGTCAGATAACTGTCGATCAAAATGGAATTGTCATCGAAAATCCAGGTGGCCCAATCTTGCCAGAGCGCGAATAAAGGCGATGACTCCATTTTCGAGAATTGATTCTCTGCTTCTCATAGTGGGAACAACGTAGCTGTATACCTTCGGAAGATTCAATATGACTGATTGCAAAACCGAAAATGAGAAACCGGGATGGTCTTTGAATTTGATCGAGATACCTAAGCCATGCGAAGTGCCATGGGCTTCTATGCAAGGAAATGACCGCGTCCGCTTTTGCGGTCAATGCAGCAAGAACGTCTATAACATCTCTGCTATGAGCGAAGAGCAAGCTATGAAATTGCTCATCGACAGCGAAGGCAAAGTTTGTATCAGTATGCTGAAGCGTGCCGACGGCACCATTGTTTCGGATAACTGCCCGCCGATTTTGCGACCGGTTCGTAACAGTTTCCGTCGTCTCGCTGCAGTGTGCGCGGCATTTACTGCATTTGCTTGCAATCATATTGATGCGTTTGCCGAGGATCTCAGCAAGAAGGGAGAGAGTGGATCTCAGGCGCAAAAGAATATCACCGAGAAGGGGAAAGCGTCTGGCAAGAGTGGCTCGTCATGCTCTGCTGATACTCTAATAGTAAAGCCGGCTGGCGGCAAAGCTGTTCCCGAACCGGTGATGTTGGGCGGCGCAATAGCTCCACCGCAAGCTCACCCAGGAAGCGGTCCGATTGGAAGCCATATCGATCTTGTCGGCTACGGAGTGGAGGAAATTGCGAAGAGCGGACTTGCAGAAGAAATGGGAAAACAGATTTTGAAACAGTGGCATCCGCCTGCAGCCCTAAAGAAGAAAGAAGTGATGGTCTCCTTCTGGCTCGAACCGGCAACAGGAAAAGTCAAATATGCTTCGGTGTCTAGCACCAGTGGCAGCGCTGAGGCTGATCAGGCGGCACTTTCTGCCGTGCAGTCGGCAGGACCGTTCAAGCCGCCGTCATCTGATAAATCCCCAAGAGTCTCTTCCTATAATGCCAGGTTCCCATTGGAGTAATTGTAATTTCTGCAGAGTGAGGACTGGCAAGACCGTCGAGTCGCAAGACGCCATTTGGTGACATTTTTAGATTGCGTATTTTCACCGTTCATCTACAGGCAAATACACGTTATTGTGTACACAAATCCCCCTCCCGCGGTTACAGGCATGCAAAACCACTACTGGCGTTTTGCTTTCGGAGCATGTTTATTATGGCTCTGTTGGGCGCTGCCAAATTCAGCATTCTCATTTGAAGATACGTCGAAGTTTTCGGCGAGGAATAAAGTGTCCTTTGATGCCGCTCCTAAATTTCTAAGCAGAAATAAGGTGTCTTTTGATGCCGCCCCCGCGTATGCAAGCCGAAACAAGCCTGCAATCGCTTCCTCTCAAACGCGTTCTGGCAGGAGCAAGCGTGAAGCTTTTTCCAGGTCTTGTGAATTTGGTGAAAGAGGGATTGCTCTGGAAGAACAAGGAAAGCCAGCCGAAGCTATCGAGCAGTTCAAGTTAGCAATTGCGGCCTACCCAAATTATTCGGTAAATTACTGCAACTATGGCAATGCACTTTCTGATTTAAAACGATACAGCGAGGCGATTGAACAGTACAAGAAGGCGGTACAGTTGCAGCCGGACTTTGCGGTAGCGTATTGCAATATGGCTGACGCGATGTTGAAGCAGAAAGATTACATGGGTGCCGAGCTTGCGTGTAAGAGTGCATTTCGCGTTGATCCTGGATATGTACCAGCGCTGACAAATTTGGCGGAAGTGTATTTGAACACAAACAGGGCGAAAGAGGCTCTCACTGTTTTGAAAAAAGCTGACGGATTGAGTGCTACTTCTGAGATGAAGAAGATCATTGCAGCTGATTTGCGGGCAGCTAATGAGATGTTGAATTCGGCAGGCGAATTGAATTGAACAAGTCGCTTGCAACGTGACTCCGAGTTCTATGTGTTTTCACCTAGCAAATATTTTTTGACGAATAGAATCGTTGCGTAGAATTGATAGTCGGAATTCTTTTTCTTTCTGAATCCGTGTCCCTCATCCTCTGCCATCAAGTACCAGGCTGGAGTGCCTTTCTTTTGCAGAACTTCAACCATGTCTGCTGATTCTTGAACTGGGACCCGGGGATCGTTCTTTCCTTGCACTACAAAAAGCGGCACGGTGATCTGATCGACCTTGTTTCTCGGCGCGATCTTCTCTAGAAATTCGCGCATCTTAGGATCTCGCTCGTCACCGTATTCAACACGGCGGAGATCCCTCCGGTAAGCTTCAGTTCGTTCTAGGAATGTCACGAAGTTGGATGGTCCGACAACATCCAAAGCGCATTTGATTTTATTGGAATAATTGCACGCAACTGCCAAGGTCATGAAGCCGCCGTAACTTCCGCCTGTCACCATGATCTTTCCGGCATCGAGTTTGTCAGATTTCGCTATCCAGTCAATGAGCGCGTCAATGTCTTTATAGCTTCCTTCGCGCAGAAAGCCGTTATCTAATTTGAGGAACGATTTTCCATAGCCGGTCGAACCGCGAACGTTAGGAAATATGACTGCGACACCTAGCTCGTTCAAATAGTAGTTAAGGCGACCAAGAAATCCGGCCGTCGATTGTCCTTCAGGACCGCCGTGAATTATCATCATTACCGGGCGTTTGCCGGTGAACTTCTTAGGAGGCATGTATAGAATGCCAGAGATCGTTTTGCCGTCAAAACTCTTCCATTTAACAAGCTCTGGTTCCGAAAAATTCGTCGTAACAAGACCTCCGGTTTCGCTTTCGGTCCAGCGATCTAATTTGCTTGATTTTAGATTGTAGGAGTAAACATCAACCGGCGATTGCGCGCTCTCTACTGTGAATGCCAGATCTTCATTGTTTTTATGCCAGTGAAGATCGCCCACTTGCCCGATCGGAAGTTGCGGCACTGGCTTTTCTTTCAATGTTGCTGTATCCAGCAAATGTAGCTTCCCGATACCATCCTCATTGACGACGAATGCCATATTCTTTCCGTCGTCTGATAGCTCGTACTCGCTAACATCCCATTTCAAATCCGGCACTAAATATTTATGCTTGTGGGTTGAAACATCGATATAGGTCAATCGCAAGAATTCGGCATCGCGGTCACAGGCTGTGTAAACCCCTTTGCCGTCTGGTGCGAACGTTCCTTCAGAGTACGAAACTGGTTCTTCTTTGACTGTTTCGGTCAATAATGTTTTCTTCTTCGTTTCCAAATCGTACAGATATAGGTAGGATTCATTTATGGATACATAGTGATGTAGCAAAAGCTTCTTATCGTCGGGGGACCAATCAGCAACTTGCCAGCCGCCGCCTTCCATTTCTGCAACCAGCTCATTCTTTTTATTAGCGGGGGACATGATGTAGATGTCCATGTCTTTCTTGTTGCGTTTGTTTGATTCGTAAGCAAACTGATCGCCCTTGTGCGACCACTTGCCGCCTGTGTTGCGCGAGCTGCCATCAGTCAGGAGTGTAATGTCTCCGGTTGAAATGTCGTAGCGATATTCCTGATAGTTTTCGTCGCCACCATTGTCCTTCTTGAAGATGAACCAGTTTCCGGCACTGGGTTGATATGAAGCGTCAGAAATACTGTCTTTGAAAAAGGTCAATTGCCGTCTGGCAGAGCCGGGAAACTTAAGATGATGCACCTGTTGCGTATCGGCAAAGCGCGTTCTGATCAGCATTTCCTTTTTACTCGGGTGCCAGCTGTCGATCGCTGCGGTGCGAAATTCCGTGTATCGATTGACTTGATCGATCAGTGGATTAGGTATCTCTGGAATGCCTTGTGAATGAATCGTTTCGGGCGGTGCATAAGCGGAAAGCAAGGTCGTGAAGAATAGTGATAGTGCGACTGTGGAGACGGCTCTGTTGTTCACCTGCGATTTCCTTTCTGTTGAGCATTTCGTGATGCGAGAACTACTATTGCTAGCGCATCCAGTAGTGTCCCGTGCTGGTTGAATAAAATGATTGGTACATGCTAGCCATGCTGGTGCGAATCTCGTTCCATCGGCCCACCACATCCATTGTGGCTCCGGACTGCTGGAGAAGTTGATCGATGCTTTGCGATGTGGTCGCAAGCTGCTGCACTTCACCTTGAAGAATTGGATAGGATACATTAGATTGAACGTCGGATCTAAACTTGCGTAAAAGCTGTTGGAAGGATTGCATGTTCTCGCAGAGCAGCATTTGAGGCGAGCCCTGAGCCGGCGGCCACTGTGCCCGCATTTGAAGGAAGCTCTGCAATTGCTTCACCATGCGATCGGTTTGATTCTCTGCATTGGAGACATTCGAGAGCACTCCCTGATAGTTGCCTCCTCCTGCTTGATTGTTGGCGTATGGATTGAAGGCTCCGGAGCCTGAGAAGCCGCTCCCGAAAGGACTTGTCTCTGTTATCGTGACATTGGTCGGATATCCGTATGGTATAACTCCTGGGGCGTATCCTGCACCGGGATACATACCTGGAACCATTGCTCCCGGCACGACTGTCCCTGGTACGACTGTCCCTGGAACAACGACGCCGTTAATTACGGTGCCTGGTACTGTGCTTCCGGGGATTAAAGTCCCGGGAACCGTAGCTCCTGGGACGACGAATCCTGGAACGGCACCAGGTACAAACACGCCGCCCGGCATCGCACCACCTTCGGTATCATAAAAGTTCGCTGCGCTATATGCAGGTACGGAAAGCACGGAGTTGAGCCCGAGAATGTCGCTAGAAACCTGCATCCAAACAGAAGAAACATTGGGCGCCGGCCCCAATTGATTTATGAGTTGCTGAACCGATTGCGATTGCATTTGCACGGATTGCAAGTCCGCCTGTACGAGGTTATAGGGTTGAGAGCGATTGCTGTTGACGGCCCGATTGACTGATTGCTGAAAGGACTGCAATGCTTGGCACAGCTGCATATCCTTTCCTTGCGGCATTGGCAACCATCGTCCGGTTGACTGCAAGTAAGCTTGAACCTGTTTGACAAGGTCGTCCGTGTGCCTCTGTAGGTTTCTCAGGGAATCGGAAACGGTTTGCCTCGGTGTTCTTGCTTCCGCTGTCTGGAGTAAGTCACCGGCTCCGACGGTAGCCAGTATTAGACTGGCGGCAAAGCAAACATTACGTAGTACGTTCCTGAAAGTTAACGTTCTCATTAGCCAAGCCCTTGCTGGGGCTATTGATTTTAGCCGATCTCAGGCAGAAAATCCGGTAACGGTTACTTCAGTTGAAACAAAGTGCCGTTACTTCCGCCCGTAATCACTGTGCTTGGAAGTTTTCCGTCCCAGCGCTTAACTTTCTCGTAGTCAATGAGTGCCGGTGACTTTGCTAATGCCTCGCTTTGTAGGTGGATGGACTTAGCCAGGGCTTCAGCATTTGCAATCGTGATCTCAGCTTCTTTCCTGGCCTTGTCTAATTCATATTGCTTTTGCAGCGCTTGCTGTTCCATAACTTGCTTTTGTGCAATCGCTGTTTGGAGAACCTCGGGAAGATCAACGTGCGTAATTGGAATATCGACTACGTTCACCAGACCTTTCACATTCTCACGCACCATCGATAATACTGAGTTCTTTATCGTATTAACGTTTTTCGTTGCCTGATCAGCTTTGTATTGAGCAATTACCTGGCGGAACGCTTCCTGTATTTGAGGTTCGACAAGTTTTGAGTATGGATCGCCAGAGTACTTTTCGTACAATGTAAGAACTTGGCCGTCTGGCAGGTTATACAAAACCTTGTATTGGATAGTGATCGGTTGTTGGTCAGCAGTTAACGGAATAGCTTGCCCACCTACCGTTTCTTGCTTTGTTGAATAAGTAATAATCTGATCGATACCTGGTGCATAGAACTGCATACCTGGCGTCAGAAGGGTGCGGTTCATTCGCCCCATGCTTACTTTAATTCCGACTTCCCCGGGTTGAACAACAGTGCAGCCGGTAAGAAAAGCGAAGATTGGAATAAGTGCAAGGTGTCTCATGTACGTCGACTGCATATTCAAAAGCCTCATAATTGCACTCACTACCGCTGGTGTCACCATTATGATGCTTCCTGCGCAAATAGTCTATGCTTGGCTTCGTCGATTACTTTGCGGAACAGCAGTCTGAGGCCGCCGGGTTTTCTGATTCGGAGGCGACCGCTCCCATTGAATTGCTTCCGTTATGCATGCAACATCCGCCGCTGCTTTCGACCGATTCGATAGAGCAGGGAGTTTCATTGGACATCAGTTGAGATGCGGTGTAACTACCGACGATGGGTACGCCCATGATGTTCGCACATGTGCCACCGCATATGATGAATGGACAAAATGACGGGTTGCGAAAATTTCTCCACCATCTTGAGCTGACGCCAGCCAATACACCGCTAAATTGTAGTATTGATGCTCCGCCGGCGTGAACGTGCTGTGTCCCCTCCAACGGATTGATGAGATGATTACAGGTCTCGATTTCTGCAGGCGCAATGGAATCTGTATTTAAGCGTGAGGGTCTGCTCAGGCGCGTTGAAACTCGCGTGTTTGGCTTTTCAACCGACGCAGCGTCATTGGTTCTGCTCAATCTTGTTGTGGCTTTTTCGTTTGTTTGACCTGCTAAACTAGTATCAGCTGCAGATGCGCTGACTGCTGAGCATGCTATTGCGCTGACAATCAAGAGCGATTTCGCTCCGGTCACTGCGTTTCCTCGAATCTCTTGCAATTGTTTGCTACGAAACTCGGCAGCTTTCTCTAGTTTTTTATTTCTAATTTTCTCGGTCCTTCGTTCTCGAAATTGTTCGAGCTTGCAGTGCAGAAACCTGACCGAGCGTTTTCCCGCCGGGAGCACAATTCTATGCGCGGCAAATAAAGCGGTTTTGTGCGCGGCTGGCACAACCAATTTGCGTGCAAGAAGAAGGAGTAATCTTGAGGCAATCAAACCCCAAATGCCACCGCCTGCAAAGATAAGCCTGGCTGAAATGAAGAGCAATAGTTTATTAGAGATGAACGAAGCCAGCTTGTTAACTGCTTTGTCCGTCATTCGTTTGGATGTTTCTGTTGCGAGCTTCCGAGAATGTTTAATCAGAAGTCCTTTGGTTGAAGAAGATAATTTGCCTGGCACATCAGAACCCTCTCAAAAGCGCGCAAGCCGGGCAGTGTAATCCTGTTTGACTTAATGCCGCCCCTAGTGCGGCTCTTGCTAAGGTTCGTGCGACAGAACGCGCTACCACGGACTTGTTCGATGGAGCGACGGGCGCGACAGGAATGGTGCGCGAAGGATTGTTGACTGAAAGCGTTCCAATGGGAGGTGAGTTGAACGCTGCATTAGCGTTGTAGGGGTTATTTTGTCCTAGTTCCAATGCATGTCCTTGCAGGACTCTTTCGGAAGGTGGTGCCATCGGATTTACGAATGGACCATTGATATTTTGCGAAGCAGTGTTCGCATGCGTGTCTTTGATCTTTCGGCTAATTTCTGCAACAGCTATGCGTGCCTCTTCGTCGGAGGGATTTGCTTGCATAGCACTGGTGTAGTAGTCTAATGCCTTTGTTAGATCGCCTTTTGTTTCCGCGATTGCCCCGAGACTAAAGCACGCATCTGCATTTCCAGGGTGGTTTTGCAGTATCTGCTGCAATGAGGTTTCGGCTTCTACAACTTTGCCGTCTTGGTGAAGGCGAATCGCTTGCTCAAGTTGAGAGTCAGCTTTGCCTGCCGTTTTGTGGTGCTTGCTGTGTGCGGACGCAGCTTTTGTATGTTCAGATGTATTAGTTGGATGTGAAAGGGCCGCATGTGGCGCTTGCTTCACTGGCTCCTGTCCGTTATCAAAATAAGGAGGAAGTGGTGGCATATAATCAGAACTCGTTTCTTTTGTCACGTGCTCTGAATCATGCGCTGTTTTCTGAGCTGATGCTTGCGTTTTCAGTGCATCGTTTGAAGCGTTCTGCGATTGCTTTGTTTCCATGCCTGCGAATTTTTGCAATGCGGAAATTCGGCTGCTCAGGCTACCGCGTTGCGTCTTAGAAAAGACTTGTAGCTCCAACTGTTGAATGCGTTTGAGAATGGATCCTTGATTTGTCTGTCCGCAGATACTCATTTCGAGGGCATTAAGCTGCTCAGGCGCATTTTTGATTGTCGCTGTCGTGACTGCTCCGCTTGGTCGGGATTTTGCCGCGAAGCAAGGTGTAGCCATGCTAAGGCTGCAGGACATTGCCACGAGAAGCGCTATTGCTCCGAAACGCGCCATTGCGTTTGTCGGATTATGGAAATACGCGCGTTTCATCAGCTCGTCCCAAGGATTGCTACCTATATCACATTAGCACAGAGATCGAAAAACTACCGTAAACTCGTTGCACTGCTGGTTAAAGGTCCCGTTCCGCCTAAATTATGAGTAAGCAGCGTAAAGGATGAAAATGGAACCACAGGGAGTTGTGTCAATGACCTCATTTAATCGGAATTTGTATTCCTTTATTTGCAGCCTTTTTGTATCTGGGGTGCTTGGTTCCGCTGCCGGTGCGGCTCCATTGGTCGGGGGCGTCAGCTACAACGACGATTTACCGAAAGCTCAGTTCAAAACCATGCTGGCGAAGGCTGATACTACATCAGTTCCGAAGCAAGACTGTATTTGCTTCAATAACAACAGAGTCGAACTCAGAGAAATTAATGGAAACTGGAAGCTGGTTGATAATAAGAATAACTGGATTTTGGACTTCGCTCAAAATCGCGATGAGGGCAAGCAAGCCCTTCAAATGATTCAAAACTACAACCTAAACAACATTTGTTTCAGCGGTAGACCGTTTCCTAACCATGAACTCGGTGGGCGCTTGATGTATTTTCTGTCCGATGGGCAAGCACCACAAGGACCGCGGCTAAGTGATGAAGACAGTATTTCCTTCGATAATTCGCAGATCAAGGCCGAGCAGATTCAAGGCACGTGGAAAGTGACTTGCGGTGATATGTGGATGTTGGATTTCGGAGCTGACAATGCAGCGGCTCAGAATGCTGCAGACATTATCAAATATCACGGCTTTCAGCGGCAATGCTACATAGGACGACCCGGTCCGTCGATGATGTATTTCGTCAAATAGAGTTACTTGCCGGTTATTTCCAGGCTTGGAAGTCCAGCCTTAATTACTTTCGGAGCTCCTTCCGACTGCTCGGGCTTGCCGCAAAGGGCACGGTTGACCATGCTTTTCTCGAAGTCAGAAATGGCTTTCATCCAGCCTGGCAGTTCGCGCTCCTGGTTGACCAGCTTGCCATTGCTGTATTGCACAAGGTCTCGAGGAAACATCAGCTCGTAAGTAAGTCGATCGAAGCCATCGATAGCTTTGTTAATGTATCCCGCTGCTTTGCAGGCGTATGATTCGTTTTCCATAATTTCCCCATCGACCACGTACGGTCGTTAATCCGCAAACTGACCATATATATACAGTTGGGCCAGAAATTTCCCTAAAGGGAGGGGAAACCCTGAATTCCTTGCGTGCACAGAGTTTTAGGATTATTGCCTATGTGTAGACAGTGAGTGTCCGGCTCTCTGAGCAGTTTATTTAGCATCAATCGAGGGTGTGGCGGAGAATCAAACTCAGCCTTGGAAATTCATTCGTGGGATCTTGCTACTAAATATGGTGTCGACCGAGTTTGAAAACTTCTTATTGCCGTGCGGATAATCTATTTGCCGTTTCTATGTCAGCTGCTGCGAGGTCGTGCTTGCCCAGTTTTTCATACGCTTTTGCTCGATCCCTGTATAATTCAGGAACCCGAGAGTTCATTTTTATGGCCTCACTATAATCGTCTACAGCTTGCTCTGACTTTCCGGAATTCATAAGAGCGTATGCTCTTGTTCCGTAGAACTGAGCATCCAGAGCAAAGGATCTTTCCTCAAGTTTAGATAAATCGGAAAGAGCTTTATCGAAATGTCTAGAGTTAATCATTGCATTGGCGCGGCCTAACAAAGCTTCTGTATTATCAGGGTCAAGCTGAATAATGGATGAATAGTCTGCGGCCGCTTTCTCCGGAGAATGCAAATCGTTCCAGCACCGTGCGCGATGTGCATATGCGAATTTGGATTTGGGGTCAAGACGAATAGCCGTTGAAAGATCTGCAATCGCTTCATTCGGTTTTGACAATTTTCGATAACATTGAGCTCGAAGAATGTAGCCATTTATAAAATTGGGCTTTAGCAAAACTAGCTGAGAAAGATTTTTCACAGCCTCGGAGACCTGTCCTGAGCTTAATTGAATGCTGGAAAGCTCAAACAATGCTTGAGAATTGCGAGGATCCAGTTTGAGTGCGGCACGGTAGTTAGACTCTGAATCTTTTTCCCGTCCTAGCGCTGCTAAAGCCTTGGCACGATCGCAGTATGTCTGCACCAGCTTTGGATTGAGAGTTATTGCGCGATTGAGATCGTCTAAAGCCGATTTGTAATCGCCTATGCTGTTTAAACTTCTTCCGCGAGCCATATAGGCTTCCGCAGAAGGAGCGAGCTTGATCGCTTTGCTGAAATCTTCTATGGCCGATTTACTGTTTCCGTCAAGCTCGAATGCTCGCCCTCGACCTAACAAGATGTTCGTATTCTGAGGATCTAGTTTTATTGCGTTAGTAAACATAGCAATTGATTCTTTGTTATTACCCAGTCCGACCAATGCAATTGCTTTTCCTATGTATGCTTCGCTTTGTTTTGCATCTGCGGAAATGGATTTTTCAAAATCTGGAATGGCTGTGGAAAACTGTCCGGAGCCCAGTTTCGACAGACCTAGCGCTAAGTATGCTAAAGAATTTTTTGGATTGATAAGTAAGGATTTTCTGGAATCATCGTATGACTTTTGTCTCTGACCCATTTTGTAATGCAATATCGCTCTTGCACCATAGGCGTCTGCATACCCTGGGTCAAGGGTAATTGCCTTGTTTAGAGCTTCGAGCGCGGGCTTGTAATTAGACTTTGACATCAGAGATCGCGCTGATTCGAATGAATCGGTTGCCGGACTTGCCGACACAGAGAGAGGCATTGATATAAAACAGATGATACTCAGAACAATGAGTGAATAATACATAGCTTATTGTCCCATAATTTTAAGAACAAATCTGGAGAGGTCAAAAGCCTCTTCGTTTGCTGATTTCAGCTGTGTGCCGGAGTTCGGATCCGTATAGGAAGCGCCTGTGGAGTCACCACCAGCGCTACCAACTGCTCCTCCAGCGTTTTGATAGCGTACCCCGGAATCCGGGGCCGCAAATAATCCTGGGTTATTGTGCACAAAAGTGTTTGAATCCGTCCAAAGTGTAGAGGAATTAGATTTGTAAGCAATAATTACCGGACCAAGTTTGGGATATGCTGTTGATTTTTCTGCAATCCTTCTGAATGTTGGGATTTTTAGAGTCCTTGCAGTAACGAATGCGCTCGGACCTGCAACAACTCCAAGTTCGCAATCTGCAGTGGTTGCCGAATCCACAGCCAAAGCCTGTTGAAGCACGCTTATGTCCCCTGTTATGGTGCCAACGACGTCATGTTCGCCTTCTTTAGTATGTCCAGCATCATAGTAAAAACATACCTTTTTCTTGTCTATTGGTATCGAAAACATTTGCTTGGCGCCCCATCCGAAGAATCCATTGTCTTCCTTTACAGTAGACTTGTCAGTTACAGGAATAGCGACACTTTCAGCACTATAGGCAAGAACGTTTCCGCTGCCTCCGTCTCCGGCGTTGCCGCTTCCCGCGTCGGTCGAAGCAGTCGCTCCCGTTCCACCAATTCCATAGCCAGAGCTTCCAGTTGATGAGCCGGAACCGGAGCTTCCAGTTGATGAGCCGGAACCGGAGCTTCCCGTTGAGCCGGAACCCGAGCTTCCATTTGATAAGCCGGAACCGGAGCTTCCCGTTGAGCCGGAACTGGAGCTTCCCGTTGAGCCGGAACTGGAGCTTCCCGTTGAGCCGGAACTGGAGCTTCCCGTTGAGCCGGAACCGGAGCTTCCAGTTGATCCAAAGCCGGAGTTTCCGGTTGATCCAAAGCCGGAGTTTCCGGTTGATCCGGATCCAGATCCAGAGCCTCCAATTGTGTCAGAACCAGTTGAAGCCAATGTGGTATCGGAAGCAGCTTTGTCGGCGGCAGCTTTGTCGGCGGCAGCTTTGTCGGCGACAGCTTTGTCGGCGGCAGCTTTGTCGGCGGCAGCTTTGTCGGAAGCAGCTTTTTCGGAAGCAGCTTTGTCGGCGGCAGCTTTGTCGGTGGCAGCTTTGTCGGAAGCAGCTTTGTCGGAAGCAGCTTTGTCGGCGGCAGCTTTGTCGGAAGCAGCTTTGTCGGCGGCAGCTTTGTCGGTGGCAGCTTTGTCGGCGGCAGCTTTGTCGGCGGCAGCTTTGTCTGCGGCAGCTTTGTCTGCGGCAGCTTTGTCTGCGGCAGCTTTGTCGGCGGCAGCTTTGTCGGTGGCAGCTTTGTCGGCGGCAGCTCTGCCAGCAGTAGATTGCGCAGGCTTATTTGTTGCAGTCTTAATTCCGCTGTTCCCTCCCGACTCGGAGGAGCCTGAAGCTCCTGAATTACCTCCAGATGTGTTTAGCGAATGTGACCCGCTTGCTGCACTAGAATTAGCTGCTTTTGCATTATCGTAATTTTTGGTTTGGGAATTTGAATCTTTGTTGGGCTGGTCGTTTATCTGATTGCTACTGCCTGAGTCCGTGCCACCCGACTTTAGTTTCCCGTCCTTTCCGAACACAACCTCGTGAGTCTGTCCAGCGGCTGGAATTCGGACACGTTGATTTGCGATAAGAATCTCCTGACCAGGCTCACCGTAAATTACAGAAGGCCACATGTCCTTATCTTTATAAAAGACCCTGGTTGGATCAAAAGGTGAAACTTGTGCTGGATTGCCAACGTATCGACTGTTTGGCAATGGTGTGTAGCAAGTGGTGCCGTAAATGGTAATCGATTGACCGTCCATTACTACATTTTTGCGCTCCCCAGCGCCTGGCGCTTGGAAATACTTCCCACCAATGTTCAATATGTCGAATGCCTTTGAGTAGAGTTCTGTTGGTAGTAGACCAGTTCCTCGCCCATAAATGACGTTTGACCGGCTAGGATCATGCGGAAATGACGGAATTCCATGTGAAAAGAAATTGGCGTTTGCTTGTATTACTGCCGCTGCTGGAACCAAACGATGTGGCGCTTTAAACTTGCGCGGGTCGAAGCGGGCCCAATCCCTGTAATTGTCGTTTTCTGCGCCCGCACTAGCAATTAGCAGTTTGCCGGAAGAGATTTGTGGTGTGCAGAGTTGCAATCCGATCGTGCTCAACAGTAGTAGGTTGAGCATCCTTTTCTCAATGTTATGCAACATAATTTCTCCAGCAATTTGAAGTTACAAGCTGCAAGTAACGAACACAAGGCGCACAATATTATGTACCCAGATAGTCGTCACATGGCAGGGTTTGTTCATGAATCGAAACTGCTACCACAATCGACTAAATGACCAAAACTCTGTTGGCAATTTACCAAACGAACTTGAAATAAATCTGAGAAGAGAAGTCAATCTTTGGAGTATTTGAGGTTTAGCTCAGTCCTTTTGCGATTGACAAGTGGAGCATATGCCAAAGATTTCAAGTACATGCGATTTGATTAAAAAGCCATACTTTGAGCGGATTCCGTCCTCCAGCTCTTCCACGAGGCACTGGTCGAGGTGGTTGCTTTGATTGCATCTTTCGCAAATAAGGTGATGATGGTGTTCGCCCGGAGTCACCACTTCGTAGCGTTTTTCACCATCCCCCAGGTCAACCGATTGTACGAAGCCCAAGGAAACAAGGGACTCGAGCGATCTGTACACGGTTGTCAGTCCGGGAGCCTTGTCACCGTTTGCTCGCAGAGCTCCATAAATATCTTGGGCACTAGCCAAATCCTTTGTTTGCTCTAGAGCTTCCAACACGACCCGAGCGCCTTTTGTAAGTGCCGAGCGCTTTTGGTGTGATTGGTGCGAGTGATCGTGCGCCATTGTTGCTGAGAACCTTTGTTCGTGAGATGCTTAAATATTACCAAACTCTACTGGTAATGCTCTTCTAAGAGATTCGCGTGAGTGCCAAATCGTAACTATCATAGCAGGAAAATTGCGATGCCAAAGTAGAAGGCAATGAAGAGTGAAGAGTAGTTGTTTCTATTCCAATAAGAATGAGTGGTATCGAATGCGGTGTCACTACGAGTCTTGTTGTTCGTCGGAAAGTTTAGATCCAATCTGCGCGTGAGGATGCGTTAGCAACCATCTCACCTCGCTATCCAGCGTCAGCAGCGGCATGTTTGCAATGTCTTGCGCCCGCCTTTCGTCCTTTTGAGCAGTGTAAAGTTCAGCTATCGCTTTGCGAAGGTGCGTTTGCGCTATTTCGTTGGATTCACGACCAGAACAATCAATCCAGGCTTTGACCAGCAGCATTTTGGCGGCTTCGAATTCACCTTCCGTCACTTTGTTTCTGGCGTTGGCAATCGCTTCATTTTCTGGAAATGGTAGTTTTTCCTCGTCTTTTAAGCTGAATAGCTGCGGCTCCTGGAGTGGATACGGTAAATCTATCTCAGTGGCTTTCTTGAGTTTGGCTCGTGATGAGCCGAACCAGCTCTTCAAGAGCGAAATAATAGGTCCGATTGGGACAATCAGGCAGATCGACAACGGCATTGATTGAAGCAGCATTGAGCTTCCTCCTTCCTGTTCTTTACCCGAAAAACGTCACTATTTGCCACCGGCAACAATCTGGGCGACTTTTAGGGAGATTGAAAAAAATTCCAGTATTCCGCCTAATTTTCCAAGAGGCTAAGTAATGCCATCTTGGGACAGGAGAGATCGAGAGAATCAGAGCCAATTTGTACACTTTGGGAGAATCACGTCACCGCGGAAGATGGCGCACCACCGTTTTTCGCAAATTAAGCTGTCTTTCGCTTGTTTAACCGGCGGAAGCGCACTAAACGTGCCGTCATAGTGTATTCTGGCTCGCGTTAGGGACAGCATGCCGGATATCATGGAGAACCTCAAAAAGCGAAAGGTAACTAGCGAACACATTAAGCTAGTCCGCAAGCTAAAAGTAACCTGGGTTAATTGCGAGGCTGGTGCCCCGATGATTAACTCTGATAACCCATTTGGCGGTCGTGGTATTTATGAGGACATGGCCAAGATTCTCGGACTGGGTGAGGCTTCGCGGCTGACAACTGACCAGAAACGGGACCTGGACCAGATGCTGGTAGACCTTGCTTATGACATCCCAGCGATTTTTCTGAGTAAGGCTAGCGTAAATCCAGGCAAGTATCTTTTGAAGAACACCCTGGTTGATGATTATCCGGCTGGTAAGTTCAATATCAATATTGACGGGTCTGGAGACTATGAGTTCGGTAAATCCTTGACTTTGGATTTTGAGCTTACCGAGGAGCACATCAAGTTGATGCGCGTGGCAGCATGGAAATATTGGTGCATTGATCCGAAGCGGCCCTACGGCGACATGACCTTCTTTTATCTAGATATCGCAAGTGCCATCGGATTGCAGTATGAACGGACTGCTGATGGCAAGCCGAATATTGCGAAACGCGAATTAAAGCGAATGGATCGATTGCATGCAGAGATGGTTTTTGCGTTGTCCGTGTTGTTTCAATACGGCGAACTTGAACCTGGTGTTTTTGTTGAACATGGTCATAATCATTGGGAGCTAGCAACGGCTGATGCCAGCGCCGCGAATGCCCCGCACGAGGTTCGTCCTTCTGGGATCGTGGGCGCTCCCGGGCAATCAGCTGGTGCAGTCGGCATGACTGGTCGGGAGACACTTACAGGTTTGGCAGCCGTCAGTCGACCTATTGATCGAGATGCCGCGACAAGCATAAGCACCAGTACGAATCTGATTTCAGCTCAACCGGAGAATGCGCTTCTGTACGCCGCACGAGCTTCTTACTTGCGGCAGTCCAGACAGTTCGATGCTGCTATCAAGGACTACACAAAAGCCATCATGTTGGAGAAGGGTAACCCACTTTCATACATGTGGTATGAGGCGCGTGGTAATTGCTACGCGTTGACCGGGCAAGATGCGCTGGCTGTGCATGACTTTACAGAGGCGATCGCTATGCAGCCTGACTATATGCCAACCAGGTACGCGAGAGGTCGCAGCTTGAATGTGCTTAAGCGCTATCAGGAAGCATTGTACGATTTCAATCACGTCATCAAGACACAGCCAAGTTGGAACTATGAGGTGTATTACTCGCGCGCGGTAGCAAATCTCTGCTTGGGTGATCCGAAGTCAGCCGCTACAGATTTTAGACAATTTCTACAGAGTGATAATTGGCAAGGCAAGACGTCACCATATGCGGTGCTCCTTGGCTATGTTGCGTATCAAGTCTCAGGAAATCTTCATGCTGCAAAGGAACTCTTAAGTGCTGCCGAGCAGAGATTGAAGAATCCTCTTTGGCCGCAGCCGATTCTTAACTACCTGTTGGATAAGGAGACTCCGGAGAACGTTGTAAGCCAAGCTCCGAATTTAGAAGGACTGACTGAAGCCCATTGGTTCATCGGTGCGCGTTATGTGTTCGAAGGAAAGACTCAACAGGCAATTGGACACCTGCAATGGGTTGTTCAGAACGGCGAGCGCAAAATCCTGGATTACGATCTTGCCAAGTCCCTACTCGAATATATTGCACCAGGACAGGTATAAACGACTCTTAGGAAACGTTGCTTAAAGCAAGTTACGGAGAACAAGCAAGCACCGCTACCGCGATAAGTGCCTTTTTCAAACAAGACCTCTAAAACGAGCGTCATCCTTTGGGATGAGCCATCAGACTCATTGACTAACCTAAAAGTTATCATGCTCCTTGCTGATGTCAAAAATCTCAGTCAGGCTAAACTAACTGTAGGAGGTGGATACTATGCAAAGTTTTTCTCCCTGTGAGTTTTTGAAAGCAGTAGAGGGTGCCGCCAACATCGCTGCCGGAAATGGTGATTTCGAGAAGAGTGAGCGGCTGCTCGATGGCGGGCTCAAAATAATTCAACGAGTGTATGGTGTTAATTCTGCCTACGCATTGTGGTTAATTCACAAAGCCGACATTTGCGTCGAGCAGAACAACTTCTCTAAAGCAAGCGAATGTTACATACAAGCGATAGAGATTCTTAGAAGCAGCCTATGCCCGAACCATTTAGCTTTAGGGATAGCCGAAAGAAATTTGGCAGAAATTCTTCAGCTATCGGGCTGCGGGCGCGACTCGTCCGAGCGAGGGAAAGTGGCGTCGGAAATTTTTGATTTGTACAAGGTACGAGGAAAGGCTTCATGATCGATTCGAATTTCGGCCTAAAACTCTTAAAAAACTTCAGCTCGAAATTAGCGGTCGGGCGAATGGCTTATGATTCTGGTTATTTCACGCAAGCTTTGAGGCACTTCTCATCAGCGCTTCAGTTAGCCAATGAGAATGGACTTGATGACGATCTTAAGGGATGCGCCTTGTTAGGAGCCGCAAAGGCGACGGCCGCGCTGGGCAACTTTGACCAAGCAAAAAGCTACCTCAATCAAGCGTTGGTTATTCATGAAGCTGATGATGGCTCTTTGGTAGAAGAGGCCGAAGATTATCACCAGCTGAGTCTGTTGTATTGGCGTGGTGGCAACACCCAAATTGCAGGTCAAATAGCAAAGAAGGCTTGGGACCTGGCAGATAGAGATCCTAAGACCCCAGACGAATTGAAAGCAAAATTGTTGAAGCATTTTGCCATTCTTGCAGAACAGGAAGGGCGATCCGAGGAATGCGAACAGTACCTAAATAAGGCTCTGGATTATATAGAGTCAAGCCACCAGCTTGGGAAGCAAAGTTCAATCTATGGTGACGTTCTGTTGGTAAAGGTGCTTTTGCTGCTTGAGCAAAAGAGATTCGATGAAGCGTCGGAACTATATCCGCAAGCGCTGCAGATTGTTGAGGCTAGTCGAGGTCTCACGCACCCTAGGGTCAAGGAGGTAATCGACATCTTCTCTGCGATTGACAAGGAACTTCATGCCGGTGCACCAGTGCCGCTGGCTCTCAATGCAATTCAACGTAAAAGTAAGCATGGTATCATTTGATCGAACTTTGAAAGCGAAATTAGCGCACCTAACGGCTTGACCGGAGCTTTGCCGCGTAGCCGACCTGGTACCAGAATGAGCGACGGTCGCCAACGTCCGCAGTTGCGTCGATTACTCGCTTGTAGCATTCATCAGCACGATCATCGTCGCCTCGTTTTCTGTAACTATCACCTAAGAGTAAGTCGGATCCTGGCACCATCCAGGGGTGAGCTTTGGTGCGGAGCGAATAGGACTTTACGTCTTCGAGCATTCGCTGAGCATGACTAATATTCTCTACGTAGTTAATTTCAACCGAAGCAAGTGACATCTGGGTCATGGCGATTTCATCGTTTACCTTGTCATTCTTCGGCAGTGAGTTGAGAATATCCAGGCATTTCTCATACTCATTTTTCGCTTTTGAATATTCTTCTGAATCGCAATACAGATTGCCGAATGCTCGGTGCAAAAGTGCGCACCCAAGGGATTGCTGGTTCAAGTATTGTGCAAGCGATCTGTGCAGTCGATCTGCTTCTCTTGCCGTATCTCCATTTAGCGCTACATCGCGTTCAAGCACGATGAGCCGTGCTGCGTAAGCTTCGTATCCGAATCTTCCGTCAATGTCTTCTGCGGTGTCAATAAACTCTTCTTTGTACGGTGTGCTCTGAGAAGGTGGAAGGAATGAAGAAAGGTATAAAAGCGGTAGATATTTATCTTTCTTGCTCAGCCGGTTTGAGTTCTCTGAGTAGATTTTTTCCAGTGTGGAAATATTACCCATATAAACATCTTGTGACCACATCTTGTCGAGCTTATCTTTGAGAATTCCAGCAGGAAGGAATTCTGGTTTGAAAAATGTTTGGTAATAGAATCGAAGTAAGATCGGTCCTCCATCTGAGATGTCGATCGGGCAGGCATGTCCTACTGTGCGATCATCTTCGACTCCTACTCCCACAGTTCCGCCTAAACCGCCGCTCCCTATCCCTATAGACCAGTTCTCATCGAAAAGACTCCTTGAAGCTGATTCTGATGGGGTCTTACTCGTTTGATCGATTTTGCCGTCGCTAATACCTGTCGTCACCGGTTGCGATGAATTCGGAACTACTGGTTGGTTAACACCGGCTTGAGAGGTTTGTGTATCAAGATCGCCTTGTCTGGCTATTCGGGCATTCGCTTGTCTGTTCATGAACGGGATTGGCCAGGATTCGGTTGGCGAGTTGTTATCCGTAAGAGACTTTGTGACATTGAACTCGCTGTTCTCCTCCGGTGGAGGTGGGACCGGCTTTGGCGGCTCAGGCGGGGCGGGCGGGATCAGTTCGATAGCCACCTCGTGAAACCGTGACAAATCGAAGCGTTCACGATGCACGTTGGTCATGCCAATTAAATCAATGATGAGTAAATGTAATGCAATCGAGATCATTACAAGCGCCACAAATGTGATGATACCGCTGGTAGTAGCCGAACGGTTAACGTTTAATTTAAGCAAAAAGACAAGGAAGGACTTGGCCGCGTTTCGTCTTTTGCGTGTGTCCTCTACTGTCGCCATCGGTGCTGGTTTTGCCACCGACATGTTACTCAAGCTTGTGGTCAAGGCTGTTTTCTTATTTCGTATGGGATCTATTTCAGGATTCGCATTGGAATCTCCGCTTACTCTTTCATCGGAATCTGCGCTTACTGTTGCATCGGAATCCGCGTTTACTGTTGCATCGGAATCCGCGTTTACATTTGCTTCTGCATCTAGGTTTACTTTGTTCGATCCCGGGAGCGCCGGCATCCTGCCGGCTTCTATTTCTGAGTTCGAGTCTCCTTTTGCTTGTGAATCTGCTTCTTTCGCTGCTTCTTCTTCTTCTTCTTCTTCTTCTTCTTCTTCTTCTTCTTCTTCTTCTTCTTCTTCTTCTTCTTCTTCTTC
>JAIEQI010000010.1 GCA_019747875.1 Candidatus Obscuribacterales bacterium
AACATCAAACGACAGATCTCTTGATAAGGTGGCCGACAATTACCAGTCCAGGTGGCCGTTTTCAGTGGAATAAACAAAGTTGCGTGGGAGTGGCAGATTGGGCAGCGCGCCGGGTTGTGCAGGAGCAGCTATCGTAGACTTTGCGCCAGTGCCCGGGCATGTTGGGCAAACCGGAGGAGGAGGCGGCGGATCATGCATGATGATCTTATAGTCGCCCTTGCGAATGTTTTTCGGATCGATCGTAAGGATCATTTGCACTGCCCCAAGCTGTGTTTCGCCGCGGCTCATCGTGGCCACGATGTCCAGAACATTGTCGGTTCCTTTCTTAGGTTTTGCAAGCAAGCGAATATCACCAATGTAATTGCCGTCAGGATCTTTGATCGTGCTTGCTGCATCAGCAACACCCATACTCGGTACCATATTCTCCAGTGTCTTTCCTTCCGCTGGCTTCGTAGCATCATGCGGAATGAGCGATTGTCGCCCGTCCATCTGGATCTTCAGATCTCCGTTTGCACCGCGAAAATCAGCATGAGTACCTAATTTATTGGTTAGGAGAATGTCGAGCAAATAGCCACCATTTACTTTATCGACCGTCATCATCGGCACGCCGGCGCTATCTTTGATGTCCAAATGATTCCAGGATCCGATGTACTTGCTTGCTTCATCCTGCTTGTAGAGCATTCGCATTTTGATGACCTGGTCAACGACCCCATCAACTTTCACAGTACCCATGTCGTCGGTTTCCATTTTCCCGCCCGACATCTTCGGAAATTTGTACGCATCGTTGAGCAAGGTGATTCCGACTTGCTCGACCAGGACCATGCCAGCCTGGGCAATTTCATCAGACGCTTTGAGGTCAATCTCTTGTGCTTCGCCCATTTTGCCATTACCTTTAAGGAAATTGCCAGATCAACAAGATCCAGCCTCGCCCATTGGTCTGTACACGACTATATTTGAAGTTTGGACAGAGTTGGCTTAATTTAGCGTCTCTTGATGCCGTAGGATTCCCAATCAAAGCCGAACTACAAGCAAGTGTGCGCATTATGAGCTTCGCGTAGCAAATAATGGGCTCTCTCAAACCGACGCTTGTGCCTTTATCCTCTTAGGGATTCGCCTCAGTTCGATCTCCCATCTTTTTTCTGAAAACTTGCGGCCCCGCAGACTAAGGACAAGCACGCATGACAAGAGCCTTTTGCGTCGGCATAATCGCTTGTTGATAAGCGCATCTTAAATGCGCAATAAAGGGTAAGTCATTGGGGAAAAAATCGTGGATAAAGCAAGCGAAACGACTGATTCGAAAGTCAATGAAAATAAAGAGAATAGCGATGCAAGTAAGAATTTAAGTTCAGCTGTAGCTGAGGAAATGTTCGACAAGTACAAGGGAAACGTAGTAAATATTGTCGCGTACCATGCGCACAAGGGTAAGGAAGTTTTTGGATCGGCGGGATCGGGTTTCTTCGTAAAGGAATCCGGTTATAAGGGACCTGAGCGCTGTGAGTTTGCCACATCTAATCACGTTATCAACCCAGAGAAGCAGTTAGATCTTTCAAGGCTGGAAATCACGCTAGACGATGGAAGTCGCTATAGCGCCAAGGTTCTGCGACAGGATAAGGCCCACGATTTAGCGATTCTAAAACTTGAAGGAGTGAACGAACCGGAAAAGGTGTGTAAGTCACTTCCGCTTGCCGACCGTGAACCGAGCGATGGTGAAGAAATGATCCGTCTGAATAGAACGCGATGGGAGACAGATTTCAGATACGGAAAATTCCTCGAACAGACTAACCGAAACAAACAAACGCTGCCTGAACTTGATGGGGAAGACATCAATAGAAGAATGCTAGCTTTCGATCACTACCACAATGTGTCACATAATTTCTCTGGGGGACCTTATATCAACAGCAAGGGAGAAATAATGGCGCAGCATGAGGGCGGACAAGCCAATAAATACTCTTTGGCGACTCCGGCCGCTGATATAGCCGTGGAACTGAAGAATTTGCATTCCGGTAAGTAATTTCACCAGCGTGTGGCAAGGACCGGAAATAAGCAAAGCACGGCATTGAATGATCGCATCCTTGAAGGTTCAATCGCGATCTTCGTATGGTGCCATGATCTCTATGGAATTGCCCGCAGGATCTGCGAGGTAGCATGACTTGGTCCCATCCCTATGTGTCTTCAGCGTGCCGTACTCCTCAGCATCTTCTCGAATGAAGGCCAAATGGCTTGGATGTTGGCCGGGAATCACTAATGCCAAATTGATGTTATCGAACCCTAAGTATGCCCAGGTTTCGTCCTGATATTTGATGCGGCAGTTGAATTTAGATGTGTACCATTCAACGGCTGATTTGACGTCGTTTACGGAAATAGCTATGTGATCGATTCGATCCTTAGAGCTTGTAACAGGACTTTCGCTCACGTCTAGTCTCCTGGCGCTACAACTCACCGATTCTATCACTTTTTGAAGAGCCTGGATCCATTCGAAAAGAATCAAAACGCAGGTGCAGTATTGCAGCAATCTGCTTTGCAATGCACCTGCGTTCGCGCTTTTGGTCTGAACCCAGGTTACACTGCGTTCACCAGTTCGCCATCAAATTTGATTTCGTCGTTGTCCCAAAGAGCAACTTCGATCTCATGTCCCGTCGGGTCGCATATGTACCATGACCAAGAAAATGGGTAGCGTATGGCGGCACCGTATTTGACACTCACCTTATTCTTCAAGATAGCTTTCTCGAAGCTATCTCGGTCCACGATCCTTAGTCCGAAGTGGTTAATCCGGTGACTTCTATCTATGGACAACGACTCGTCGCTGTAGACTCCATCTTCTGGATGTCCGAGATCGGCACGCTCATACATGCATAAGAGAGCGTCTCCACTGCGTATAATTGCCCACCTGATTCCTTCGCGGGTTCCACCTTCTACTCTTTCGAAACCAAACAGTTTGCCGTACCAATCGATAGTTTCATTCAAGTTGCTAACCGTTAGGTTGATATGATCCAGATTTCTGACGTTCATAATCGATTCCCCTCGTATTACTTGCAAGGAACCGCCTGCGATACCAGCACGAATGCAGAGAATTCGCAGCTGGTCGCAGTCCGGCGGTCCTTGGTTGTCTCCTGGAAAAACTTACTAGCTTGCCTTAGTCTCGCTTACTGGCTCACTTAGCGAATCAAGAGCTTTCTGATAGCGATCCGCGTGGAATTTTTCTACCCTTTTGAGTGCCTTAAAACGTTTTGCTGCTTGTTCGAAGATGTCGGCATGCTCGCGTGATTCGAGCCCTTGTTCCTTGAACTCTGCAACCGCATCAGGTCGTCCTTCCTCAAGAGCGATGCGCTCGAATTCAGGATACATTTGGTTTGTCTCATACAGTTCGCCTTCGATTGCAAGTTCAAGCAATTTTTCGACCGTCAATTCGGACGGAGGATAAAGCAGTTCCAAGTGCGCGAATGCGTGCCCGGTTTCTTGGTGTGCCGTTTCCTCGAATAACTTTGCAATCTCTTCGTTGCCGAGCTTACGCGCTATTTTTGCAAAGTAAAGATACTTGCGATTTGCCATAGATTCTCCGGCAAATGCTGCATGCAGATTTTGTTCTGTTTTGGTTTGATGATTATGCATACGTGATCTCCTGTGCTGAGTGGATGAGGCTCAACGAAAAAAAATGAGAGTGATAGATGATGTCTCGCACTTGTGTAGCGCAAGAAGATGGTCGCTTTTAGTAGCTACTAAAGAGCAATTACTGCTCGTTCAGTTCGCCGTAAAAGGTGATTTGATAGCTGTGAACTTTGAATTTGGCACCAAGCTGTTCTTGCAACTTTGGTACCATATCGCCCGGTATGTCCAATATTTTTCCGGACTTCACATCGACAAAGTGATGATGGTCGGAGATATTAGCGTCGTACCTGGTTTTGCCGGGTTCGGTAAATACTTCTTGTATTACTCCGGCTTGGACAAGCGAATTCAAAGTGTTATAGACGGTTGCACGTGATAAGGCACAAGGGAGTTTGGTCGAAACTTCCTCAAGCACTTCTTCAGCCGTCGGGTGTGAGTGGGTATGGATGAGAAACTCTGCGATAACCATACGCTGAGGCGTTGGTTTCACCCCTTTTGAGAGAAGCAGCTTTTCTATTTCTTGTGACTCCATGACCCACCGTTTACTCTGTACATATTTAGAATAAGTCTAAACTGAGACTTTGTCAACCAGCTCTTTAATTATTGCGGACTACATTGACGTCAGCTTTGTTCATAAGCATAGAATAGCAGTTGACACCCATATGTCTGTATGGTATATTTCTATTGTATGAGATTGGTCGGTGTACGACTCAAATAATCGTGGCGTTGCCTGATTATCGAAGGAGTGTACCCGAGCGGAGTGTGCGGGCCCGCCGCTCCGCCCGGAATGTTGCTCACTGTCGGTACATGAGGCAGCGTAAGCGTGCAGCTTCTTTTCCGCATGTGTTCTCTGAGTCGGCAGGCAGGCAAGCAAGCTAGCTTGCTTGCAGTAACTCTCGGGCGAATGAGTCCTGAATGAAATTTGAGAAAGTATGGTCTGCTGACCAATGTTCTAATTTGGGAGGGGCATAATTGCATTAAGTTGCTCACTCTGTTCATATAAGAGGATAGCGGTGCTGCTTAGCGAATAATTCCGTAGGGGCGGATCTATAAGGGACATCGATTGTTTGGTTCGATAACAAATTCAATAGAGTCCTGGGGCAGAAAGAACGAGATGACGCGTCTCGAATTCGATGCTCTCGTGGAAAGAGCTCGAATTGAGAATGAGCAAGACGCTTCTAGGTACAAAACCAGGGTCGTTCTTTTCGGCCTGCTCGGCTACATTTTTATTTTCACAGTAGTCGGCATAATTCTTACGCTCTCAATTTATGCTTTCGTTTTCTATTTCACTCACCATCATCGCCACTCAGTTGGTGGCGCCAAGATTCTCTTTTTGCTCGTAATTACGTGTGGCATTTTGCTGTATAGCTTGTGGGTTAAGAACCCACCTCCAACCGGCGCAAAAATAACGCGCAATGATTGCCCCGAGCTATTCGTGTTGATCGACGAGATCAGTGCAGCACTACAAGTGAAGATCGATGAAGTGCTATTGGACGATCAGATGAATGCATACGTCTGTCAGATTCCGCGTTTAGGGGTATTGGGTTGGAACAAAAACTATCTGGTGCTCGGATACCCATACATGGCATCCAGAGATCCTCTGTTATTCAAGGCGACCCTTGCCCACGAATTCGGTCATATTTCGGGAAGCCACGGAAAGCTTGGTGCATGGCTATTTACGGTTAATGGAATGTATTCGCAGCTACTTGGTAATCTGCGCGAGGGGTCTCCTCTTCTTTATTGTGTATTTTTTGCGTTTTTTCATTGGTATGCCCCTCGCTTTGGAGCATACTCGTTTGTGCTTCGTCGCCAGCATGAATATGATGCGGATTTGATGGCGATACAACTTGCCGGTGCTGAAGCGAACTCGCTTGATTTGATATCGATGAATCTCATCGGGCAATCAATCGCGGAGAAGTTTTGGCCGGAGATTAGAAGGCTTGCTGATACACAGGAACATCCTCCAGAAGATGTTATGAAGCGAATCGTTGATTTCGTCCAACTAGGTGTTGATGATGAGACGGCAGAAAAATGGTATCAGGAGAGTTTGCACATGCGAACAGAAACATCTGACAGCCACCCAAGCTTATTGGATCGCCTCATATTTGCGAAATATCCGGCAAAAACCAAGGAAGAAATTGTAAAAACGCGCTTGCCATTTTCAAAGTTCTTGAAACCGTCTATTACGGCGGCGCAAAGATATCTTGGTGCCAAGGAGCTGGAGTATCAGGATGCACTTTCGAAGTTCTGGGCTGCAAGCAGTGAGTATGCTTGGGATGCACGATTCAAGGAAGCCGCTGAATATAGAAAAGAATTGGAAAACCTTGAAACTAAGCGGCTAACAACGGAGCTAGATAAAGACGAGCTGCTGACCGTTGCGTCGCTCACTTTCAACCTCTATGGAAAGGAGAAAGGACTGCCAATAGTAAGCGAGGTTCTAGCGAAGTATCCCGACGACTCCTGGTCGAATTATGTCATCGGTGCACACAAGATTGATGAAGGCGACGAAAGTGGAGTTGCACTGATTGAAACTGCGATGAGCACAGATGTAAGCCGCGTTCCAGATGCGTGCATGTATTTGGCAAATTATTACAAGCGCTCGGGCCGACACGACCAAGCAGAGCAGTACATGCAGCGCATTGATAGTTTCGAAAGGGATGTGAACTTTGCCACTGACGAACGAATGATCTTGAGGGATAGTGATGAGTTCGAAGCTCATAAGCAGCCGGACAGAGTTATAGATTCCTTAAAACAGACTTTAGAGTCGGTGAAGGAACTAAAGTGTGCTTATCTTGCCCGCAAACGAGTCACCTATCTTCCGGATATTCCGTGCTACATACTTGGACTTCAGTTTAAAGCAGGACTGGATTTAAATGGTGACCGAAATATTGTTCTGATGGAAAGCATTCGCATGGCAATCTATTTTCCTGGAGACATAAGATTATTCATGGTGAACGGAAAGCAGCTTGCAAAAATGGCCAACTGTGAGGGGGCGCTGCTAATCAAGCGCTGAGTTGATCGAGTAAAGCGAGATCATGCTAGTCGGCTCTTCGCGGCACTCCACGGTGTCCCGCCAGCTTTCGATTTCTCAGCGCTGATTGCTAATTGCGGATGAGGAGACCTCCGCGCTCCATTACAAGGATCTTGGCTCTCAAACAATTAGAAGCCGGCAGGATGCCGGCGCTCCCGGATTGAATCGAAGTCCGAAGAGCAAATCTTTTTCAATAATTAGAAGCTGGGAGGATGCGGGCGCCCGGGATCGAACCACGGAGCGAATCGAGCTAATCTTTTTTCTCAGTGGGTTTATCTGCCGAAGGTTCAGAAGTTTGAGGGGGAGCGTCCGGATTCTTATCTGCTGGCGCGCTGCTAGCAGGAGCAGGCTCTGCCGTCGGCTTATCCTCAGGTCCTTTGGCTGGCTGGTCTGAGTTCTTGTCGTTGGATTTTTTGTCACTGGATTTCTTGCTGCCGGACCTTTTATCATTCGACTTTTTGTCATCGGACTTTTTGTCGTCAGGCTTCTTATCTTCCCTTTTATCATCAGGCTTTTTGGAATCTGTCTTCTTGTCTGATGAAGCCTTATCTTTGCCCTGTTTCAAGGACTCTTGCTCTTTTTGAATACGCTCTTCCAAGACTTTTTGTTGTTCTTTCAATTCTTTCTTTGATAGCGGTCTAATGGTCTTGTTCGAGCCTAAAGAAAGGAAAGCGTTTTGATCCTGTTCTTCACCTTCGCAAAGTTGGAGAATCGCATCCGATTTCTGTCGGTTGTATTTTGACGCTAGCGTGCTAGCAGCCAGGGCTTTGTTTGCTTTCTTTATCAGCGCAGGGAAAGGTACTTCGTAGCTCTGCATCGTGATTCCGGTTTTGTTCACTACGAAATGTTTATACTCACATGGATAGATATTCAACCCCGCGCAGGATACGTGGAAAACATTGTTTTCTAGTTGCACTTTGTTCAGATACAAATGCCCACTCAGCACCATTCGCACATCAGGGCTGGTGGCAATGACTTCGCGTGCATCAGCACCATTTGGAAGTACATAGTCATCCCAGGGAGCACCGCCATCGTAGGGTGGTGGTGCCAGCAGCGGATGATGTGATACCACAATCGTGAACTTACCTCTATTTGCAGTAAGATCACTCTTCAACCATTTGAGCTGATCCTCTTCTAATTCTCCAATTGAAGAATTGGCAACGCTGGTATCCAAGCCGACCAAGTGTACGCCAGGCATGGGATCTGTCGACCAATACGGAGTCGACCCTGTATTGCCTCTTCCTTTAAAATCCAGTCCATAAGTCTTCATCTTGTCCGCGGGCGGTTTGCCGGAGACGTCTGATTCACCGAGAACGAAAAACCATGGACAATTCAAACCTTGTGCCAAATCGATAAATAGCTGCCAATTCTTCTCATCTTTACCCGGACCTTCAACCTGGTCACCACCGAATATAACGAAATCAGGTTTCAGTGAATTTATGGCTTTAATTGACTCTTGCAAGAATAGTTGGCTTTCTTGCAACATCTTGAAGGATGTGTCCGGTTGACCCGTCACCAGGTGGCTGTCCGTTATATAGACAAAGGAAAAGTTCGGAGGCGCTGCGGCGGACTCGGCACTTGCCCAAGGTAATCCGACAATTGGTACCGCACTTAGTGCCTGTAAAAATTGCCGCCTGCTTATTGAAAAGGATCTTGGTGCAGATACGCCTTTGATTGCTTCGTCGTCCACAATGTTTCCTCAAGAATTCGGCTGCAAACCCGGCTCTTTGCAGCTTAAACTGCAAGAGCCTCTATAGTTTAAGCGCTCCGAACTCAGGTGTCATCACTAAAAGCCTTTTTCCAGAAAGCTTTATGGCCTGGAAAGCAACGTCATGATTTCTTGACGCAAAGCTGTGTTCTCCTTAATCTCGCCGCGCAATGCGGTAGTTAAGGTTTTGCTGCCAGGCTTTCGAATGCCTCTCAATGACATACATAGGTGTTCTGCTTCTAGCAAGACAAGAACGCCACGTGCTTTCAGTTTAGTCTCAATCGCGTCTGCGATTTGCGTTGTCATTCGTTCCTGGACTTGCAAACGACGAGAAGCTACTTCTACGACTCGAGCCAACTTGGAAAGTCCTGTGATCTTTCCATCCTTCGGCAAGTAGGCGATGCAGGCGGTTCCTACGAATGGAAGCATGTGATGTTCACAAACACTTGAGAAGGGAATGTCCTTTACCAAAACCAGCTCTTCGGTCTCTTCAGTAAAAGTGCATGTAATTTCGGATGCTGGATCTACATTCACTCCGTAGACTAATTCCTGATACATACGAGCGACGCGCGCTGGAGTTTCCAGCAAGCCTTCGCGGTCAGGATTGTCGCCCAATCCTTCGAGGATCATGCGCACTCCTAAAGCAACCTTCTCAGAGTCAATCTTATTTGCTACAGCTAATTTTTCCTCGTCATCAACCAGCGATGATGAAAGATCCAATCCGCCATGTCGGGTTGCCGATACCGCTGCGGGTCGAAAATAACTAATGCTGTTAATACTGGTTTCCATGCTTCCTCCGTTCTGGAGCCTTCTTACTTTATGACGACTTTGGTCGTTCAACTGCAACTGCTACGAAACTTAGCTGGAATACATCCCCACTCAAATCGCTAGCGTTTGGTCATAAAGCATATGCAATAGGCTATACACGCTGTTTGCCAGCTCTCAACAATCCAACTATAGAACTGTTTTGGGAATTATGTGTGAACATGCTTGATAAAACTGTTTGCAAGATCGGCCACGGAGGTGCACAGGCGATATACTCTAGCCGACCAGATAGTTTGGGTTAGCGGAACCTTTCATCGACTGGTCGGCTTCTTTGGCAAGGGGAATGGCACAAAATGACAACTTCAACACCGGAAAAAGTTGAGAATCTGGATGTCAACGAGATCAAAAAACTTATCCCACACAGATATCCATTTCTGTTGGTTGATAGGGTTGTGGAAGCAGAACCAGGTTTCAGGGCAAAAGGCTACAAAAACTTGACGGCCAATGAGCAGTTTTTTGAGGGACATTTCCCTGGTAAGCCGATCATGCCGGGCGTCCTCATGGTTGAAGCCCTTGCACAGCTCGCTTGTTGTGCTCTTCTCTTGAAAGAAGAATTCAAAGGACAATTAGGTGTATTTACAGGTATCGATGGCTTCAAATTTCGTACGATGGTAGTTCCCGGAGATCGGTTGGATTTAGAAGTAGAGCTTCTAAAAATGCGTGGTCCCTTGGGCAAGATGAAAGGCATTGCCAAAGTTGGAGACAAGGTTGCATGCGAAGGAGAGATTTCGTTTGCAATGATCAAGAACGACGCATCACCCTAATTACGCAATAAGAGAAACCAAATGTCTATTCACAAGAGTGCGGTCATAGCTGACGGAGCGAAGATTGACGAAAGCGCTGAAATTGGACCTTTCGCTGTTATCGGACCGAATGTCGAGATTGGCTCCGGCACCATTGTCGGTGCTCATGTAGTAATTGATGGAATAACAAAGATCGGCAAAAACTGCAAAATTTATGCCGGTGCTGCAATCGGTTTGGATCCACAAGATCTCAAATACAAAAACGAACCGACTGGCGTAATCATCGGTGATAACGCCGTCATCCGTGAGTATGTCACAATTCACCGTGCCACCAATGAAGGTTTCACCACGATTGGTGACAACGCTTTTCTGATGAACTACTGCCACATTGCTCACAACTGCAAGGTTGGAAACAACGTAATTATGGCTAATGGCTCGACCCTGGCGGGTTATGTTGAGGTGGGCGATGGTGCCGTATTTGGCGGAATTTGTGTAGTGCACCAGCATGTCAGAATCGGAAGACTCTGTATGTTGAGTGGTCTAACTGGTGCTCGGGTGGACTTGCCTCCGTTCTCAATGTGCGACGGGCGGCCGGCTATGGTTCGCGGCTTAAATGTGATCGGCATGCGTCGTGCAAAATTGGGCCCCGAGACTCGATCTGCTTTAAAACAGGCCTACAAGCTGCTGTACAAATCTGGAATGAACTATAGCCAGGCAATCACAAAGATTGAAGAAGAACTCAACGGAGCTGCTGAGCTAAAGGAGATCTGCGAGTTCTTTAAGACAAGCAAACGCGGGGTCGCCATTGCATTTTCTGAAGCTACATCAACAGCAACTAGAGATGAGGGCGAGTTTGGCGAGGGGGCCGAAGCGTTCTAATCGCTGCTTTTGTGCAACAGAACGTGGCAGGGAATGCATCCAGAGAACTATCAGTCAGTCCGCCAGCTGCTGAACTTAGCAATCGTTTAATAGATCCTGCCAAGGATTTTCGCAGAAAACTCGTGAACCGGGAATACTTAATAGAGGCGATTGGAATGCAGGAATCTGTAGTCAGTGCTAAACTACGCTGATCAGAGGATCGGCCTAAAGTGAGCAGTCAGATTTCAGACGTAAGCCCTGCAGACGAAATTGCGCCAAGACAAGCCGGTTTCGGGACCTTGTTCAAGAACAGGCAATTCATGGCGCTCTGGATTGCGCAAGTCTTTTCGCAATTTGCTGATAGAGCCGTTTTTGTTCTTTTTGTTGCTATTTTAACAGCACAGCAAGCTGAGCTTGCCAAAACGCACACAGCACATGGAATTTCTACGATTGGCGCTGCTGAGTTAACCAGTTGGCTTTATGTTGCATTCACAATACCTGCCGTAGTCCTGAGCCCAGTGGCTGGCGTTTATGTCGATCGTTGGTCGCATCGATCGGTGTTGGTGCTTTCGAATCTTGTGCGTGCTGCGTGTGTGGCGCTAATTGTTCTTCCGCAGGTCTCAAGTTCGCTCAAGCTCGATTTCGCACTTGCGTTCTTGATTTCGGTCGGCTGCCAATTCTTCGGACCGGCCGAAACTGCGTCGATCCCACGATTGGTGAAAAAAGAAGAGTTGTACGCAGCCAATTCGTTGTTCTTTACGACAATGATGATCGCTCTTGGATTTGGATTCGCTATTGGCGAACCAATTATCACCCACATCGGCATGAAATACTCGCCCTGGGTAATTGCAGGATTCTTTGTTATCGCATCTGTTTTGCTTCTATCAATTGAGGATAATAAGTCGAAGAACGAAGCGGGCGATCCCTGGTGGGAAGAACTCAGATTTGGGCTCGCCTACATTTCTAACAATGCGCTGGTTTTCAGAGCAATCATGAAAATCACGATTTTGTTCAGCACGATTATTACTTTGAACATAATCGCTGTTGGTCTTGCGCAGCAGGTTTTGAAACTTGAGGTGACTCAATTTGGCTGGATTGTTGCTGCTGCCGGCGCTGGCATGGGACTCGGCAACTTCTGGGTAGCGCACTACGGTCATGAGGTCAGACCAAATGTGCTGGTCTACAGCGGATTTACGGGACTTGGATTGTTTTTGACAATGATGGGCTGTCTTGGTTTTATCACACCGCTGGTGGGTTCTTGGCACGGTGCAATGATGGCGGTTCCGCTGGTCTTGGCCGTATTGGTCGGTAGTTGTTGTGCATGTGTGGCCGTTCCGACACAGGCGGCGCTTCAAGCAGTGGTGCCGGAAGAATTGCGGGGCAAGGTTTTTGGAGCTCAGAATACTGCGATGTCAGCTGCCTCCACGATCCCTGTAGTACTTGCCGGTGCATTTATCGACAATTTGCCTGGTGGCGTTTCGACAACCTTATTCCTTATAGGTCTGCCGACCGTTCTGACCGGTTTTTATCATTTAGTGCGGTCATTAAGACACAAGGGTCCGGCAGAAGCGGCGTAAGGGAATCAAATAGCGCCGGCATTGAGCGAGATTAAAACCTCGTACCGTTTTGTCGATTCGCTAATGATTACTCTTTCACTGCAGCTTGAGCTCCACTGCTTAGAAGCCCATGGGCTAACCGTTACAGGTTCCCAAGAAAAGGCTCATTGACTTTAATTAATACAATACTTTACCTATATAAAAGCTTATAAACGGACTATTTCTGGCTTCGTCCTATAAACTAGGGTGAAAGGAAACCTTTACTGGACAATGCGAAACAGACTTTTACTCCTCGGACTTACTATCACAGCCTGGCTGGCACTGACGGTTATCGACTTTGTTTTGCCGTGGCCGGCAATCTGTGTTCTTCTTTCCGCTACTTTGCTGATCATGATTTGCCATACATTCTGGCTGCTGCATGCTCAACGTAGTGACCGTAGAAAGCTCAAAGTCAATAATGCCGGTTCAACCTGGCGGCCGTCAGTGGACATTCTCATTCCCGCGAAAAACGAATCGCGTGTTATCGAACGCACAGTCCGTGGTTTTGCTAAGCTCGATTATCCTGACTTCAAGATCTGGGTAATTGATGATGCATCCGATGATCAGACGCCGGAGATTCTCGAGCGACTGAAGAAAGAGATTCCGAACTTTAACTATATTCAGCGCCCAGTCGGATCTTACCCAGGTAAGTCCGCCGGGTTAAATGACGCTTTGCCGCACTGCCGCGCAGAAGTCATCGCCGTCTTCGACGCAGATGCATCAGTTGCGCCCGATTTTTTGACCCGGATACTTCCCGTGCTTGAACCGGAAGGCGTTGGTGCGGTCCAAGCTCAAAAGAGAATTTATACGCACCAGAAGGGCTTCCTACCGAACTGCCAAGCAAGCGAGTACGCTTTGGATACATACTTCCAAGTTGGTCGTGACCTTATTGGCGGTGCCGTTGAACTAAGAGGCAATGGCGAACTTATGAAGCGGCAGGCGTTGATAGACGTCGGTGGCTGGACGAACAAATCTATTACCGACGATCTCGATTTGACCATGAAGCTGTTGCTTGCCAAATGGGACGTGCGATTTTCCCCCGACACCGAGGTCTGGGAAGAAGCTGTCACAACGCTGAAGGGCTTGATGCGTCAGCGCCGCAGATGGGCAGAAGGAAGTATTCGCCGCTATCTCGATTACATTTTCCCACTTAATTCGCCCAGCCGTTTGTCGCTGGTTGAAAGGTTGGATATTTTGGCTTTCTTGTCGGAGTTTGCAATTCCAGGGCTTATGGTGCTCGAAATCATGAGTGAATCAATAAGCTTCCTCACCGGTGGACCTACACATCCGAAATTCTTGCTGATGGTGGCATTGCTTGCCTACCTGATTTCGATGGTGAACTTCTTCATTTCTATGCGTTTCTATCGAAAGGATTTGAGTGCAGCTCGAGCCTTCGTTCACATGTTTGAGGTCAACACCTATGTCTATGCCCATTGGGTGCCTTGTGTATTGATTTCGTTTATCAACATAGCCTTTAAGCGCCAAGCATCTACATGGCATCGCACCGAGCATGGTGTCGCAGAAGCTGCGCATGTATTGAGTACTGCCGACAGATAGCTTGTTGCGTGTTGCAAATCTAGGGCATGATCCGCCTATTTCTGAAGCTCGTGAATAAGCTGATCATAGGTTGGTAGGTCTCTTATTCCCATATCTCTTTGTTGCTTCTTGTGGCGCTTGTAGTAGGCTGCTGCCTGGTTGCATAATCCATTGATTGCCGATTTGTCTCTGAGTTCAACGCCGATTAAGCGCGCAGGCTCAGCAGTGAATTCAATTTCCCCATGCCCAACGCAAGGGGAGAATTTTGTCACTTGCGACATTGAGCCGTCATCGTAAAAGTTGGACTGATCAGAGCAAAGGAATAGGTGACCGACGGCACCTTCGTCCCTGGCTGCAACGATGAGGGCTTTGCTAAGCCCCCGGCCGCACATCACATAATAGATGAAAGTGTTCGGGTTACAACGATCCGCATATTGTTTTTCCAAGGCATAAATAGGATGTCCACCCTGGGTTCTATATAGATCGCGTTTGGAGCCGATGATATCACGTGAAGTACCAGTCCGTGCTCGTTGCGCTGTTTCGGCTGCCATCGCATTTGGTATTGAGCCTGAAACGAAAGTGATCGCCAAGCCTACTACTACAGAGACGAACAGATTTGTATGAAACCGGCGACCAGACCGGGAGAGCTGATTAAACATGTCCATACCTTTCAGGTTACGAGCACCGAATCCGGTGCGAATTCTTCGTGTCAACCGACTGATAACAAGAGTCGTCAAGCGCACGTCCGGTTGCTAAGAACAAGCTGCCATGGGCATGACAAGCTCTCTGTCATTAGCGTACTACATATATCAACTATATCCTGACAAATTATCAGTCGAAAGTTTCGCAACAAGCGAAAATCTTTTTCTTAATGTCTGTTTTGCCCGAAAGGCATATACAACAAGCATTATCACCTCTTTGCTTGATTTGAAGCGCCAAACGAAAGCTAGACCTGACAAAGAAAATAGGTACAATGGGTTCTGTCTTGTGGCCGGGGTGGTCCAGGATCGTTCGAAAGATTGCTAAGAGATGGAGATTTGCATGGTAAGGAAATTCGCGACCTCTTTAGTATTGGCCTCGACTATCGTCGGCGCCGTGGTTGCACCTTCGTTTGCTTCAGATGATACTTTTCGCGATATTGTATTCTTCCCAGTTCGCGTCGTAGGCTCCGCCACAGGCGTAGTCATCGGCGTACCGGAAGGTGCCGTCAAAGATGGTGTCAAAGGAGCCATGATGGCGACCAAGTGGATGGCTGACAAGCTCGGTGACGAGGATGGTACATACCAAACCTGGGGCGGTGCAATTCTTGCAGCTCCCTTTGGTGTTGTCGGCGGTGCCGCGTACGGAACATTTGATGGTGCCGTACACGGAATGAAAGCAGGGTATGAAAAGCCCTTCTCCAAAGACTCGTTTACTTTCAAGGAAGACTAGTTCAAATTGGACAAAGGCTAACACTGTAATTAGCAAGACCGAGGGTGGATTTACCATCCTCGGTTCCAAGGTGGTAGGAGCAAATGCGCAAAATATCTTTAGTATTGACTTTAGCTAGCGTTCTCGGTCTCGGTGTAAGCGCTCCGTCTTACGCTGATTCTGATGGACTCGGCAGCATAGCGAGCTTCTTCGGCTCGACAACAGCAATGCTGGTGGACATCCCACAAGGCGTTGCGATTGATACTCTCTATCGTTCACCAAAAAATGCCTGGCATGCACTTGCTGGACATTTCGGTGACGAGAAGGGATTCCAACAAAATGTAGCCGCTGCGGTAATTGGTATTCCCGTCGGTGCAGTTTGGGGAGTTCCTGCTGGCTTCTTCAGAGGAGCTAAGCATGGGTTGGGTTCTGGCTGGGAAAAGCCCTTCAGCACAGAGTCCTTCATCGTAGGTCTGGAAGAGGACAAGTAATACTGGCATCCTGCAATTTGAAAATTGCGGGCAATAGAAAGACGGTGAGGTAAATGAGTAAATTAACGGTTTTGCAAAAAGTACTATGCTCCACAATGGTGCTTGCATCGGCCGTAGCTCCAGCGCTTGCCCTCGACTACGAGGCCAAACCGGTTAATTGGGTTATCAAAGCCCCAATTCGTTTGGTAGGTGGGCTGACGGGTGCAGTGGTGAGTGCCGTAGGTGGTTCCGTCGATGATGGTTACCACTGGGGACTGAAAGGCACCAAGCACGTAGCTGGTAAGTTCGGCGACGAAAAAGGCGCAGGACAAATCGCTGCGGGTGTTCCAATTGGCGGTTCTACCGGTCTAGTTCTCGGTGGCGCTTATGGCGTTCTCGATGGCGGCTGGCACGGATTCAAGACCGGCTGGGAAAAGCCCTTTAGCCGCTGGTCCTACATGACGATGGAAGAGAAATAAGGACTTTCTGACTCGTTCAGTTATTGTCCCAACCCCCTGGAAAGACGGTGAGGAGTATGTTCAAAAAAACAGTTCTGTGTTCGGCGTTAGCTACGATGGCAGCCTTGTCTGGCATGAGCGCTGTCATGGCTTACCCAGAGCGTCCATCTGATTGGCGCGTGCAGTACGAACTTTATTATTTCCCGGTTCGCGTCGTCAGTATGCTTACCGGAATAATTTGGGACGTACCGACCGCTGCATTCCAAGATGGAATCAAGGGCGCTATCGGTGGAACCAAAATGGTTGCACGTAACCTGGGCAATGAAGACGGACCGTATGATTTGGTTGCCGGTGGATTGACCGGTGGACCGGTCGGTCTTGTCACGGGAGCTACTTACGGTTTGCTCCATGGCTTCGGCTACGGTACCTATCATGGTTTTGTCGGCTATGACAGCCCCCACAGCGGAAGCCATAGTTCATTGTTCCAAGGACGCCAATATGTCGTCCCTTACGATGACAACTACTAAAGAAATCAATTAGTATAAGGAGGGGTGCTATGAATAATGGCACCCCTTTTTGTTATCAGGAGAAGTGCTTTGCCTCGTCCACCATCTATTTATAAGCCACTTTTGTTTGGGTGTTCGCTCTTAAGTCTTGCAATGGCGCAACTCTCCTGCCCGGGTTTTTCGAGCGTGAGCGAGAAGGTTCTGGAAACCAAGCTAAATGCGGCAAAGATCTTATTACCAGGATCTCGATTTACAGTGACCACAGGCTCGATTGAAGTAACGGTTTCCAAGTTTGTGACGGAAGGGTCAAAGGACATAGACAAAGACTCCAAGATTGAAGCAGTAATGATCGCCAAAACGATCATGGATGCCGATCCTTCAGTTAAACGAGTCAAAACGCAGTTCTTCGACAGGAGTGCACCCACAGAATTCCATTCGATTACTGTTGGTATCGGTGATGTAAAAGCGTTTGGATCCGGCGCAATAAGCGGCGTTGACCTTATGAATTCTCTCGAGTCAGTCAAAGGCAGCACACCAAATCCACCACTTGGATCGCCTGAGACGAGTTCAAAACCTGTGGATGCAGCATCAGTTAGCAATGCTCCAGGAGAGGAGGCTGATGCCAGCCTGGTGGTCGCTGAGGGCGTCCTTGCCGACGAACGCAAGAAGTTGCTTGGTCGCATAAATCAATTGAAAAAGAACAGCGTGAATACATCCGCGTATGAAAGTTACTTCGCACAAATCGAAGAGACCGCAAAGACAAATTCCAAGACTGCTACTTTGGATATGATTCAAAAGCTGTCGCTAAATATCGAATCGCAAGAGAAAGCTCTGGAAAGAAAGAAGGCACCAGTTGCAGTATCAGCCGTGTCCTCCAGCAAATCATCACTTCCGCTACCTCCTGGAGTTGGGGACGCAGCACCGGAAGAGCCACCGGTGCGGTCTGGCGCAGGTTATTCGCTTGATGATTTGACTGGATTATTCATGGGAGCGATTGCTCAACGGGCTTCCATCCTTCAACTAATTCCGAGTCCGGGTCCGTTTCAAGATGAACGCGGAGCACTTGTGCGGCGCTGGTATATTCTAGGAAAAGCAGACAAGATTTTGTTCCATGAATTAGAGAACGACGCCAGAATGAAGAATACTGCTGCTCTGGCAGAGAAGTTGAAAGTTGCGTTTAGAAAATACCAGGTCTCTTCCGCAGATATGCAGGTCGCAAAGGCGTACTTCGCTAATAAGGGCCGAATACCCTGGGGCGCAGGCTGGGGAGAACCTGGCGGGCATCATAGGCATCAGCACAGACATCGGTAACTGCTCTGTATCTTTAATGCGACTTCGGGCACCAATGCTTGTTTCAATGAATTGAATGGGTACTTTTGTTATGATCAGGCATAGAGCAAATACGGTGTCTGATCCCGGTGACCCTCCTTATATTTACTCGTGGAAGTGATTTGATGATTCGCCTTTCAACAACTGCTGTTTTCGCACTCTCGCTACTGCTGACAACCGTAATCCCAGCCATGGCTGCAGTGACCGCCAAGGTTCTAGAAACCAAAATCGCTGCAGCCAAGATTCTGCCCGCCAACGAGAAGATCCAGGTCAGTTCACAGGGCGACGAAGCGCTGGTATCTAAGTTCAAAATTGAACGTTCAAAGAACCCTGACCGGGATAGCAAGATCGAAGCCGTACTGCTGGCAAAAATAATCATGGACAACGACCCGTCAATCAAAAAGGTTCGCACTAGATTTTTTGACAAGAAGTCGCCCACAAACTTCTCTTCCATCACAGTCAGAATTGGGGATATCAAATCTTTTGCATCAGGCTCAATAAGCCAGGTTGACTTGCTCGGATCTCTTGATCTCGTTCAAGGAACTGATGCAAGTACCGATATGAAATCACTCTTGTGTGGTGAAATTCCGGTAACGAAAAGTAGTGAGCCCGAATCGGGAGCGCAACAGGTTGAAGCAGGTCCCTTAGCCGACGAAAGAAAAGCGTTGATTGGTCGAATAAAACAACTTCAAAAGAGCGGTATCAACACCAGTGCCTATGAAAGTTACTTTGCATCAATTGAAGATGCGGCGAAAAAGGATGATGCGAAAAACGCCAAGGCGATGATTGAAAAACTTACGCAAAACGTCGAATCACAAGAAACTGCAATTCAGCGTAAGAAAGAAATCGCCTCTGGAGCTACAGGTGGTGACGACTTAGACGACTTCGGTGATGTCCAATATTCTGGAAGCCTTGATTCGGCATTGCAGAAAGCATTTCCAAAAATTGCCAAGCTGGCGATGAGTTCGATGGCTGTACCTATGAGTCAAGCCTTCAAACCGAAGCAAGGTCCCTATTATTTCGAGCGTCTCTCATTGGCTGGACATTGGAACACCTATGGAGGAGGCGACCGAAAACTTTTCATGGAGTTAGAGCAGGCTGCAAAAACCAATGACCCCCGCCTGCCTAGAATGGTCCAAGGTGCTTTGACTAAGTATTCCATCAGTCCGCAAATGGTCGAGTTTTCCAAACGAATCTACGCTTTGAAGAAGAGCCAACAGCGATAGACAAAGCGCTATTCGAGGTATCCCGGAGATGAATTCCATAATAAGGCAAGGACTGTTTACTGCCGTTCTGGCTATCGCATTTCTGCCAATTGCAAGTTTTGGCCAGGCAGGATGGACTCCCGAAGTCAGACAGCTCACCGTGGAAGCATCAAATCTTATCCGTATGGGAAATCCAGCGGCGGCGCTTCAGGACCTGAAGTATGCGGTTGCGAACTGCCCGGATTCGTGGGATATCAATTTCAATATCGGAATTGCTTTAGAGCAGTTGGGTCGAATAGATGAAGCAAAGGAATGGTTCAAGAAAGCATACAGCATCGATCCTGGTCGCCATTTAGCCTTGTTGGGGCTGGCAAGGATTCTCTACGATAAGAAAGACTACGACGACGCTTTGCCGCTCCTAGAACGTCTTGCATCCGAACACGATGATAAAGAGACGTCGTACTCTACGCTTCTCTCACTTGCAAAATGCTATGCCGAGACCGGCAAGATTGACGCTTTTATGAAAACGATGGACAGAGCGTTTGCAATTAGGGGGACGGACCCCTCCGCGTGGCGATTCGCTGCTCAAGAAATGGATTTTGTCAAAGCCTACAAACAGGCAACTAAGTACTACGAAGAGTATCTTCGTCGATTTCCTAACGCTCCAGATGTCGCTACCATCTCTCAACGACTCAACATAGTCAGTTACGACGAAGAAGAAATTGAGGAATTGAAATCCATTCAAGATGGTTTCTCACTGACCCATGACACTGACGATCTCAAAGACTTCGTCATCTTTATGGATCCGCAGCATAAAGGTGTTTCCAATGAAGCGGTTGCGCGAGTCATGCTTGGCTTGAGCGAAATCCCCCGCACCTACAGGCATCAGCTGGAAGCGGCCGGATACAAGGTTATGGTGGCGCCGACGGTTCTCGATGTTATGCCTCAGCTCGCTACCATGGCGCCGCGAGGTTATGCCGCTGGGGCTGATTGGCACAATTCCAATGGCGCTTTCGACCGCGAGAAGAAGTTGATTGTAATTGGCGAGTTTGTCAAAACAGAGGGAAAAAACGGGCAGGTCATTGAGGGACACCTGGACGAAACTGTCCAGCACGAATTCGGACATGCATATGACATGTATTTGGGATTATCCAAGGAGGGAGCCTCACCAAAGGACCCATTCCCAGAGGTATCTCACAGTAAGGAATTCAGCGACGCATACAATCTTGATACAAGTTCCATCCCTCAAGACTTGAGACAGAAACTTGCGTACTACCTGAATCCAGGAGATGCCGGCAAAGAAGAGCTATTTGCTCAGATGTTCGTCCTCTTCTTCGGGCACCGCCCAGCACCGGGCAGCCCCAGCGAGTATTTCAAGGTTGCATTCCCTCGCGTCCTTGCAGTCCTCCATGATGCCCGCACCAAAGATCCCGACTATGAAAAGCTAAAAGGGATCTATGAAGCTAAGCTTAAAGAGAATCTGCTCACGCCCGACCAGCGCGTCGAAGAACTCGTAAAACAAGACCGCTAGTTATCATTCATCGCAGCTTGTATGAAAGCAGAAACACTGCCATCCATCGTGCCTCGACTAGCTTTCACTGTTCCTTCCTGTGCATACATTTTTCGCAGAGATTCAGCAATTCCAGGATCGCCGCCAGTGAACTGATTGATCAGGTCTTGCCATCGCCGTGCTAGGTCCTGAACGCGCTCACTCTTCGGATCAGTTCCCTTGTCCATCTCGGATTTCACTTCGGCAATTAGTTGCGTCCAATCGTCCTGTGATTTCTTCATGGCTTCTTCGCCCATATCTTCAGCCCGCTTCTGCAGCGTCGTTAGCTGCTCCGGTGTGTAATACTTTTCAAACATAGTTGTAGCCTCAATTAAATCCAAAAGTTCTTCCACTGATGGCTCTTCACCGATTGAGTTGATTTTGTCTGCCATTGTTTTAACTTCATCGATCAACTTTTGTCGTTCAGCCATTTCTTTCTGAAGATGTTCGAGATGCATGCTCAGCGCCGCTTGCAAAGTAAGCCTTTGTCCATCCAGCAAATCCTTTATATGGTCCAAAGAAAAACCAAGAGCTTTCAAGGACAAGATTTGCTGCAGCCGCCGGATCTCGGGCTCTAGATAGACTCGATGACCCGCTTCAGTTTTCCCCGAAGGAACTAAAAGCCCAATCTCATCATAGTGATGAAGGGTCCGAACAGAGACACCTGTCTTCTTTGCAAGCTCGCCAACCTTCATTTCTCTCACCTCCAAACTTGATACTAAATGCTCACGCTACGTGAGGTGCAAGAGTTTCCCAAGAACGATTTTCCAGGGTTTTTCCTCTCATCATATGACACAGCACAACCTATGATGAAAAAATCTAGAACCGGAGTAGAAATGGAGCAATCCTTTCTGGTCTACCTTCTCACAACAACTTCACTCGGTGGACTTCTTATCACCGGTATCAACTCAAATCAGCTGGCAAACGAATCGTGGGACGTTTATCCAGACCCCATCCGTGAAGATGCTACGCTTCGGCATGTGATTGTCTGTTCTCCACCACCGTATAGAAAGAAATTGTTGCTAAGGCTAATAGATGAAATCAACGCAGCAGACCCGTCTCTGCTTGAGGGGCACGAACACCCGTTGGAAGTAACGCTACTTCTTAAGATCTCAAAGAGCGGAAAACCCATTTCCTGTTCGATCAGCGATTCGGTGATTTCTTCGGAGAGAAGTGAACGAATCCGCGAAATCTTAATGTCTACTACTTATGAACCATTGCCAGAATTCTTTCACGAAACCGGACTGGACTTCAAAATAGAAATCACGGCTTCAGAAAAATTGCCGAGGACAAAAGTTCTCATCCCAGGTAGTTTTTCGTGTTCAAGTGCCAATGAGGATCATTAATGATGTTTAGGCTCACGTGGTGCTTGACAGAATAATGTGATTGATAGCTAGTCAATGCAAATACATCTAGACCTACTTCCACTATCTAAGGTATATAGATTCGCCCTTAGTCTCGCAGATCTGCGTCGACAGAATTGTCCGGGCGCCTGACAATTTTGGGGTATGAAAGAGAAGCACATAGCGACTCAATTTCAATTGGTGGCAAGTGGGCACCAAAAAGATTTTCTGGGGGACTTCACGACTCGTTCCTCGGCTGATATTCTTATTTGCATAAACGGTGAGCACTGAAACAAGTCAGAGCTTTGAGCCGAGGGGCGATGCGGAAACAGCAGGGATGCGCATTCCGGAAACGTCAGCAGAGAGCCCGCTTAGTGTGAAGGATTGGCTGAAGCACTAGGAAATACTGAGCCTCCCGCAAGAGGCAGCCAAGCAAGTAGCATGAACACCATCGCGATTTAGTTCGGATGGTGTTTTTGTTTTGCTTGCCCTTGCACACACACGATTTCAGAATCCCTAGAATTATGACTTCTATCACAGACCAGTAGTGGATATGGATCTGTCGATAGATAGAGTTGGGATTGCAGGATTGCGCCTACCAGATCCAGTTTCGCGTTGAGTAACGTGATTCTCGGTTTGCTTCGTGGATTATCTTTTCCCTCAGCGCCAGATCAAAATTAGCACCTTATGTGGTGCGGATTTTTTGTGCCGAGCCTTAGATTGAGGCTATAATGCTGATGGGAATCAGGCTGCGGATATCCATAGTATTAGCACCAAATATGGGGGCACGCGTGAAAACAATCTCAATCCAGGAAGCTGCGGAAGCATTAGGAGTTAGCGCTGGAACAATCCAACTGAGATTGCAGCGTGGGGATTTAAAAGGAATACGTACAAAAACTCCTGCTGGCAGCAGTGAATGGCGCGTATTTCTTTCGCAGAAATCTGCCGACTACGCTTTTGCATTGCAGAGACACTCAATCAGTTTTACCGAGAAGGATATTATTGATCCCGATGATTCCTCTTACTTCGATCAATCGATGGTGCGATCAGATAACTGGCGGGCCGAAGAAATCAAAAAGATGGAAGTCCTGGCTGAGACGCTCATAAAACCTTTAACTGATCGGATAGAAGCGCAAGCTCTGGCCCTGCGCGAACAAGCTGCTGTGATCGAGCAACAAGGCATTCAATTGAGATTACTTTCTGATTTAGAGTCTAAAGTGAGGCTCGAAAGCGAAAATGCTGCGGCACAAAAGGAAGCGGCAGAAGCAGAGCGGATTGTTTCAGAATGCTATAAGGAGGAGAATGCCGCGCTGAGACAACAGGTTTCAACATTGAGCGAGGCGCGAAATGCAAAGCTTGAGAAAATTGCGAGTCTTGAATCCGAGCTAGCGAACATGCAAGAGCTCTGCAAGCGAACTCAAGTTCCGTGGTGGAAACGGCTACTGGGACATTAACTACACTTATGATACGTGCTTTGCAAGGTTGATTGGATATCTTTTGAATAAGCAATGAATGCAGTTTGTCCGTATAAACCATAGGTTATTTATAGATAAACGACAGCAAAGCGTATTTCTGATTCTCGCATTGCAGGTTCGCGCGCCTGACAATTACGGCGTTTTCAAAAGCATCAGTCCTATCTACTTTGCCAGACCTGCCACCACTTTTAAATTCAGAAATTTCGGGGGACTTTTCCGCACTCAATTTGCTTGCTATTCTTATTTGCATAAACGGTGAGCACTGAAACAAGTCAGCGCTATGAGCCGAGGGGCGATGCGGAAACAGCAGGGATGCGCATTCCGGGAACATCAGCAGAGAGCCCGCTTAGTGTGAAGGATTGGCTGAAGCACTAGGAAATACTGAGCCTCCCGCAAGAGGCAGCCAAGCAAGTAGCATTAACACCATCGCGATTTAGTTCGGATGGTGTTTTTGTTTTACTGTGTATTGAATCCATACCCCTCGATCGAGCTAAAGTGATTCCATGAGCCCCAATTTTCCATTCTGCAAACGTTGCACCGCCGCTAAAGCAGATGATGCGGAGCACTCAATGTTTAAGCTTCCAGAGCAAGCAATATTGTTCGAGGAGTCACATTTCAACGCTAAAATTCGTCAGTGTCCGAATTGTTCACTCAAGTGGTTTCAGATTTTTACTGAATTCCTAAACAGCAAGGGTGACAATCAGACCTTTGTTTTCATTCCTATAACTGATGATGATGATGTGTCGATTCGTCAATGCAAGAGCGAATCAGCTCTAATTTCTTGCATTTCGTCCATTGCGAAGCTGCGTCGTTATCTCGTAATGCATTATCCAGGTGAAGAAGCAAGCCGCGTAGCATGGACTTCTTCTGATCTTCATATTGGTTATCACGATTAGCCAAGGACAGGATGGCTGACTTGCGATCCATTAAAGTAGGTACAGAGGCGGAGCGGCTCGTTTCGGAATGCTCTTAAGGAAGAGGACGCCGCGTTGCGGCAACAGGTTTCATCATTGAGCGAGATTCGGAATGCCAAGCTTGAGAGAATCGCGAGTCTCGTGTCAGAGCTGGCGAGCATGCAAGAGTTGTACAAGCAAGCGCAGCGTCCCCGATGGAAACGCCTTCTCTGGCATTAACTACAGTTATGAAAAGCGCTTTGCAAGATCGTTCCAATAACTCCTGAGTATCTAGTGAATACTTCGAGTCTATATGTTCCATAGATGGTATATACCTAACCGCTAGTAAAGCTGCAATTTCAGTTATTGCTAATAAGTTCGCGCGCCTGACAATTGACTGACTCTCCGAACCATTTGTCATATTTAGCTTGATGGCTCTGCCACCACATTTGGATATAGAATTTTCGGGGGACTTTTACGCACTCAATTTGCTGCTATTCTTATTTGCATAAACGGTGAGCACTGAAACAAGTCAGCGCTATGAGCCGAGGGGCGATGCGGAAACAGCAGGGATGCGCATTCCGGGAACATCAGCAGAGAGCCCGCTTAGTGTGAAGGATTGGCTGAAGCACTAGGAAATACTGAGCCTCCCGCAAGAGGCAGCCAAGCAAGTAGCAAGAACACCGCCGCGATTCAGTTCGGGTGGTGTTTTTGTTTTGCGCGCTTTTGCGACAATAGAGGAATGGAATTAGAAGCTCAATACAAGATCAAGCTTAGTGCATTGCGATTTAGTCGCGGGAGCAAGCAATAATTAGCTTAAGTATGTCTATTATTCGCTCTTTGCATGGTCGATTATTCATGCTTTGAATATGTACTGAATACTGGACGCATATATAAACAGTGTATTAGCTGACTATGTTGAATATCAAATCAAAGGAAACCAGTTCTGGTTGCTAGTTCAAGTGCATGACAAGCATGAACGCCCCGAGTGGTCGTAGTCGTGTCGTAATTCGGATGCCACCACTTTTGCACAAGCGCTTTTTTGGGGCAATTCACAGGTCAGCATTTCGTTGATATTCTTATATGCATAAACGGTGAGCACTGAAACAAGTCAGTGCGTTGAGCCGAGGGGCGATGCGGAAACGGCAGGAATGCGCATTCCGGGAACATCAGCAGAGAGCCCGTTTAGTGTGAAGGATTGGCTGAAGCACTAAAAGATACTGAGCCTCCCGCAAGAGGCAGCCAAGCAAGTAGCTTAAACACCATCGCGATTCAGTTCGGATGGTGTTTTTGTTTTCTGCACATTTTTATCAATCGCCGCACAAAGACAAGGTTCTTTCCATGCCAAATGCAGGCAACAACTATTTCCTTTGCAGTGAACGGGTAGGCTTTCGCTGGTGGCAACCAGAAGACCTGGAGCTGGCAATGGACTTGTGGGGAAATGCGCAAGTTACACGTCTTTTCAACAAAGAACCGCTAACGGAAGCGCAGGTAGCTAGGCGGCTCACGCAAGAAATCGAAAGTGCAAAAAGATACCAGATCCAATACTGGCCAATTTACTGCTGCCGCGAGGATACCCATATTGGTTGTGCTGGCTTGCGTTACTATGCCGAAGGGATAGCTGAACTGGGAATACACCTCAAGCCAGAGTACTGGGGCCGCGGATTCGCTACGGAAGTAGGAAATCGTGTGATTCAACATGCGTTTGACAACGACTTGGCGAACGCGCTGTTTGCCGGACATCATCCGGAGAACAAAGCGTCGCGCAATGTCTTGATTAAGCTCGGGTTCCTGGGCATACCGGCACAGCTCTATGCACCTACAGATTTGTTTCATCCCTCTTACATGCTTTATCAGGATCCGCCAGAATGCAAAACGCGAATCGCAACTTCTAACGATGCGCGCGCCCTTGCAATTGTCCACTGCGGCTCCATCAATGAAACTTTTGGCGGCATACTTGACGATTATGTCGAAGCCCGTTCGATCGATTATTGTGAGGAACGCTGGGAAGAACGTTTTGTGAGAAATTCAAGCACTACTCTTGCCCTCGTTCGCGGCGAGCAAATCGTTGGTTTCGCTTCAATAGCATCATCAGATGACGGCGGCACTGTCGGATTGCTGGAACGTATCTACCTTCATCCAAGAGTCTTGGGTTCAGGTCACGGAAATACCCTTATCCATTGGTGCGAACAAACACTCAAGCCACGGGGAAAGAAAACTATTGAGTTATGGGTGTTCGAGGTCAACGCTCGTGCTCGCCATTTCTACGAAAAGCACGGATACAAGCCCGATGGCTGCAGCAAAGTGGACTTCGGCGCCCGCCTGTTACGGTATAGCAAAGTTCTATAATTCTCGGCTCGATCAGTAAAAGCACTTTTGACATCCATAAAACGGTGCGCATTCCTATGCAATTCCGGATTAAGCGTAGTTAGTCAAAGATCGCTTGAATATCGAATTCTATCGAACATACACGTTGAAGATATCGCCAAAGCTACTTTGTCACCTGTCACCATATATAATATCGCCGATATTACTCCGAAAGTCGATTCTCAGCGCACCCCGAGTGCATGACAAGCTGATTCTCATAAAACTGCATGCTGTATTGCGGATCTAATCCACCCATCTCATATTGCACAAATATATTCTGGGGGACTTCCAATGCTGCTAAACGCTTGGTATTCTTATATGCATAAGCGGTGAGCACTGAACAAGTCAGTGCGTTGAGCCGAGGGGCAATGCGGAAACAGCAGGAATGCGCATTCCGGAAGCAGCAGCAGAAAGCCCGTTTAGTGTGAAGGATTGGCTGAAGCACTAAAAGATACTGAGCCTCCAGCAAGAGGCAGCCAAGCAAGTAGCATGAACACCATCGCGATTCAGTTCGGATGGTGTTTTTGTTTTGGCGCTGACTAAAATCTCTGAGCTCAAAACTCGAACCACAATCCGTCCAAGTTCATTTCTACACCCGGATATTCGTCATCTGCTTCTTCGTAGCTGGAATCCTTTATGGCTTGTCCAATTGCAGCTGGCTTGAATGGACTGCTGGACTGGGAAGTTTCTTGTCGCAACAAATCAGACGCCTGGGTTTCTGCTGATTGCTCGTCAACTTTGCTTGGATACCCAATTTCTGAGAATCTATCAGTCATCTTGTTCCTCTTGCTTAAACAAAATCATCGAGTTCGATGATACGGAAGCATATGACTGGGAACATCTCATTGTCTTCCCCCCGATTTAGCAGGAAGTTAACCGACGCAAACAAAGACAACAACGCAACAACGGCGAAGGTTATTTTCTGAGTGCGTCGTCGCTCATTTGCCTGATGAGACTGGAAACCTGTTTCTGATTGAGTATGTTCCTTTGGGTCGGCAAATATTGATACCGCATATAATATCGCCCGGTTCGATATAGCATTCAGAGTTGAAAAATTAAAGCGATCTATTGTCCTGCAGTTGGCAAGTTATTTGTATATACTTTCAGCTCCATTATTATGCACATCAGGCATGTTTTGGATGTGATTTGGATATCTCTAACATATACAAGAAGTCGATAAGCCTCACCTTCGCTAGTTCGAGTGCCTGACAAGAAACCTGACTCCCATCTCCCTTCGCAGTTTTCGATATTCAGCATGCCACCACTTTTGCATGCGTTCTTTTTTGGGGCAATTCACAGGTCTGAGTTTCGCTGGTATTCTTATATACATAAACGGTGAGCACTGAAACAAGTCAGTGCGTTGAGCCGAGGGGCGATGCGGAAACGGCAGGAATGCGCATTCCGGGAACATCAGCAGAGAGCCCGTTTAGTGTGAAGGATTGGCTGAAGCACTAAAAGATACTGAGCCTCCCGCAAGAGGCAGCCAAGCAAGTAGCATGAACACCATCGCGATTCAGTTCGGATGGTGTTTTTGTTTTGGCGCCTCCAATCAAATTCAGCCGCAAGCCCATACAAGTAACAAAGGGATTCGGGCTACAACTGGGAAGTATCGAGAACAAGATACCTACATCATGCGGTTCGATCGTAAACGTCACTGTTTTGCAGATCCGAATGAGATCCAATTTGAACAACACGACGTCCGTGCCTATTCATTGCCCCGCCTTTGATCAAATGAGTATGCAGGGGACGGATTAATATGAACGTCAGCCGTGACACTCCTAGATCTCTGAAACGTAATAGTTTCACTTCGGTTTACAGGATAGGAGATTCTCAAAGTTTTGCTATCCTCCCAAGCTAGTTGGAGTTTCACCGGACGCAAGATCGAGAAATCGAATGCGGGGATTCCTTGCCATGGAAATTTAGTTCGCGTGGGCGAAAAGTTGTTGGGATCAAACTTGTCAACTCTTGCGAGAATCTTCACGTGCCGCATTTGATCGAGTCCGTCGTCCTTCTCTGCAAATATGATGGCTTTCTTGTTTCCGTCCGGCGATATTTCCTCTCCAATTTGTATGTATTGACTCTTATGCGGGACGTAGTCCCAATTATGTTCCTGCTGATGAAGAGAAACAATGAAAAGCGCTGTGCCCGCGACGATGCCGGCTAGAAAACCCAACCATAGAAAGCCCGGGTGCAATGTACGAAACTTCGAAGTCAGCATACCTCTACCTCAACGAAGTGATAATAGGCACGGACTTAGCACCCTCGCTGCATCTCTGCCATACAGAGCACGGTCTATCGTTGGGCAAAGAGTAGTTTATCTGCAATTTATTGTCAGGTGTCCACTGAAGCCCGCGAACGGATGCACCATCAAAATGATCGATTTCAAAAACTCTTGATTTGCTTATCCGCGGATCAGCACTGCTAGTGGCCGGCTCAACTATGACCCAGCTGCCATGCTGGCCGAGAGCCGAGCCTTGGCTGTAGCTTATCAAGTAAGCAATGTGTTTCAAATCGGGCGATACCAGTGTTTTAGTTACCGTGCACCACCCAGTAATTAAAGGTGCGTACTGCTGCCAGAATACGCAGATGAGAATGCAAGTCACAAAGCCCGCTATGAGTCCGATTCCAAAAGAAGCCGACCATGATTTCCTGGGGTTGCCCTTCGCGCTTTCTGCCGTCATGTCTACTGATTTCGTATCGAGGAATTTGTTAAGACCCTATTTAATCCTAGCATCAATCATGTATAGCTTGTCGGGGGTGAGATCATCCGTGGAAAAGTCGCACGAATGCGACTTCTGAAACGCTACTTCCTTGCCATCAGAGAGTGCGCATTCCGGAAACAGTAGAGAGCCCGTTTAGTGTAAAGGATTACCTGAAGCACAAAAAAGGATGCAGTGCTCGGTGGGGGACCTTATCCGCCTCCTCCCAAAGACTTTCCATTTACCCAAAGAATCTCCGTGTCGCTACCGCGAAGACTTCCCTACGCTGAGCTTTGATCGCGGAATGTACACCTGTTGCTCCAGCCTTAATTACGTCTATTCTTTGCCCTTTGCATTGTCAATTGTATGGGTACTCAATATCATTCAGACCTGTGATCTATATAACTTTGACATGTCTCATATTTGTCTTGAATGAGAATATGGAAGAATCCTGTCCATGGGGGCAGCCCGAGCGCATGACAAGCTTGTCTCGCCGGAACAGTCGAACGGTATAGCATCACGGATGCCACCACTTTTGCATTCGATCTTTTTTTGGGGCAATTCACAGGTCAGAGTTTCGCTGGTATTCTTATATGCATAAACGGTGAGCACTGAAGCAAGTCAGTGCGTTGAGCCGAGGGGCGATGCGGAAACTGCAGGGATGCGCATTCCGGGAACATCAGCAGAGAGCCCGTTTAGTGTGAAGGATTGGCTGAAGCACTAAAAGATACTGAGCCTCCCGCAAGAGGCAGCCAAGCAAGTAGCTTAAACACCATCGCGATTCAGTTCGGATGGTGTTTTTGTTTCTTCAGGGTTTGAAAGAGCACTGGAACAAAGTGGATCCTGTTCTAGCCCGGAAGAATTTATAGTTACTGCTCAGATCCAGTAATCACGTCCATAAAGTACATAGAGTTTGGTGCTCTTGGGTTTGATCGACTTCAAATACGTCTCGTACTGCTTCAATTGGTTGTCATCCCCAATAACCATATATACGCCATCCTTGTCCTGCACGCTGTCCGTTGTCAGACCGGGAATAACTCGTGCGTACTGGGGTATCATTCGATCAAACAGTTTCTTTTCGAAATCCTTCTGCTTCCGAACTGCTAGCACGGCGCTGCGAAACTTACGCACCACTTCCGGTGGCTTGCCATCGACTATCGAGTCAGCAATATAGTCACCTCTTCCGATAAAGCTACCGTCTGCATAAGAGAAGAATGTTTGGGCCAGGGCATAGTCGGCCAAGGCTGGATCCATTTTGGTTTTGGCCTCTTCAGCCGCGGCCTTCAAACGCTCAACAACGAACTTAATAGTTTGCGGCGCAGTAGGCGTTTTATCAGCGTAATATGCCAACCGATGGTCAACAGAGCATGAAACTCCATTTCCGTAAGCCAGACCTGCTGCCCAAGTTTGCATGAATAAGCTGTGCGCTCCTGCCCCTGCATACAGTTGGCTCGCTAAATAACGCAACAACGACTCGTCATCGAGCTGGGAGTATTTGATCGCATTTGTAGAGTTGGTAATTACACCTTGGCTCGTCTTCTCGTTGAAAAAAGCAAAGTACGCAGGTTCCGGTATTTGTTTGATTCCTTCACGCGCTATCAATCGGTTAATAACGCGTTTAGTCGCAGGATACACAGGCTCCTTATGAGCTTTCCGCGGAAGCCCACTGATCATTTTTTCCAAAGCCGGCACCACTTTCACCTGCGAGTCCGTGGAACCAACGACAACAGTGCGGGCAGTATTTGCATTAACAAGAGCCTTGCGAATCTGTTCGAGCTTCCTCAACGTAGTCGCAGGAGGCACCTGCACATCTTGCATGATCTCACTGCACATTTGGTTCCAATCCCCGATTAGCGATGTATCAGGAATGTCTCTGAGGTCTTGCAAGAGATCGTTTACCGCATCAGTTGCTAGTTGTTTTACTGAACCTTTCATCTTCTGAAATGTCGAATAAATCTTTTTGTTTGCAGTACTCAATCCTTTCCCATCTTGCTCTTGCATGGCACGCAGCACCGCATTTAGTTCCCTTCGATATCGAAGCTGCGAGTCTGGGCTCTTCGGAGCAGTAGCAGATACAGCCCTGGATGGAATTTTCCTTACAGTCTTTGATGCTACTTGCGTTTTTGACGGAGAAATTTCCAGCGATCTCATGAACGCGAGAAATGCACTCTTATCCTTCGCGTTGACGATTCCTTTCAACCTCCACAAAAGGCGGCGGACGTCGTGCGTTTTTGTCAGAAAACAATTTAGATGCATCCAAAGCGGATCACCTTGCCGTCTCACGCCTCCAGCAGGCTCGTTTGCCCAATTCTCTTCATATCCTGAATCTCTTGCCTTGCGAAGAGCGGTGAGCGAGTGCTGAGTCACATCAACGATTCTCTGCAAATTTGCCAGGCGCCAGTTCGGGCTTTCAAGGCATATTTTCATCCAGCGAATCGCGTTATTGGTTTCGACCGGACTGTTTCCTTCGCCACTGATGGCCAATTCGTATCGGTGCGTATCGGGATTGTTCTTGAAGTACGCGTAAACGTGGGATATTTCAACACGCCACCGATCAAGAACTTGTTCATAACTCAAGGCGCGACCGTTTTCAATTAGACCGGTGCGGTAAAGTAGTTGCGCGAGAAGGGGCAGATACTGGAGATCCTCCTCTGGAAGTTGAGGTACCCGCATTGCAAGCGTCACCGCCGAAATAGTCATATTGTCGAATGTGGAAGCCACCAGCGGAACACCATTCTTAAGTGTGCTCACTTTGAACTTGAGCTGGTCGTCCTGTGTCATGGGCGGATCGTCGATAAAGCGCATGCCTGTTGGGGTTTCTTTCTGAAGCTTCTCGAGGCACTGTGTTTCGTCATCGTAGTCTGCCTTGAATAGTGCTAGCGCCTTTTGCTCGTCCTCAGTCTTAAATTGTTGTTTGATCTGCTCGAGATGCTTTGCAATGCGCTGATTTTTCTCAGTCGTCTCCTTGTCTAAGAGTTCCGGATCTGGGCGAAGACTGGTGATCTGCGCAGGTGTGTCAATGAGGCGCCACTTCTGCAGGTACGCCGTCCAAATATTCCCCTTCTCTTTTAGTTTCTCACTGACGAATTCCAATTGAGGTTTCATTGTAAGCGAACGTTTAAAACCGCCGCTGCGTTCCAGCCACATCAGGTGTTCCATCCATGATCCACGCAAGTTTCTCGTACCAAAGCGAGGAGGTGTGTTTACAAATTCAGCATTACTGTCTTTAAGCTGCTTGAGACGACTGGCGAGGCGCTTGTTGAACTCATCTAACTCCTTCGAACCCGGCTTATACTCGGCGACTTTCTTCAATTCGGTTTGTACCAGCTTGCGCAGAACTTTGAGGTCCGCCTCATTAGCGTGTTTGCTCGGGACGTCGTAAATGGAAATGATGATTGGAAAACCAAGCTCGTCGCTCACACCACCTGACACTGAACTGGCACCATAGTTTAGGGTACGCGTTTTGCCGTCAACTAGGCATTTATACAGAGGAGTAGATACATCACCTGCAAAATTCCCAAGAAACATTCCTAAAAGAAGATGTTCGGAAGGATCAATATCTAACTGAGGAACCCATGCGATATCAACGGGGACCGGTTTGTCCTTGTTTTTCTCAGGATAAGGAACGATCTCAATACGATCTGCGGGCAGAGGGCGCGCAGGAGGAAAGGCGGGCATCTCGCTTTGATCGAGTTGGGAAATAGGTACATCGTTGCTTTGCAATCGAGAAAGGATTGCATTGGTATTGGACAAAATAGTTCTCAGAGGAACATTTGACGGAAAGGTACATATCATCCCCATGTTGCTTAGTTGATAATGTTCTTTGTGAAACTGTCTAATTTGCTCAGGCGTAAGCGTTCTAATACCTGCAGGGCTGCCGCCCGAATTGAAAGTGAGCGGATGATCCTTCCCATACAGTGCTTGCATCCGAGATAGCCAAATCGGCCATGAAGGATCGTGCATCGCGCTTTGCATTTCATTGTAAACGGTGCCCTTCTCCTCAATACTCAATTTCTTGTCCTGAGGATCTTCCTTAACACCGAGATTGCAAACCTCGCGCGCTATCTCGCTGTCAGTGTAATCTGGATTGAGAAAGGCATCGAGCCATGGACCAAGAGTATCAAAGAAAACTTTAGCACCGGCCGTGGTATTGAAGTGATAACAAGTTCGCCAAGGCATTGTCATCGCCGAGGAAGAAACAAGAGACAATTCGTTCAGGGTGCCGAGCACACGACCTTTATTACCTTTGCCTAAGAGCAGATGCTCCTGAGTGTGCGGCGCACCATTGTCAGATGCCGGCACCGTATTCACCCAGATGAAAGCCTGCGGCACAGATTCGATCTGCACAAGATCTAGGATCAGTCCGGACTTGATGTGGCGGAAGCGCGCACCGATTTCCTTATCGCTTTCATTGACATAAACCGCGTCTGTTCGAAAGCCTTCGACAATTTCTGATGGTCTTAGGTTTGCGTAGGTGGTTTCTGCTGAGCCGGACCTGTCCTTCGGGTCTGAGTCAGGCTCCGCAGCAGCCAGAAAATTACCTCTGGATCTGCCCGGCTTCTTGGATGATGCCGAGTTGGATTCTTTCACTTTCGGTAGTCCCGATGCTTCCTTCATATTCTTTGGCACCACACTCCTGAATTGCTCTTGCGTTGTTAGACCAGAAAGGGCTACCCGGCTTTCTTCTTTGATTGGTACAGCTCCAGCGGGGTGTATTTGTGCTATCAACAATAGACACAATAATAAAGATGTCAAAAAAGCGAGCGAAGGCAACCCCCGTGCTCCGAACTTCAGTGGCGTGAGTACTCGGAAAAGTTTTCGCATAAATCCTAATCCGAGTGTGTGCAAGCTTCTGTCTTTTGCTTCGACGCTGAAGTATCGCCATCTTCGCTGGGAACCGCTTTTTTCTCTTGAGGATTCATAAGATCGGCTTCCAGTGTCGGATCAACATATGGTTTGTATGCGGATTCTTTGGCACCAAATCTTATGAGACCAGCCATCCCGCTCAATCCAAAAATAACAGCAGAGACAACGATGCCTGTCTGAGCATTGACTGCGGTATATAGGGCTGGTGCCACCAATAGCCCCAAAGCGGAACCAAGGAACATAACAAAATAGCGCAGACTAAAAACCTTGCCCAAAACGTCACGAGGCATATCAGTTTGCATCATTACCATAAGAACTATGTCAGCCATCGGTCCACCAGTAGCCGCAAGCGCGCTTCCGAAACAGGCAACGGGCAAATTTGGTGCGAACGCTAAAATCATGAAGCCGACAAAAAAAACAAGATCAGATCCGGAAATGAATAGCATGCGGCGCCGCGTTTTCACCGTTCCCATGACGATGTTAGAGAGTACGCTACCAACCCCATAGGCTGCAACCAGGGCCCCGTAAGTACCAACATCGGCATGCAAAAACTGTTTTGTCCAAAGAGGAAATCCGATAGTGTATCCAACACTCCATGCAAAATTTGCCAGAATGTACATTCCAAACGACCAAAAGAGTTCTTCGTGCTGATAGACAGTTTGAGCGCCCTTTCGGATATCCTGCCAAATACCAGCAAGCCCCCCCTGTGAGACCTGCGATGTTGAATTCGGTTTCCAGTTGTATCGATTCGAGATTGAGAATATCGCAGCTGCGGAGACGAGATATGTGATTCCGTCAAGGAAAAAGAAGTGATGCACCGCCATCAAGGATACGAGCCATCCAGCGGCGCCCGGACCTAGTGTGCGAGCAAATCGATGGTTGACTTGCATGAGCGCGTTCATGGCCTGCAGACGATCTTCGTTCTCAGTTAGTTCAGGCAAGGCTGCTTGAAGAGATGGATCAAACAATGCACCCAAGCCCGCAATCAACATTGCAGAAAGTCCAAGCTGCCAGAGTGCCAGTGGCATAAAGCTGCCTACCACGGCGAGGGAAATGACAGTTGCCGCACGCAAAAGATCAACGGCGATCATGGTCTTGCGGCGGTCCCATCTATCGGCATACACGCCACCAATTAGTCCCAGGCAAGTCCCTGTGATTGATCCAGCAGCCGCAACATAACCGGCGTTAGCGCCGCCAATCTTAATTGCGATCCAAATAGCTGCTATTGAATACAATTGGTCGCCAACTGATGACAGGACTTGACTAAGCCAAAGCCTGACCAGATGTGGTTGCTTCAATATCTGTGTATATGCCATAGGTCCTGTTTCGCAGAACCTAGATCGTAGTCGAGCTGACGATTACAGTCCAGAGAATTATTGTTAGGAAGCCGTTTTTGGTTCTTCTTCGCAACAATCGAGAGTTAGCTTGCGCTAATGAGATTTGCCTGCGACCGTCGAGAACGCAGGATATCCTTGAACTTAGCTCTTCGAGAATCAGTCTCTTCCTTTGTGTATAGACGGGATGCGAGGTCCTTGAATCCGGCTTTCAACTCCTCAACAGTCATGTCGGTCGGTGTGAAGTTCACATCGAACAGCGTGCACATTCGCCAGTTCTGGCTCAAGCAGCCGTCCTTCCTCTTTCAGCCGCGCATACAGCGGCGTTCCAGGAAACGCTGTTTGTACAGTAATTTGTACATCAAACAATTCCAGCTCATTGATAAAGTCGAACAGTTGGTTGATCGTCTCCGGTGTATGCCCATCAAGACCCACGATAAAGCAGCCAATTACCCGGATTCCATGCTGTTGTATGCGCCGAATCGCAGCCTTATAACTTGCCCAATGCTTGTACTTCCAATTTGAACGCAATTCTAGTCCGTCCATTCCAGCTAGCACTGGTGATTCCAATCCGATAAGTATCTGCGCGCAATGACTATCAGCCATCAAAGTCAACAAGCCCGGGTCATCCGCGATACCAATGTCGGTTTCAGCAAACCAAGGCACTTTTCTCTTCTTTAAGTGCGGTAATAATGCTCGCCAATAATTGCGGTCGACAAAACCGTTATCATCCACGAACTCGATGAATGGACGACGCCATATAGACTTGATCTTATCTATCTCTGCGACAACTTTGTCGATCGGTTTTTGTTTGTACTTTTGAGTGAAAAGAATGGAGGCTGCACAAAACTCGCAACGATGTGGACAGCCGCGGCTTGTTTGAACAGTAATGCGATTGTATTTTTCCGGTTGCAGCAATTCGAACGCCGGCATTGGCGAATTCTTCATATCGAATTTGCTAAATTGCGAACCATAATAAGTCTGGAGAGTTCCTGATTCGGCATCAGAAACGAGCTTCTTCCAAATTGCTTCTCCTTCGCCAATAGCGACTGCATCGCAGTGCTCAGCAGCTTCATAAGGCAACATGCTTGCATGTGGACCGCCAATCACGACGGGTATTTTGTTGGCTCGATAGCGATCGGCCAAAGTATACGCATCGAGTATTTGCGCTGAATAGCTAGATATTGCAACCAGATCGAAGTCTTGATCAATACCAGGCAATTCACTCACTTGGGACAGATCAGCAACTTCGATGTAGTTGATTTGGTGCCGGGAATCTGTCATCCCAGCCAAAGTGAGTAAAGCAAGACTGGGAAGCGATGCGATCGATTTGCCCCTTTCGATGAACCCAGGAAGCGAAAATCCCAACTCTAGAATTTGTTTGTCATAAGTAGTGACACCACTCATGGCGATCATTCCGATTTTCATTTGTGAAATGCCTCGAATAAGAAGATTCCGACTGCCAAGAGCAGGCTACCGACTGGAATGCAAAATAGGTGCCTGAATTCTTGCTTCAATGCGGAAAGATAGCAAACCGATGGCATGCTAATCATCCCAATCAAAATCAGACGAGAACTCCATACAAAATCCTCTGGTGATAACTTTAGATAATTGATGCTATCGAGAAACGCGAGATCGAGAAACGCAAGTCCAAAGAAAGAGATGTGACCCAATCGGAGCATACGCCTACGCCATGAACCGTAGCCGCCCAACCAGTCCTCCTTGTGGAAAAACAGCCCTTGAATCGTACCTGTTAATAGACCCAAGAATATGGATACCCACGCGGCGTAAAAATTGATGGGCGCAGTCATTTAGATTGCCTGTCTTTGCAAAGAATAGATCTTATGCACGCAAAGGATGATGAATTCAAGCCTCATTCTAGCCCAGTAAAAATTAGCGCGCTCGCCACAAGCACAGTTAATTAAGTGCGCACAAAAGGATAATTCGCGACTCCGGGTTCTATGAAGGCTCGTATTCATGTGCCTGCACGCCAGCGGCACAGCAGAGGAAACAAGTTGGGCAGCGAGCATTCATTAGAAAAAGCTGAACTTGTTTTTCGTACTTCACGGATTGGAGCGGGGTCGTCGGCGGTGCATCATCAGAAGGAATGATTGATTTCGGTCATGGGGGATGGTGCTTATGGTCAGTGATTTTGCAGAGGCAAATGAGAAGCGCAGTAGTTCGATCAATGAAGGGTTGAATTTTGCGTCTCTATTAGATGATGGATTATTTGGGAAAGGATTTCAGCACGCAAAAGCCGAAATCAAACTAGCTGACGGTGGCGGTTCGCCCGGAACCTATGAAGATGATCCGGACAATCCGCGAAGACCTGACAAGGATGATGACGATCCCGACATGCCGCGCAGACCGCACGAAAGCGATGATGATCCACAATTCCTACTGCCGAAGAAAAAGTTTGACGGCGGTGGGTCTCCGGGGACATACGAACCTGATGATGAGCCGCGAAGACCGGGTGGTGGTGACGACGAGGATCCAGACATGCCACGCAGACCCGGCCCTGATGATGACGATCCCCCATTCTTGCGACCTAAGAAATAACGAATTGAAGGAATTCGAATTGAACGACTGTCAACTGTTAAACCTTAAAACAGTTCGGCTTGTCGAACGTAAGACAAGTTTGCTAGTTAGCCATTCGACAGGATAACAATAGCAAAGTTTCAGCATACAGACAGCCGACCAATTGAGCAGGCAGGACGAAAGCTGCCGAATAGAGCCGGTTTGGACACAAATACAGTACACCATTCGTCCATTTAGAATTACGTATTTACAACACGTCCACAAGCCGTCACTTCCTATCGTCGTATTGTTGTACTGTCGACAATGCGGTAGTTCGAATGTGAGTATGTGTCTTTCAGCTTTTTTTTCACGTTAATAACCTGGTAGGAATGCGGCTGTATGTATGGTTAACAATACGACCAGTCAACCGCAGCCGTTAACAGTGAAAACATTGAAAATCACAACTCTCGGCACTTACGTTGAAACTCCTACTTTTGAGCTTTACCTAACTGAAAAGGACGAGCAGAGCGTGGGTTGGTGCGGTATGCTTGTCTTTTGAGACTTACTATGCCAATTTCGAACTACTTTTTGATCCTGGGAATTCCCGAAACTGCTGATGAAAAGGCGGTCGACGCAGCATTTGAGCACCTTTCCAATAGTTTGAAAGCCTCAAACTTCACTGATAGTCAGAAAACCGTTGATCAGGCGACTCGCTGCATGGCGCTTGTCAGGGAAGCTCATACTGTGTTGCGCGACGAGAACTTCAGAAAAAAACATTCTGATGAGGTCAAAGCCGCAGGTGAGCCCTATTCTCCGGATCAGCTCAAACCCTTTCTCGGACACGTTTGCGTCGCAGCCGGCATAATTAGCTATCAGGAGCTTATGGATGCTGTTAGCAAACAAACTGACATCGACTTGCCCCTGGGCCAAATCCTTCAAGAACGTCGATTGATTACGCAGACCGAACTCGAAGGCATGTTGATGGGACAAAAATTGTACGGTGCGCCAATGCGTCCGCTAGAGAACCTGACGAAGCGCCTTCTTGCTTTAGAAGTAATTACCCTGGATATGGTGAAGATTGCTGTAATCGACCAACGTACTTCAATGGCTAGCTTGGATGAACTCATGACTAAGCGAGGCTGGGTATCACCGGCTTTGCTGGATGCTCTTAAGCAGGTCTAAATTCTTTTTCGAGTGTTTGCACGGCTTGCAAGGCTTAGTCGATCGGTACTTCATGGAGAGTCCGAGTTCACGTGTACTAGCTTCGAGTTTTCCCTGTGTAGAGTACACATTAGTGAGAACCCAGTGGGCTTCATGGTTTTGAGAATCCAGCTTGAGTGTTTTCTCAGCGTAAACCTCTGCCGATTTCATATCGCCGCTGTACAAAGATGCAAGCGCCACGTTGGAGAGAAGCTCGGCATTCTGAGGATAGCCTTTCAGCAGCTCTCTGGAAAGTGCAGCAGCCTCTGAAAATTTGTTCGAGTTAATTAGCTTAGTGATAGATTCCATTTGCCGTGCTGCAGGAGCCGACTGCTGGACTTTATGCGCAGCGGCTTGTGGCTTCGCATCTGATACCAGTTGAGCCACTACAGAAACGAATAGCACGAATACAACTTTTGCAGCGTCTGATACTTGCACTTTAGTCTGAAAGCTCACCTTTTGAAAAATCATCGACATCCACATTTACGAAGCAAGCTTCATTTGGTCCCAACGGTTGTTCTAGCTGGTAGTCAGACTTCCACAATTCCTTACCCCCAGATTCCAAGCTGCATGTGATGGTGGCGCCGGGGGTGGCAGCAGGTACACCAAGTTCAATATATCCCCCGACATTAGCAGGTACACTGACAAGGAATGATTTATCGCCTACAGGCACGGACTGGTTGGCTGAGAGTTCTCGCTTATGAGAACCGTTCTCCTTGTTTCGTTCAAAGAAAAGGGTTTTCAAAAGACCTGGCTGATTAGTGCTTGTTCTGATCGTCAACAGAGTACCACCTTCCCAAACCTTCGATGGAATCTTGCTAAGTTCGCTACTGGACCCGCCGCCGGAGCAGCTGGAAAGTATGGTAACAAGTAATGGAACCACTAAAGCATGATTCGGTCTCATTGTTTCCTCCCCATTTATCGAGCCACCAACGACTTCTGTGTTATCGCGCGACAGCGCAAGTGATAAGTTGAGACAGAACTGGTAGTTGTGTAGCTTTGCCTTCAACACATGAATTATCAGTCTATTGGAATCGTTTCTTTTAAAACGTCCCCTATAAAGATGACTATCCTTCCGTTTTACGGCCGATTTTCGCCATTTAGGAGTGTTTCCCAAAACAAGGCGCCCGTGACTGTTTCGAAGGTCCGCACTGATCGATGAAACATAATATACATTATAAGCCCCGGGTTTTTGCTATTACTAAATCTCACTTTCGCCGTGACAGAATTGGAAAAGAAGGTTTAATCGCAGAGGTATCTTTGTGAAAAGAACAAAGCAGATGGAGATCATCCTTTGGCTAGGATTCCTTTTTATGAATAACGGCATACATCCAACAGATGCCCAACCAGCAGGGGCACCGCCTGCAGTTGCCGAAACCTATGCTCAGGTTGAAAAACTTATACTGAAGCACTATCCAAAAGCGGAAGTGAAACGCGAAAACGGCTTTATACGAATCAGCTCCAACACTCGCAAATTCATGGTTCATAATCGCCTGAAAACAGGTGAGTGGCAAAATGCAGTGGAACAGGAGGGTCCAGATCGCGGAGGCATCCTCTGTACAATCTCCGCCGCACCAGGACCATGGATGGGCGCCGCCATGGTTCCGCAAACATTCGACTATCGTTATTACCGGAGCCTATTGATGGCTCCATATTCGAAAGCAGTGAATTACCATTTGAGTGCTCATCTAAATTATCCAGACGACGTAAACCCGGAGTTTGTCAGAGAATTTAACAAAGTCGTTTCTCAATTTAGCGCGTCGAACTAAGCTTACTTAGCCAATTCTCGTTTGATTGTCCAATGAATGGCTAGACCAGGCACCAGAAAAACGAAAATAGCTAAGAACTTTGCGACAGAAAGAAAATAGACAACGATTTTACGCACAGTCTCAGGCGAGATTTGATACACATTGCTGGTTATCTCTGTCCACATATCCGAAAAGGGTAACCACACAAGCACAGAGAAAACGAGGAAGGCATAGCAAATTGCTGCTGATCGTAGAAGTATGTTACGCAATAAACGAAGCGAATCCAGTGTCATGAAGCATCCCCACATCAGGCTTTCTCTAATTCTAGATCCGTAAGTCAATACTTACTAAAACGATTGTTGGCTTATGCATCATTAACAGGAAATCAGCCATTAAGGTTATCAGCCAGCCCTAAAGTCTGGATATCACAGCTAAATGGCATAACTACAGAAGCAGAACCAGAACCAAATGCGAACGGAAAAGGACAGTAAAAATGGGTAGCCCAAAGTGCGAAATTATTATCTATGACGGCTTCGATGACATGGATGCCTTTGGGGTCCTTGAGGCATTGCATTGGGCATCATATTCGGTGCAAGTGAAATCAGTCCGAAAACAAGATGTCATCACCACTTCAGCCGGTCTCAAGATAATCCCAGCCGGCACCTTCAACCTAAACACCTGCCCAGACGTACTGATTGTGCCTGGAGGCGGATGGCGACTCGGTGACCAGAGAAACGCAACGGAAATTGTGGGAGCAGAATTGGAAGTTGAAAAAGGTGAATTGCCAGAACTTCTGAGGCAGTTTCACAGGCATGCAAAAGAGAGCGGCGGCGTCCTCGCCTCTGTGTGCACTGGCTCTCTCATTCTAGGTCGAACGAACCTTTTGAAAGGACGCCCGGCAACAACTAATAGACAAGCTATCAATCAATTGCAGGAAATGGGAGCAAAATTGATGGATGTTCGCGTCGCTGACGATGGCGATATCATCACCGCGTCTGGTATCACCGCAAGTTTGGACCTTGGGCTCTGGCTAATTCAAAGATTCAGCGGTGTCGATGCAGCGATTGCCATTTCACAGCAGTTGGAATTCGAAATGCGTGGGCCAATTTGGCATCGCTGACATAAATTCGGAAAATTCAGACAGTACACTGGTCGACAATACGAATGCTCGTATATTCAACAAGTTCGCAATAGTACGGGTCCTACAGTCGTCTGGATAACCGTACGACAGGTTGTACTTTCTAATGTTGCAAGTACCGGAAAAGCTGAAAGGAATGACATCCTGAGCTTCTTTGAATGTACTTCCTGGGCTTTTGCGCTAAGGTATGAGAGGCATCAGGAGGCACTCTATGACTCGGCGCTCGCCAAATTCGACAAGCACAATCGAGAGAAATGCACCGGCAAATTATGACCAGGAAGTCGAGCTCCGTCCTGGCGATGAGTTCCTGAGCAAGGGTATTCTGCTAAAACGTCGCCGGCAGTTGGTGATGCTGGGAGTGATACTACTAATAGTGGCATCACTGCTTAGCTATTTCGTTAAACCGCGAGCTCCACTGACAGCACTGGTGACACCAGACCAAGAGCTTCCTGGCTATGCCGCACAGTATCCAGGCGATAGTTCCTTAGCAAAACGAGTAATAAGTTCATACGGGCTTGCTTTTGTTCTCTTCGAAACACCATACTCGGGCGCCAATGTAAGAGCATTGGAGAACGTGAGAAGCTGGGGGCGAGAGAAGTTCCAAGCAGCCCCAGACTTCCTTCACCCAGTCAGCATTCGACCAGAGAAAGAACCCAATGATACCGTTATTGGTGCGCTAGGTTACAACTTATTCGCAGGTTTGCGCTATACAACTGAATCTCTCGTGGGCGAATTCATCAAATCACGAATTGCTGATTTCCACAGCACGAACGCATATACCAGCTTCCGCACAGCATATTTCGAAGTCTTCGGAAAGGACGCAGAGTCCGCAACACTGTTGGCAAGGTACCAGTCAGACAAAGCAAAAGGTTCAATCGATTCTGTTATTTGGTCTCTAATATGGATGCTTGGAACCATTTGTTCCGCCGCATATGTGATTTTTAGCCCTCGTCGACTACGTTTTGAACGCATTAGACATAGTCTTATAGCTGCGTGGGGAACAGCCGCGGTCAGCTATGCAATCACGGCCTGGATGGTCAACTCCATTCCCGCTTTTAGCTCCGCATTGCTTTGCGCCGCATTGACAGTGTATTTCGCAAAACCATTCATGCTGCTCACAAGAGAAGACGCCAGCTTAAAAGTAGCATTCATCACCCTCAGCAGTCGCTGGATAGCACTTTCATATTGGGCATCGTACAGCGCAATGGCAATTCTCATCCTCACCTGGATTCGCTGTTCACTACCTGACAGCAACGATCCGGTAACGATGTTGCTATCAGCGATCTCGGGCAACTTCCTTTACGATCCTGAAGAAGGAAAACGGCTAATAGCCCGCGCACTAGGGATCATCTGGGTCGCAGTCTCTGTATGGGCATTCACCCAAAGAGACAAAGACGCACGAATCAGCGACGAACTTGAAGCGGAACTCCGTTCTCTTTAGAACTAGAAGACCTGGAATCCGCAAATGTTGTTCAAGATTCTGTTTGGGAGCCGACTTTTGCTCGTAACTCGGCTAAGCTCGGCATATTTCAGAGATGAAAATAAATCGCTAGTATTCCCGAAAGGTCAAAGAGTCCGTGGAATATAACTGCATTCCACAAACTCCTTGTTCGTAGATAGATCAGCGAAAACACAGTAGCGCCAAGTGCTGTCTCGAAAATACCGACCGCGCCCTGGTAGGTATGATTCGCGGCAAAGAGAGCGATTTGAAAAATTGTGCCAATCCAAACTCCAATTTTTTCGGGAAAGCACAATGCAATTTTGTTTATCAAATATCCCCTGTAGTAAAGCTCCTCTCTCAGCCCGCCGCCAATGAAGCCAACTAGAATGAACACGAGTAGCTCCTGCGTACTTTTCATCTCTACAGTGTTCAGACTGGAGTGAAAAATATTGACTGCGATTTTCTCAATCACAAAAACATCAAGTGCTTGAAGCGCGAGGGAGCCAAGAAAAAGCAACCCCAACATTTTCAAGTCTGGAAGGCGATCAAGCCCTAGCCCGTAAGCCTTAAATTGCTTACCGCGCAGCTTCTGCGAGAGATACGTGACTGCCAACACAATAACTAGTGAAATTGAAGTGATGAACAATATCAATATGGTGAACGGGGTTGCAGCACTTATTACTCCAAGCTTTGCAAGCACTCCGGCAATAATGCGATCCGCCGATTGTAGCAACAGCAGCACCATCAGCAACTCAAGAATGAGGATGCATCGAGACTTGATAGTCCTTTCGCCAAATTCACTTGCCTGAGTATTCTCGCCCATATTTTTCGCTCATCTTTGTCTTATCGCCTGTGCGTCTAGTTCCCGGACGATGAATCAGCTTCATAATAAAATCGGGACAGGCATCCGATCCAATGATCCTAATGCAAATGAACAACCAAAACACTGACAATATAAAACTTAAGTGGAAATACAAATATCACCAGATGTTTGCATTCAGAAATTCTCGCCAGTCCCTCGCCCAACCCTTATCGGCTTGGACACACAGCAAGACAGCCCGTGGATCTTGTTACCGATTGAAGCCAGCGTTCTTCTTGCTGTTTCATGTTGTCATTCCTGCTGAATCCTGCTGAGACCGAATTGCGAGATCAGCGCCCACTTCGTTCCACTGACACTCGCCCCCCACGTAAACGAGTGACGCGGAGCGGTTAAGACAACTTGACAGCAAAACGAGATTGCCTTTGGAGGGATTCGAACCCTCAATCCCTTACGGGCATCGCATTTTAAGTGCGACTCGTATACCAGTTCCGACACAAAGGCAGGAGCTCAATTGTACAACAGAGCTTATCTAGTTTTGGCCAAACTCGGAATTCGAACTTTGTTTTCAAGCACGCCGATGCCTGCGACTTCCATCCGAACAACATCCCCATCCTTCAGCCAGCCATACTTTGCCGGTGCTAGTTCGGCTCCGGTTTGAGGATCGATCTTTGGAGAGAATTCTGCGATACAGCCACTACCAACGGTGCCCGACCCCAACACATAGCCAGCATGAACAGTGATATTTTCTCTGCCCAACCAGGCAATCAGGCGCGGAAACGACCATGCCTGTTTAGCGCCAGAGGATGGGTGCGTATGATACAAAGTATTGTAATTGCTTCTATTTCTTTCTTCGCCGTTAACGGTCAAGATCATTTCCATATCGAAAACGCCGTTCTCATCCATCTTCAAATCACTTGCTTGGACGAGCTTCGGTCCAAAGCTTTTGCCGATCACTGCTTTGCTATTTGCCGGTCCCAAACCGTCCATATCTTTCTTTTGAATGTCCCGAGCCGACCAATCATTCAAAATTGTCAAATAGCAATGCTCTTTGAAAAACTCCAGGGCTTCCTTCTCGTCTGTTATCAACGCAGTCTTATTGATAACGCAGCCCAGTTCGAACTCATAATCAGGTGCCTTAACGCATTCAGGAATTGTCACTTCCTCGTCGGTACCAAAAACTTTCTCATTTGGAAGATCCACAATGTAATAAGCAGCATGGTCATACCAGCCCGGCCAGATCTTTGCGCCACGCTTGTCTCGAATTTGCACTAAATGCTTTTCGAATCCAAGGAAATCAATTAAAAGATGCGGTTCAGCAATTTCCGTACCGAGAAAATTGACGGTTCGGGTTCCGCGGTTTAACAGCATTGGCACGCTCCTGACTTACTTTCGAGATGAATGATTCTAGCCTATCGCTCAGCCAAGAGCTTAGATCTCAACATTGAAAGAACAATTCCAAGATTGGAAAATAGAGAAGCTGTCGCTCAGCAGACGCCCGGAGCGGCTAAGAAAGACTCCGCAATCAAATCAGGTTCTTAAATGAAACACTCAGAAGCATTCGTGAAGCTTGTTGACGACGCCAAGACCCGCGTTCAGGAAATAACACCAGAGGAGGTTCTTGAAAAGCAAAAGAAGGGCGAACGATTCCACTTTGTTGACGTACGAGAAGACCGCGAATGGAACGAAGGTCGCGCTCAAGGAGCCATGCACATGGGGCGAGGGGTTATCGAACGCGATGTGGAAAAGAACATTCCCAACAAATCGGACCTGCTTATACTCTATTGCGGCGGTGGCTTCAGATCCGCATTAGCAGCCGACAACATCCAAAAGATGGGCTATACCAACGTGCTCTCTATGGCAGGTGGTATGCGCCTTTGGCGCGAACTCAATTATCCAGAAGAGAAGTAATCGAAGCGCATCGGCAGTTAAGCCCCAGGCGCAGGTCTAATACTTCTAGCTATTTAGTAGTTATTCTCAGAAAGATAAGCCGTTTTCACCAGCTTGTATGCGATATAGCCGTAGATCAAACAAATTAATAGAACAATGAATTCCGGCTGTTTGAGCAAGCCTTTCAAGAATGGCTTACACATAAAATCGACCCAGAAAATACCGAGCCCCGTACCCATATCTCTCTTGGCCTCCGTGCATGCGCACACTTTCAGAGCAACCGTAAATAGTATTGCTGGGAAGATTAAAAGACAATTCTTGAAAACGCGATTTTATCTTTCTGCTTTGCAAGCCGAGCAAATTATTCTCTATCTGGATAACCTATAATCGTCCTGCGCAGACGGCGTTCGGCTGTTGTATCCGGAGGAATCTGATGAGTGGGACCGACGAATCACTTGGAAACGCACCGGATAGTGGCGGTGGCACAAACGAATCGACAGTCGGCAGCTCTCACTCAAAACCGGCCGAAACTCACCACGCTGATGGTCGCGTAGAACTCTCAGGTGATCTGACTGAACTGGAAAGCAGCGACCTCTACAACCACGATCTGGCCCCACTCACACTCGATCGTCGCAACTGGAATACCTACAATTTCGCGGCTCTCTGGGCAGCAATGTCCGCCTGTATTCCGACCTATTTGCTCTCATCAGGGCTGATCGCCAAGGGAATGAACTGGTGGCAGGCGCTCCTAACCATTCTTCTAGGCAATACGATCGTTCTTTTGCCGATTCTCGCAAACTCCCATCCAGGTACTAAATACGGCATTCCATTCCCCGTTTTTGCAAGGGCAAGTTATGGAACACTGGGGTCAAACCTGCCGGCACTAATGCGTGCTGTCGTTGCCTGCGGCTGGTTTGGCATTCAATGCTGGATCGGAGGACATGCTCTCTTCGTTTTCTTCCAAAATCTAATTCCAGGATACGAAGGGATGCTGGGCGAGAAGATCGGCGGCTATGCGCCTACAGAGTGGATTTCCTTCCTCATTTTTTGGGGATTGAACATGCTCATCATATATAAAGGTATGGACCTGCTAAAGAAGGTGCAGGGTGTCGCTGCTCCATTCGTAATTATAATGACGGCATTGCTTTGCGCTTGGGCAATCAACGCTGCGCATGGATTCGGCGATCTGATCCAAAAAGAAGGCAAGTTCACTAGCCTCGATACGTTTCTGCCAATCTTCTTTCCATCCCTTACAGCGATGATTGGGTTCTGGGCAACGCTCTCACTCAACATGCCGGACTTCACTCGCTTTGGGCGCAGCCAAAAAGAACAAACGATTGGGCAATCCATAGCTTTGCCAGTTGCAATGGCGGTTTTCTCAGCAATGTCCGTGCTCATAACATCGGCAGCCACAGTGGTTTATCCCAACGTAGCACCAGAAGTATTGTGGGATCCGATCAATTTGATAAGCAAATTCGAGAATCCACTGGTGGTGGCAGTTGCGATGTTCACAGTGGCTGTCGCTACACTGTCGGTAAATATAGCAGCCAACGTAGTCTCACCAGCAAACGACTTTGCCAACGCATTTCCAAAATATATAAACTTTCAGAAGGGCGGCTTAATAACAGGGATTGCAGGTATCGTTATGCAACCATGGAAGCTTGTAGCTGATCCCAACGGATACATTTTTCAGTGGTTGCTCGGCTACTCAGGCGGGCTCGGCTCAATAGCAGGCGTTATGATCGTTGATTATTGGCTCATCCGCAAGACCAAACTTGATCTGGCGGACCTCTATCTGCCGTCGGGATCCTACACCTACACGGGTGGCTGGAACATGAAAGCCGTGATCGCCACCGTACTAGGCTGCGTAGCCGCATGGATCGGATTAATTGTGCCCCAGTTGCGACACCTCTATGACTACGCATGGTTCATGGGGCTCGGCGTAGCAGGTCTCACCTACTACCTGATGATGTCCACCAGCAAACCTAAGTAGCCTTATTCGTCGCTTGAATCCAGGTGCGAACGCACGTCAGCAGCGGCCTTTTCACTTTGTTGGGCGATATCTGGATGGTTGTCCAGTTCAGCCATTCGCCCGTAACCTTCAAACGCTTTAGCGATTGATTCGGAGTAGATTGGTCTACCTACCTGCGATGATACTTGTTGAGCCATACTTATAACGGAAAAATATGCTTGTGCTGCCGCCGCAAATTCCTTGTTTCGTTCCAGCTCCATAGCTTCAGAAACCTTCTCTTTTGCGAAGCTTTTTACTTCCAGGGACTTCTTAGCGAACTCAAGCACAGTGATGCTTTCAGTTTGCTGAGGCGCTGTCCTCGTCACAGTCTGACTCTCCATCATGCTGGGTCCGGAGCTTGGGCTGTCTTGTGCTAACGGTGGATTCGAAGCAACGTTGGAAGAACCTCCAGCATCGCCCTGTGGAACAGGAACCGTATTGGAATCAGCATCAACAACGAAGCTCGAATCGTCGCCATCCTTCGCTGTTTTGAACTTCTTACTGACGTTCTTTATGTTCTTGCTCGATCCTTTTATCACCTCGAAAGCACCAAGTCCAATGGCTCCGAAAACAACTGCAGCCACGCACCAAACGAGAATGCGAGCCTGAGCCATACTCATGCCCTTTTTCCTAGGAGCGGCACTTGTGAGACCGTCCATTTGGGCTTTTTCTTCCTGCTGATTGTGCTTGGCCCTGATATGCTTCGCTCGAGCCTCCATATTAACCGCATCCAAATGTCTAATATTGTTTTGTCGAAGCAGCTTGGCGTATGAATCCAGAATCTTCGCAACCACTGGGTGATCCGGCCCCATGGCTTGCTCCATGTTGCGCAAAGACTTGTCCATTTCTTCAATAATACGAGCGGTCTTTTCGTCGATTTTTACTTTGTCATTATCCATTATGTTGACCGCGGGAAACGGGGGCTACTTGTATATTACCCGGCCGGGCGCCCTCGATATACTTCTAGGGAAAGCATATCAAAATATTCACGCGGGGAACAAACACCCCCTCCTCCCGTCAAAAAAGCACAGAAAGAAAAACAAGCCGATCGGAATGAAAATACTACCGATTCTGGCACTGATGTTCCCCTTATTAAAGACTGAGTTTGTTGGACGCCCTCGACGGGTCGCCCTGCAGGTTCTGAGCGGAGATTGGAAAAATGTTTGACGTTTCCCATGAAAATTCAAAGAAACTCGTTCTGATGTCGGATTACAAATCAGAGCAAAAGGTAGACTTGAAGGACGAAAAGAAAGCAACGAAACCGAACGCAGTGTGCGAGGGTGGTGTTTGTCGCTTGGAATGGAAACCAACTCGCCCATCAAATGGCGCCAATGCTGCTTAAGAATCGGGCGAATCGCTCTTGAAGATCGAAGCCGGCAAGATGCCGGCGCTCCCGGGATCGAACCGAATTCAGAGAGAGAATCGCTCTAATTAGAAGCAGGCAAGATGCCGGCGCTCCCGGGATCGAACCCAATTCATAGAGAACCTAGTTCAAAACGCTCATAAGTTCCGCTGGCAGTCGAACAATCTGACTACGTTTGGCAACGTTCTGATTGTCCTTTACAACGACATTAGCGCCAACATTTCCTCTTTCAATGCTGCTGTTGCCAACTACCAAATTATTATTCATCACGCTGTTATTAACGTTACCTATGTATCCGAGCTTGAGCCAAGCAAGACCACTTGATTCAAATATGTTGCCGTGTACGCGAACATCACTAGAATTGAAGCGTTTGTGTTCACTCCCAACCTCGATACCGAAATCAGAGTCACGAACATAGTTGCCATAAATCTCAAGATCGCGCCCGGCATCTGAATAAATCCCTGCCGCACTAGGCCCGCCGTAGTCGGGATTTCCCACGGTCGTAATACGATCGGCGAAATTGTAGGCAATCTTTCCTCCGCGTGGACCGTCAGTGCCATGCCCTTCTCCATTGATTACATCAATAAACAAATTGCTGAGCTTGTAGCCCGAATTACCAATGATTTGAAAGTCAGAAACATTGCCATTGATTGGCATTGCCTCAATCTCCCCGCGTAGCCGCAGGTCATGAAGACGATTCGAAATTATCCTGACATTGCTAATTGGTACCGATCCAACGCCGTACACCCCAATACCTTCTGCCGCCCTGGCGCTGTGGATATTGTTACCTGCAACGGTTATGTTTGCTATGTTTTGCCCTTTGACAAGGACTGCACTATCACTTCCATCAAAGTTTCGAATTTCAAAGTTCTTAATCGCAACATCATGCACATTACTGCCAATGGAAAAAGGAGCACTGCCTCTGCCTGTGGTGCGTCTACTATTATCAATTACCGCAGGATTAGTTGGATCGGTTTTAATCACAATGCCTGATTTCAGCGCCACACGCTCCTGGTAGACGCCCGCCATGACATTAATGACGCTATTTGCAGGAGCTTTGTCCACGGCTTCCTGGATGCTGCCATAGATGTTGGCGCCCTCAGGGATTCTTGTATCTTTCCTGGTTTTTGAAACATAAATCTGCGGACGGAGCTTCTCCGCTTGCTCCTCGGCATCAAGTGTGGACATTCCGTATTGCTCAAACTTTTTGGCAATCGGTGGCAAATTCTCAGCTGGTAAATTATTTAGCAGCGATTGCACAACTGCATTATCGATTGGTTCAAAACCAGTACGCCCAGCACCGTCCTTAGCAACTTTGCCTACTTCCGCTTCGGGAGGAGTTGGTTCAGCCGGCTTCTTGAGAGTAGTCCCGTCGGGACTATGAGGAGCCGCATCGGGATTACGAGCAAGAGCGTCCTTCCAGACCAACCAGACGTCTGGCAATATTTTTTGGAGGTCCACTTCAGGGACCAGTCTATCCCGACCGATACTCTGCGCTTCCGTTGAAGCTCCAACTTGCACAGATTCGCCTGTTGACGCTCCTTTGAAATCGCCCACGAGATCGAGCATATTCAGTGCCGGATCATCAAAACGATTCTGCCTTGCTTCTGGCTTTGTGCTATTTAGTTGAGACTGTTGATCAAAGCTATTGGAGCCCATTAAGAAGGTCACCTGAGCGTGAATTAGTAAGTGAAGCAGCGAATAAATGAATAACGAACACATAAGCTTATTGCTGACGATAGGAGATAGAAGCACCATTGTCAATGCGAAAAGCAACAGAAAATAGAATGCTTGGGAAGCTCACGAACAGCTCACGTTGGCATGGGCCGAATATTCTTACAGTGGAGTTTCTCTGATCCGGATTGGCTACGAATTATTTACTGCTGTAATCGCTCTATTTTTTTGTCCAGACACCGATCAACCCATTACTACAAAGGGTTCCCGCGCGCAGTCCCGCGTTCCATACGACCCTTCCATTCTCGTCAATATACAAGTTATGGTTGTCATCTGTACTAACGCGAGAAATGCCCTCGTGAAAGTCTTCAGCATTTTCAAACTGCGGTGCAATTTTCCAGACTCCACTTTTATTGATGTATCCGTACTTACCGTCCACACAGCGGACTCGAGCAAGACCGCAGTAGAAATCTCCCGTAAAGGCATTCAGGTCCTTGCAAACATTGAGTTTGAACGCAGGGCTTCCCTTTCGATCAATGAAACTGATCGAAGTTGATAAAGGTCCGCCTGTACCGCCACTCCACTTGACACGTTGGCGACACAACCCATCGTGAAAGCTAGCTGGATATGTCTCCGGCTGCACAGGAAGCCGAATCACCATATTGCCTTTAGTGTCTATGAAACCGGCTTGCTTGCCTCGTCTCACATAGGCCAATCCTTCGCTAAAGGGAAGAGCATCATCGAGATTTGAAGCAAGCCAGGTCCCATTCTTAGTCAGAAATCCATACTTGCCCTTGAACTTGATCAATGCCAGTCCATTTGAGAATGAAGAGCCCATGCATTCACGCTCTAGACCGGACTGTTCCTCAACTTTGGCCATTGGGTAAGGAAAATCATCCAATCTAGGCTTAGGTTCAATGACCTCCATGTCGTCGGACAAGTTCAGAACGGTCTTACCAGTCCTATCGATATACGAGTATTGAGCCGCTTCAGGGTAGATCTGGAACGGATAGCTGCTTCCCCCGCTCTTAATAAGATCGCTGCGCACAAGAGCGAGCCCGTCAGAAAATTTGAAGCATTCACCGGAACTGCGCAATTCAAAGTCCGACAAGCGTTGCACCTTAGGAGAAATGACATACTTTCCCGAAGAATCAATATAGCCGAATCTTACAAACGTGGAAGCGGGCTCATCCTTGCTAGGTAGGAACGGCTTTGCTGCTAGTCCCTCAGAGAAATCGCGTACTGATTCGAACCTCAAAGCGCTAGTCGGAGCAATTGCCCAATTTCCTTGCTTGTCGATGAACCCTTCCATGATTTCGCCGCTGCTCTCCACGAATCTGAATCTAGCCAGACCATCGTGGAAAGCTGATACAGACTCGCATTTGCGAGAAGGAATGACAGTCTTACCCTGTTTGTCGATGAACTTCACTTTGTCGAGTGCAAGAAATTCCTTACTGATTGCGGCGGCATCGTATTTGGTATCAGCCGCCATGACAGCAGAAGAATCCACTACCGGAATAAATGAACAAAGCAAAAGGGCAAGCCGAACGCAAAGAACGGGACTTTCGACCGAGCCAGCCCCCCACTCAAACAAGCGCCTGCCGAACTTAGTCCTGATATTCAACTGGACCTAACTAGATTGCTTCGACAGCAAACGGGCGATCAGGATTGGACATTCTCGATGCTAGTTCATGCAGTTCTTCTTGAATGTATTTCTCAAGCCCGCCTTCCATCAATTTCTGAATATCAGCGAGGAATCTAGCAGCTGGCGCTCCATCGAGCATGCGGTGATCGAAATTCAGCGTCAATGTCATCATCTTTCTGATTTCTATCTTGCCGTCACGAACAACTGGACGCTGTTCGACTGTGCCAACTCCAAATGTTGAAGTGGTAACACAAGGCGGAATCATTGCTGTCAGTCCGAATTTGCCAAGACTGCTCAGTCCGAAAGTCGCGCCCATGCATTTGAGTCTTATGCCAGGGTTGCGCAAACCAATCCACAGGATCAAGCGGCGCAGTATCCACGGCATCCATGTGAACTTGTTTTGGAGATTAAGCTGCCAAACCTTGTCGAGATCGGCTTCAGCATGAGCCCGAAGCTCCGAAGAAATGTCAGCGATAGACTTTGTGTCCGGTTCCTCGATTGCACCAAAGAACAATGTGGGCTGGGAGCCGATGAAACGCTCCACAGTGAATCCAGCAACGATATTATTGAACACCACGGTATTGCCAAAGGGCAGCATCGCCGTTCTCGTATCGGGATGAGCGCGTTGTGCGATAGCAATTGCCTTCAATAAGAGCGCTGTGGCGGTTACGCGAATGCCATTTTTAGCTAACGTAGCCCTAAGCTCTTCCGCCCAGGTCATATCAATGTCAAGGAAGAGATAGGTCGGAACAACGCCAGCATTGACGATGTTAATAAGGTCCAGAATATTCCAACGAAGTCTTGGCAGTTTGGAAAACTCAAAGCCCTTTCCGTCTTTCTTGCCCTCTCCCACGACTGCTCTCCTCTGAATTCCTATCCACTATAAATTTTGACGGTCCACTTACTGGTTTGCAAGAGGTAGTCTCTTAATTATCCTGACTACTCCGGCACCCAACTGGTTCCAGCTTTCAAGTTCGTTTACGTGTCGTCTTTCCTATTTTAGCCGGTCTTGGCAATTTAGTGTGAGTGCTCTAATGAACTATGCAAACAAAATACGTCAAAAGGCGGACTGGTCGGGACGTCAATCGGTAACAGAGCCGCGATACTCAGAAATGAATGAGAATAGCGGCCCTTAAGCACAACTAATGCGGCTTATGGCTTCGAAGGTATTTGGTCGCCGCATCGCCAAGAAGGTCACGATGCATTCGCAACTTTTCACCAAAGAATGCCTCCCCAAGCCGTCCATCCAGAATATGAGTAACAAGAAGGTCCATAGAACTGTTCTCATCGCTGGCAGCGTCATTGTAGACAATCCGGTCACCCTCGGCCTTCTGCCCCAGTAGCTGCAAGAAGTACTGCGTTGTTCTCTCTTGTTGCCGAGCCATGTGGCTGCCACAGATAACGACATACAGGCGATCCCACTCTTCTTTACCCATCTCCTTGCGCCACTCCTGAACCTTCGAGTCAATTGTCGATAGTTCCAGAACGACTGCATCATAAGCGTTCTCCATGCTCATTCGAGCCATTTTGGTACAGAAATTCTTCAAGTCAGGGAAACGAATGAATCGTTCGCTCAGTACCTTATCGAGAAACTCGAGAGATTGATTCATGATGAGCTGCTGGCGATTGGCCGTCCTTTGCGTACTAATAGCCGCTTCATGCGCACCATGTGTTCCTTCAATCGGTGTGTATTTAAACGATTGAAGATCGTCACGAGCCTCTTCTATACTCCGTTTGAACTCCTGCAACCGGGCTAGCAGTTCGTCTGAGAGCTTTTCCCCGGTGTGGTTTGTCAGAGCAGCAAATAAAGCCATAACGATATGATCGGCTGTTTTCAGTACCGACCACTCTTCCGGAATGTACACGAACTCAGTGCGGTTACCCTTCCGAAACAGAATCATCTTCCCGTTGGTCAAAATCAGCACGGGGCTGAGATGTGCCCGAATCTCGGCTTTAGCGGTTGCATACATCGCTCTGGCCTGTCCATTCAACTTACGCAAATCAGACTCTTCATCCCCAGCGGCAAGACAGGCTGGGCTGAAACAAGGCTGAGCTGCAACTACAAGGAAGGCAAATGATAGAAACTGGACATAGCGGACAATCGCGGCTGCAAATGAGGGAAGCGACGATTGCTTTTGGTCTTCTATACGCATTTGGGACCTGGTAAATCTGGCAAGCCCCACGATACAACATTGAACTCTAAATTCTGTTCATTTCCGAGAAGATTAGATATCCTGCAAGATCCCGCTTGAGAACTGGTTTTTGCCAATATTTGACCATCTCGCCTCGAAAACGAAACGTTCAAATGCGATAATCACAAATCTGCAGGTCAGCTTCCCAAGAGCGAAGCTGAGGAATACTCGTCGGGAACTAATGGGCGCTAGGCATCTGGGCAAACAATCAAAGATATGGCTGGTGGCAGTACTAATGCTGGCAATGCTTCTGCCACATTTACAGGCGAAAGCAGCATCTCTTGAAACGCCAATTAGCACTTACATTGACTATGCGCCGGAGACGCCACGCGGACGCTTTACGCTCATGCAATCCGTCAACACGGCCATCAAAAACTTTCCCTCTGTGAGAACCGCAAGATTCCGTCTACAAGCCTCAAAAGCAGATGTCAGTCTGGCAAAGACAGCCTACCTTCCCCGGCTTGATACAAGCATTCAAGCAATGCGCGGAACTACAAATCTGATCACAGGTACGATTCTGCCGCAGTATCTTGATGTGATCCCTGTGCAAGCTGGTACGGAACAGAAGAATCCTTCGATGAAAAGTTACTTTGGCACCAATTATGGTGCCAACTTCAACTGGCTTCTCTACGACTTCGGCTTACGAGCATCAAATGTCCAGCTTGCCGATGCACAAAGAAAATACGCTGCGGCGAACATTCGACTTACAGAACTTGATGTCGCCTACAAGGCTGCCGATGATTACCTCAGAACAGTCGAGAACATAGCGACAATCCGTGCCCAGCAGGCTACGGTCGAGCGAATGCAAGCTGCCGCTGTTACAGCACATACGTTGGTTGACACTGGACTGCGAGCCGGAGTAGATGCAGCCCTTGCTGATTACGAGCTTTCTCAGGCAAAAATCGGACTCATCCAAGCTGAACGAGCGGCGGAACTAAGCCGCGTAGACCTGGCAGAAGCAATGGGCATAGCCGGCGCAATCGTTCAAATCGTATCCGATCCTTTAGTTGAATCGCCCAGCCGTGCCTTTCGTGTGCCGAAATTGATTCCAAGCAACCATCCTTTATTACAGGCGCGAGCAGCAGCGATTCAGACAGAGTCGGCTAAGGTAAAGGTCCAGGATAAGGCTTATGCCCCACACATTTTCTTCCAATCGGCATTTTGGGGACGAGGAACCGGTAATCGCACCACTCAGAAATCATTAGCCGACGGAATTTTGCCCCGTATTCCGAACTTTGTTGTCGGATTTTCAGTCAATTTCCCGGCAATGGACTACTTCGAAATCAAGTTCCGAAAGTCACATGCCAAAGCAGAAGAGTTGGCGGAAAAGTCGAACTTCGATTTAGCCGTTCAGGTTCTGGAACAGAAGGATGCAAGGGCTCGTGTTCTCCTGGCGCAAGCCCGAAGAATCGCTGACGAAACACCAACATTGGTACGTGCAGCAAGGGAGAACCAGGTAAAAACATTGGAGCGCTATGGTGTTGGACTTTCCGACATGGTTGCAGTAGCTCAAGCAGAGCGAATGCTTGCCGGTGCTGAAGTCGAGAATGCAATTGCGCAGGTTGAGGTTTGGCGCGCGATTCTGGCAGCAGCCTACGTTCAGGGCGATCTCAAACCGTTCCTGAACCTCGTCGCTATCGCGGAAAGGAAGGTTCCATAATGTGGATTATCGGAACCGCAATGCGCAGACCGCTGACCGTTATGGTCGCGATTCTCAGTATTGCATTGGCTGCCATTATGGCGATGACCAGCATGAAACAGGATATCTTTCCGGACCTGGACATTCCTGCCATCAACATCATTCAAGGCTACGGCGGCATGTCGCCTGCCCAGATGGAAGGTTACATCGTTTCGTCATATGAACTGTTCTTCTTATACGTTCCGGGCATCGAACACATCGAATCGCAATCGATTCAGAACCTGGCGCTAATCAAAATCTTTTTCCAGCCCGGCACCGATATGGCCACGTCGATGGCGACCTGCGTTGCAATGGCGAACCGTGCAACCAGCGTTATGCCAAAAGGCACACTAAACCCATTCGTGTTGAGATTTGACCCTGGCTGCTTGCCGGTGGGACAGCTTGTACTCTCGTCAAACACCAAATCTGTTAGAGAGATGCAAGACCTTGCTTACGTGCGAATCAGAAGCGCTCTTGCTACAGTACCAGGCGTGCAGTCTCCACCACCCTTTGGTGGCAACGTTCGAACCATCGTCCTCAATGTCGATGCGGACAAGCTTAGGCAATACAACATCTCAGGCAAGGAGATAATCGAGGCTCTTAACACAGGCAACGTAGTCACTCCAGCCGGCAACGTCCGCACAGGCGATTTGATGAGAATCGCGCCCGTAGACACTGACTTGCCCGACATAAAAATGTTGGAATACCTGCCAATCCGCACCGGTCACGGACCGCAAATTTTCGTAAGAGACGTCGGCCGAGTCGAAGATAGCGAGGATATCCTGGCAGGCTACGCGATGTACCAGGGTAAGCACACTGTCTATCTGCCCGTCGTTAAGAGATCAGACGCTTCGACTGTCGCGGTTGTTCAGGCGATCCGAGAAGCACTGCCGCGCATGCAGAACGACCTGCCGCCTGACGTCAAGATCAGCTACGAATTCGACCAGTCCAAACACGTTACCGACGCAATCCAGGACGTTCTATTTGAAGGACTGTTAGGAACGATCCTACCCGGCTTGATGATTCTTCTTTTCTTGAGAGACCTGCGAAGCACATTCATTGTCGTAACGACAATTCCCGCATCGTTGCTCGCATCCTGCGTTTGTTTATGGATCACCGGACAGACAATCAACATCCAAACACTAAGCGGTCTGGCATTGTCCATCGGTATTCTTGTGGACGAAGCGACTGTAACTATAGAAAACATTCACTCCCACCTCGCCAAAGGCAAGCCAGTCAGCAGAGCGGTATTAGAAGCAGGTGGCGAAACAATGGTACCGAGCTTCCTGGCTATGTTGTCGGTTATCGCGGTGTTTGTGCCATCATTCTTTATGACCGGTATCACCAAGCACCTCTTCATCCCGCTGTCACTGGCAGTCGGTTTCGCCATGGTGGCGTCCTTCCTTTTATCAATCACGATGGTGCCTGTGCTTTCTGTTTGGCTACTGAAACAGAGCTTCGAACATCACGCCGAGGACGAAGGCTTCTTTGCCAAAATCCAAAAGGGCCTCGGAAGAATCATCGCGTTCATGATGCCAATGCGCTTCGTCATAGTTCCTGCATATATCGCTGCTTGTTTGCTAGGCTCAGCCTTACTCTTTTTGAACATCGGTCGCGAAATCTTCCCTCCTGTCGGTGGAAGCGAATTCCGCATGCGAATAAGCGCACCTACCGGTACAAGAGTTGAGGTCCTTGAGAAAAAGATTCTCAAAACAATTGATATTGTCAAAGAGGTGGCTGGTCCCGAGAATCTAGAAGCCACTTTGGGCTATGCCGGACAGCAGCCACCGAACTTCGTTATCAGCTCCGTATTCTTGTGGACGAGCGGGCCGCACCAGGGCGTCATGGACTTCCGATTGAAGGAAGAAGCTCACATCGACATGAACAAGTTCAAAGACGAGATGCGTAAACGCCTGGCGAAAGAGATGCCGGATGTCCTCTTCTCGTTCGAGCCTGGTGACCTCGTCAGTCAGATCATGAACTTAGGTTCGCCCACTCCAATTTCCGTGCAGATCAAAGGTCACGATTTGACGTTAGACAAGGTCGTCGCGGAGAAAGTTCGCAAGGAGATGGCAAAGATACCGCACTTGCGAGACCTCCAATACGGTCAGGCGCAGGACTACCCAACTTGCGATATCAAAATAGACCGTGAACTAGCAGGACAGCTTGGACTAACACCAGAGCAGATAGGCTACTCGCTGCTGCCAGCCATGTACTCCAGCCGATACATCCACTTATCATTCTGGAAGGACCCGAAGAGCGGCGTTTCGTACCAGGTTCAGGTGCAGGTGCCTCAGGATCAGATCAAATCGAAGCAGGATATTGAAGAGTTTCCTGCAATGGCATCACCTAACAAACAACACCCGTTGATCCGCGATGTAGCAAGCGTCGAATATGGAACTACCGCTGGTGAATACGACCGATACAACATGGCCCGTATGGTCAGCCTGACAGCCAACATTGCAGGAGCTGACTTGGCACGGGTCGGTGCCGAAGTAGAGAAAGCGGTTGCCGCAGTCGGCAAGCCGCCACTTGGCGTTACCGTAGAGGTGAAGGGCCAAGTTCCACTACTGGATGATACGTTCAATCACCTTTTCGGTGGGTTAGGTCTGGCAGTTGTGGTCATCTTCCTCATGCTCACAGCTTACTTCCAATCGCCTCGACTGGTGGCAGTGGTACTGTCTACAGTGCCGGCTATTATCCTCGGCGTGATGACTATTCTTACGCTAACCAACACCACGTTGAACGTGCAGTCCTTCATGGGCGCGATCATGTCAGTCGGCGTCGGAGTTTCGAATGCTCTACTGCTGGTCGTATTTGCCGAGAAAAACAGAAAAGAGGGAATCCCCGTAGAAGAAGCCGTAATCAAATCTGCTGAAGCGCGCATGAGACCGATTCTTATGACGTCAATCGCGATGGTGGCAGGTATGATACCAATGGCGGTCACACCAGGACAGAGCGCACCGCTTGGTCGCGCCGTCATGGGCGGTATCATTATGTCGACGCTGGCAGCGCTAACAGTTCTGCCGCTGGTTTTTGTCATGATTCAGGAGAGAGCGAGCTTGAAGTCTCCATCGCTCCATCCGGAAGATAGGGGTGAGTGAGGTGAAAAGACAATGACGTTTTCCGGACACGATCCGAACCAAGAGCCACCGGCAAATGGCGAGACAAGACCTCTGGCACCTGCGGGCAACTCAGAAGTCGCCCGTAGTTCGGGCACACATCAAGCGGCAACAGCCACTCATACAGTTGCATCAACGAATGTCCATGCCGCACAAGCACCGCATGGGCCAGGACACATGATCAAAAACCTGTTGGTCATAATAGTCATCGGAGTTGTAGCATATTTCGCCTACAAGTTTGTCGCGCCTATGTTCGAAAAGCACAAGCCGACTGTTGATGCGGACCTGAGCGCACCGATGCCCGTTAAAGGCGTTACCGTAAAGAAGTTTACGCTGGACCGCATTGACCAATTACCTGCGGAAATCCAAGCTTACCAGGATGTTGCCCTTTATCCAAAGGTTCCTGGCTTCATTGATTGGATAGGCATCGACAGAGGATCCATCGTTAAGAAGGGTCAGCTACTCATAAAAATGTACGCGCCAGAATATCTCGCTCAGAAGAGCGAAGCCGACGCGAAGGTACAGGAAGCCAACGCAAAGCTAAAACAAAGCGAATCCACTCTGGTCGCTAACGAAGCGCAACTTAAAGAGGCGATCGCACAGAAAAAAGCGGATGAATCGACTTATATGCGCTTAAAGGCTGCATCGCTTACACCAGGGGTGGTGGCAAGTAATGACGTCGTATTGCTTTCACAGAAAGTGCAAGTCGATGAAGAAAGGATTCACAGTTGGGAACGAAAGGTGGATGCTTCAAAAGCGGAAGTAAACGCCTTGCAAGAGAATTTGGAAGCAGCCAAAAGAGCCGCTGAGAACTTCAAGGATTTCGCTAGTTATTTGAACATCACAGCTCCATTTGACGGCTACATCACTATTCGCAACATGCACAAAGGCAGTTTCGTGGGTCCGCTCGGAAATGGGGCTTATCCCGAAATCGCCCGTATTCAACAACTTGATCTGCTTCGTATTATTGTGCCCGTGCCCGAACGAGATGTTGCCGGAATTCTTCCGGGAGCACAAGTTGACTTCACCTTATCAAGCTTCCCAAATCAAAAATTTACGGGTTCTGTTGCACGTATCGGAAACTACTTAGACCGTTCGACACGAACGATGCCAGTGGAACTCAACTACTTCAATCCGAACTACACAGTGTTCCCTGGAGCATTCTGCAAGGTATATTGGCCCACACGCCGAAAAGAGCCAAGCCTTTTCGTACCCACAACCTCAGTTGTAACCACGCTGGTCGAAAGCCACGTCTGCCGTATCAAAAATGATCAGCTGGAGTGGGTCACAGTCCGCAAAGGACAAAACATGAATCAGTACGTTGAAGTATTCTCAGAGGATCTCAAAGAAGGCGACCTGATCACGCTGGTGGCAAGCGAAGAAATGCGCCCAGAGACCAAAGTGGCAGTAACAATGTCCACTCAGGACGAAGAGACAAAAGGACCGGCAAAACGCCCCCACTACCACGAACCACCAACAAACTAAGGACTGGTATTCAATCCCAGCGCCTAGATCATTTACTGTGGGCGCCAGCGTACCGGTTTTAATTCGGGCGCCTATCTTCGTCGTCCGAAATCTTCCTGGCGGATCCTGGCTTTGTTCAATCCATTAGTGATGTAAACGGGCTCACCGACGCGCACCATCGGGAAGATTCTCATAATATCCTCGTTGTGGTGGCGCACACATCCACGGCTCACGTTCTGCCCTATTTGATCCGGCTTATTAGTTCCGTGGAGCATAATCAACCCACCGAAACCATCGGTTTGATCTTCGCCGGTCCAAGCGGATTATCCGGTCCTGGCGCAACCGGTTTCTCCTTACGATGTGCCGGCGGATACCACCAGGGATTTGTCTCCTTACTGATGATGTTGAATCTTCCTTCAGGAGTCATCTTTGGACCTTTGCCAGTAGCATCAGGCACGTTCAAGACTTCTTCAACGCGCTCGTTGTTCATTTGCAGAACACGCGTGCGATGTGTAGCCTTGTCTACGACAACCACCGCTTTATTTTCGGCGTTATATCTCCCTACTGGCAAGTCAGAGCTAATTGTCAAACTCGGAAGTGAATCCCCAGCGGTCGACCGGTCCGGTCGGACAGAGGGTGTCTCGTTCGGTGGCGTAACTCGCTGTTGCGGCTGGCGAAATTGCTCGTGCTGAATGGCAGGCTCCCATTGGCGTTGAAACTGTTGAGGCCGAATATCCAGAGGCGCAAGATTTTCACGCCTGATCGTGGGCTCCCAACTGTTAGAAGCAAATCTCTCATTAAACTTGGACTGATCCAAACCGCTATTAGCCGGTTCCGCATCACGCTGTCTAGATCCAAACTCCATGGCGAGCCCTCCGAGGCAAACACAGTTCCCCCGCAAAACGCGAGCGAAATCCCTGCAACCGAACCGAGCCCACAAGCATTCTGATTAATCCGGCGTGCAAACTACATGTGGATTCGTACAGTCCAAGCACACGACCATGGTGGTATTCCCATGGCTTTAGTCCGTTACTATAAGCAATGAATGTCTTGCCTGTCAAAAAAGCAGTGCTAAATTAAGCTTCCTGGGGGCTGAGGTTTGGGAAGTTTTTTCCGAGGACCTTCAGAAGTTCGGCTTTTAGAAAAGGCTTGAGCAGAAAGTCATCCATGCCAGACTCCAGTGCTAAATCTTTGTCCTGTGATGCGGTCATGGCTATTATCTTGCAATGTAGCCTATTGAGTCTTATTTCGTCCCCTCGAATTCTTCTGGTAGCTTCGAAACCATCGCATTCCGGCATTTGAATATCCATCAAGATCAAATCGAATCCTGATTGATCGTGTTGCCGTATCGCTTCCAAACCATTTCGCGCCGTCATAACCTCGAATCCCAGAGCAGTCAAATGCCGGCGGGCCACTAAACAAATCGTATCATCGTCGTCAACAACAAGTGCCTTCAACATAGCATTCTCCGTTCTCATACAAAGAGAACCAGTTCATGAATTCCCTTTCTTCTGCAGCGGTACTACGAATCGAAAAACTGATCCTTTACCCATCTCGCTTTCGACATCGATCGCACCGTGCATAAGCTGAACGTATCCTTTCGAAATACTCAAGCCCAGACCAGTCCCTCCGAACCGCCTGCGCGTGCTTCCGTCAGCCTGTATAAACGGCTGAAATAGACGAGCCTTCTGCTCTTCTGTGATACCAATACCGGTGTCCTGAACTTCAAACAAAACAGGAACTGTGTTTCCATTAAAAAGATTACCTTCGGGCAGCATGAGACCTTCACTGGCTCTTACCGAAAGCTGAATGCTACCTTGCTTCGTGAACTTGACCGCGTTGCCCACAAGGTTGGAAAGCACTTGCCTGATCTTAACTTCATCGCCAAGTAAGCGATCAGGCACCAGCTCGTCAATGTCTAAGATCATGTCGAGATCTTTGCTGCGACTTAAACTAATAAAGCTCTGACAGACCTCGTTAGCCAGTAGGCGCGGGGAGAATTCGCTGACTTCAAGGTTTACACGACCAGCTTCCAACTTGGAGAAATCGAGAATGTCATTCAATACAACCAGCAATCGCTTGCCTGAATCCAGGAGATGAAAAGCGAGCTCCTTCTGCTCCTCGTTCAACTCGGGATCGCTATGCAATAGTTCTGCCATGCCTATGATGCCTGCCATGGGCGTCCTAATTTCATGGCTAACATTGGCGACAAATTGGCTCTTCAATTCACTTGAACGCAATGCTTCATCGCGAGCTCGTCTAACCTCTTCATCAGACAGGCGCTGCTGGGTCAGATCCTGTGTAACTTTCACAAAGCCCCGATGCTCACCATGTTCATCAAAAACCGCAGTGATAGTTACACGAGCAAAAAAAGTACTGCCATCCTTTCTAACACGCCAACCTTCTTCTTCGTAGTGACCATTGTCCTTTGCCTGGCGCAGTTCCTTGTCCGGATGTCCGATTAGCTTCAAATCCTCGGGATAGAAAATAGAAAAATGTTTTCCGATGACTTCACTTGCGGTATATCCTTTAAACCGTGCCGCGCCAGCATTCCAGGTCAAGATCTTGCCGTCGACGTCAAGCAAAAAGATCGCATAATCTTTAACGGCTGACACCATCAAGTCAAAGACTTCATCGCTCCGGCGCAACTGCTCTTCGGCAGCTCGACGCTCTGTCAGATCCCGTGTAACCTTTAAGAAACCACGCAGATGATCATTTTCATCTTTTACAGCTGTAATGGTGACATCGGCCCAAAAGCACGATCCATCCTTCTTAAAACGCCAACCTTCCTCATGGTAACGCCCCTTTTCGACAGCTTCCTTAAGCTCTTCCTCAGGATGATTGCGCTCTCTATCTTGTGGCGAGTAAAAAATCGAAAAATGCTTACCGACGATTTCATTGCGATCATATCCCTTAATCGCACGAGCTCCTTCGTTCCAGCTAGTGATAAATCCATTGGGATCAAGTGCAAAAATTGCATAGTCTTTGACTGCGGATATCATCAATCCAAAATCTTCTTCGTTGCGTCGAAGTTGCTCAACTGTCTTTTTGAGTTCAGAAAGATCTCTGATGACCAGGTTGTAAGCGATTACTGCACCATTTTCCAAGACAGGTGAAACCGTGACCTTACCGCGCAATCGGCGACCATCGATTGCTTGAAGATTCAAGTCTTTAGGAGCGGCACTTTTTTTGATATCAGCGAAGGATAGATTCGTAGAGACCTTAATTTCATCCCAAGCCTTTCCGACTATCTGGTCCTGCGCATAACCAAAAAGTTTCTCAGCACCGAAGCTCCAGAATCTTACGCACCCGTCCATTTCCAACACAATGAAAGCCGTATCTGGCAGGGACCCTACCAAATTTTCAAGTATGGCCAATTTCTTACTGAGCTGTGCTGAATCGGAGGACATGGCTCATCTCACTATCTCTGCAAGCTAACTATATCATTAGAAACTAATAGCTTGTGCATCACATCGACTAACAGCAGGCTCTTGAGTATGTTTTTCTTTTTGCAGATTCAAAGTCACATGCCGGCAATCGACAAAATTTGTTTTGCGCGATTTCGAATCGCATTGGCTTCGGCCGTTTTTCCTGCAGCTTGCAGTACTCGGGCGTAATCTTGGCAGCACGCGGCAACATAGCGACTGCTTGCACCCATAGATTGTTCTGTTGCAGCAAGCGCTTTTATGTACGTTGCTTCGGACTCTGAATAACGACTTTGCTTGTAATAAAAGAACGCAAGTCTATTCAGAATTTTCGCGGTGACGAACTTGCCTGGACCGCCTGCTGATTGACTTGATTCCAGAGCTTGCTTGTATAGCTCTTCCGCTTTTTGCGATTGTCCTAAACGATCATATGTCGTTGCTAGATTTAGCTTGCAGTCAACGACTGCTAAATTGCTATCGCCGTAGGCTTTGAGATAAATAGACAAGGCTCGCTCGAGCAGGGGCAACGCTTCAGAATTCTTTCCCTGTAAGTTGTATAGCAGCGCCAGATTAGTGAGATCTGAAGCCAAGCCTGGATGATCAGGTCCAAGTGATTGCTCATCAATTTCAATAACTTTTCTGTAGAGTGGCTCGGCTTCGTCATAACGTTTTTGCCCGGCACTTACCTCAGAAAGCGTCGCGAACATCGAATTGGCACTGACCGATTCTGCAGAAGAGATAATCTTATTCGATTCGTTCTCTTGCGAGCCAAACGTGGATTCGTTGACCTGAGCAGCAGTTGATGAAAATGTAGACGACTCTGATTCCTGAACACTCGAACCAATTCTTCCAGAACCAGCATCGACGGAACTCTGTGATTGAATCGACGCAAGATTATTGAGTTTCTTGTCGATCTCTTGCGCTTCGCCTGTCTTGTTTTGCTCCTTCAACAGATCAGAATACGATTTCAAAATACTCTGAAGTTGTGCCGACTGCGCCACGGAAGCAGCATTCTTATCCAATTTGCTGATAGCTTTCCGATAAGCACTAGCACCCTTTTCGAGTTTGCCGCTGCGCGCATAGTAAGAAGCAGCTCGATGATAACCATGGGCCATTACTGCCGGATCAGCAGACTGCGATTCCAAAGCAAAAATGCGGTTGTACATATCTTCTGCTTTGCGATTCAACCCTTGCGACTCATAACACGACGCCAGATCAATCATCGCATTGATGGTTTCAGAAGATGCTGGACCTTTCTCCCTGAGCAAAACGTTGTACGCTCTTTGATAAACGGCAAGGGCATCGTTGACTCGGCCAAGTTGAGTAAGCGCATCACCCAACCCCATCAGCGATGGAATCAGCTTTGTCAGATCAGCGCCAGTGTCGTCCGCTTCCTGAACCGACAGCCTCCAAAATTGCTGCGCCTTGTTCCAATCTCTCTGACGAGTAGCCGCCTGCGCCATAGCATGATAATTGTCCCAACTCGAATCTGACACTGCAGCCGAGACGAGAGTACGATCAAACAGGAAGTAAGACGAGACAGCAAATAGGGATAAAAAAACAAGCTTCTGGAAGGGCATAGCAATCTCTTTGGAACACCATATTTTACCGCACTTCGGAGCAATTCGCGCCAACGACCTTTCATCACAGTCGCCGTTCCACTCGTCGCAAAGCCAATAAAGCAAGGGCATCAAAACCAGCCAAACGCAAGATGACAAGTTACAAATTCGCAGAATCCACGTGACAACAAATCGAGTCAAACACTGATGTCATCACGTCACGCAAACTCCACGAGCAAAAATAATCCGACAAAATTTGCAATTTCGCAAATCCTAGTAAAAAACTCTTCTCATCGGCTTCTTCATAAAATCTGCATACACAGCGCCGACGATGGTCGTCGTTATTTATATAAGGTAATGCGGTACAACTGATGATGCTAATCAGGCAACGGATGAAAGAAGGGCAAAGCCTAACTAACCTCCCTGCAGATTGATTAGGAGTAGGAAACCCTTTGATGCTCCTGAACGTTAGCAAAAGCTGAATCTTCCGATTCAGCGGAAGCCCGGAGACACTACAAATCAATCAATTCACTTTTAAGCTGAGTGCACTCGCACTTGGTTTAACTACGTAGTATGAGTTGTTAAGAGATCATCCCAGCAACTCAAGCTAATTGAACTAATCGAACACCAGAATACTGAGGAAGCTGAATTATGCCGACTGCGCGCAAAAATTCCGACGAGCTTGACCCCCGAGAGCTGCTGCAAGCTCTCAGGCTTATGGGAAAAGGCGTCTTTGCACACCGATTGCCGATGGACCAAATCGGCGTCGCAGGTGAGGTCGCACAAGCCTTTAATTATGCGATTGAACTTAATCAACGCCTGACCAAAGAGCTGGACCGCATAAGCACCGTCGTCGGTAAAGAAGGAAAAATTACCCAGCGGGCGTCGCTCGGTGAGGCAACTGGAGAGTGGCAGACTTGCATCAATTCAGTGAACACTTTAGTAGGCGACCTGGTGCGTCCGACCGCTGAAGTATCGCGCGTTATCGGCGCAGTGGCTCGTGGCGATCTTTCGCAGTCGATGGCACTGGAAATCGAAGGCGCTCCTCTTCGAGGTGAGTTCTTAAGAACAGCAAAGACGATCAACACGATGGTGGACCAGCTCTCATCATTTGCATCTGAAGTAACACGGGTTGCTCGTGAAGTAGGTACCGAAGGGAAGCTGGGCGGACAAGCCGTGGTGAAGGGCGTGTCGGGCACATGGAAAGATTTAACCGACAACGTAAATTCAATGGCAGGAAACCTGACAGCGCAGGTGCGTAACATCAAAGACGTTACGACGGCTGTGGCAAACGGCGACCTCTCAAAGAAAATCACTGTGGACGTTAAAGGCGAAATCCTTGAGTTGAAAGAAACGATCAACACAATGGTGGACCAGCTTTCATCATTTGCATCTGAAGTAACACGGGTTGCTCGTGAAGTAGGTACCGAAGGAAAACTGGGCGGTCAGGCAGTTGTGCGTGGTGTGTCCGGCACATGGAAAGACTTGACAGACAACGTAAATTCGATGGCAGGTAACCTGACATCGCAGGTGCGTAACATCAAAGACGTAGCGACCGCAGTTGCTAATGGTGACTTGTCGAAGAAAATTACTGTAGACGTTAAAGGCGAAATTTTAGAGCTGAAAAACACATTCAACACAATGGTGGACCAGCTCTCATCATTTGCAGCTGAAGTAACGCGGGTTGCTCGTGAGGTCGGTACGGAAGGAAAGTTGGGCGGACAAGCCCAGGTGAAGGGCGTCGCCGGCACGTGGAAAGATCTCACCGACAATGTGAACTACATGGCGTCAAACCTCACATCGCAAGTGCGTAACATCGCAGACGTGACGACGGCTGTGGCTAACGGTGATCTCTCAAGAAAGATCACCGTCGATGTCAAAGGCGAAATTCTCGAACTAAAAAATACGATCAACACGATGGTGGACCAGCTCTCATCATTTGCAGCTGAAGTAACGCGGGTTGCCCGTGAAGTAGGTACAGAAGGCAAGCTCGGCGGTCAGGCGCAGGTGAAGGGCGTCGCCGGCACATGGAAGGATCTCACGGACAATGTGAACTACATGGCGTCAAACCTCACATCGCAAGTGCGTAACATCGCAGAAGTTACGACGGCAGTTGCAAACGGTGACCTCTCAAAGAAAATCACTGTCGACGTCAAAGGCGAAATTCTCGAACTGAAAAATACGATCAACACAATGGTGGATCAGCTCTCCTCATTTGCAGCTGAAGTTATCCGGGTTGCTCGTGAAGTGGGTACCGAAGGAATCCTGGGCGGTCAGGCAGACGTTAAAGGCGTCTCCGGCACATGGAAAGATTTAACAGACAACGTCAATTCAATGGCAGGAAATCTGACAGCTCAGGTTCGTAACATCGCAGATGTGACGACGGCAGTTGCTAATGGCGATCTGTCGAAGAAAATTACCGTTGACGTCAAAGGCGAAATTCTCGAACTGAAAAATACGATCAACACGATGGTGGACCAACTTTCATCATTTGCATCTGAAGTAACACGGGTTGCTCGTGAAGTAGGTACGGAAGGCATACTTGGTGGACAAGCTGACGTAAAAGATGTATCGGGTACCTGGAAGGATCTCACGGACAACGTGAACTACATGGCGTCCAACCTCACATCACAAGTGCGTAACATCGCAGACGTTACGACGGCTGTGGCTAACGGCGATCTCTCAAGAAAAATCACTGTAGACGTTAAAGGCGAGATCCTCGAACTGAAAAATACGATCAACACGATGGTGGACCAGCTCTCATCATTTGCAGCTGAAGTAACGCGGGTTGCTCGTGAGGTAGGTACGGAAGGAAAACTCGGCGGACAAGCCGAAGTAAAAGGTGTTGCCGGTACGTGGAAAGACCTCACAGATAATGTGAACTACATGGCGTCCAACCTCACATCACAAGTTCGTAACATCGCAGACGTTACGAGAGCTGTGGCGAACGGTGACCTCTCAAAGAAAATCACAGTTGACGTTAAAGGCGAAATTCTCGAACTAAAAAATACGATCAATACGATGGTGGACCAGCTGTCATCATTCGCAGCTGAAGTAACACGGGTCGCACGCGAGGTAGGTACTGAAGGAAAACTCGGTGGACAAGCGCAAGTAAAAGACGTCTCGGGAACATGGAAAGCGCTTACGGATTCCGTAAATTCAATGGCGTTCAACCTCACATCGCAAGTGCGTAACATCGCAGACGTAACGACGGCTGTTGCAAACGGCGACCTCTCCAAGAAGATCACTGTGGACGTTCGTGGAGAAATTCTCGAACTGAAAGAAACGATCAACACAATGGTCGATCAGCTCTCGTCATTTGCAGCTGAGGTTACACGTGTTGCTCGTGAAGTAGGAACGGAAGGAAAACTCGGTGGACAAGCGGTTGTACGCGGAGTCTCCGGAACGTGGAAGGACCTCACGGACAACGTAAATTCAATGGCGTCCAACCTGACCGCACAAGTCCGTAACATCAAAGACGTTACGACGGCTGTTGCAAATGGTGACCTCTCCAAGAAAATCACGGTTGACGTCAAAGGCGAAATCCTCGAGCTGAAAGAAACGATCAACACAATGGTGGATCAGCTCTCCTCATTCGCATCCGAAGTAACTCGGGTTGCTCGTGAGGTAGGAACGGAAGGGAAGCTCGGTGGACAAGCGCAAGTAAAAGGCGTCTCTGGAACATGGAAGGATCTTACGGACAACGTGAACTTCATGGCGTCCAATCTGACAGAGCAAGTGCGTGGTATTGCCGGCGTTGTAACCGCGGTTGCAAACGGTGACCTGAAGCGAAAACTGGTACTTGCTGCTAAAGGTGAAATCGCGGCATTATCAAATACGATCAACGAGATGATCGACACGCTGGCGACATTTGCAGATCAGGTAACCACGGTTGCACGTGAGGTAGGAGTTGAAGGAAAGCTGGGCGGTCAAGCCCGCGTCCCTGGTGCCTCTGGCACATGGAGAGACTTAACGGACAACGTAAACCAGCTCGCCGCAAATCTAACGACACAAGTACGTGCAATCGCAGAGGTAGCAACAGCTGTAACGAAGGGTGACCTTACGCGATCCATCACAGTGGAAGCGCAAGGCGAAGTCGCATCACTCAAAGACAATATCAACGAGATGATTCGCAACCTCAAAGACACCACGCAAAAGAACATGGAGCAAGACTGGCTCAAAACCAACCTTGCTCGATTCACTCGTATCCTGCAAGGACAAAGAGACTTGCTGGCAGTGGCTGAGCTCATTCTTTCAGAGCTGGCGCCACTGGTTAGCGCCGAGCACGGCGTATTCTATATAAAGGAATCGGAAGACGAAACCGAGGAATTCCTGAGCTTGCTAGGCAGCTACGCCTACACTGAGCGCAAGAATCTTTCCCACAAGTTCCGCCCGAAAGAAGGACTTGTTGGTCAGTGCTTGCTTGAGAAGAAGCGCATCATGTTGCGCAACGTCCCTGAAGACTACATCCGCATCAAATCCGGATTGGGCGAAGGCGTCCCATACAACATCGTCGTCATGCCGGTTCTATTTGAAGGACAAGTACGAGCCGTAATCGAGCTGGCATCATTTGAATCATTCAGTGAAACTCACTTAGCGTTCCTTGACCAGCTGATGGAATCGATTGGTATCGTTCTTAATACCATCGAGGCAAACATGAGAACGGAAAACTTGCTCAAGCAATCCCAAACCTTGGCGCAAGAACTACAGAGCCAACAGCTCGAACTTACAGAAACCAATACACGACTGGAACAACAAGCGGCAACTCTGCGCGAATCAGAAAAACTGCTTCAACAACAACAAGAAGAATTGCAGCAAACAAACGAAGAGCTGCAAGAGAAAGCACGCTTGCTCGCGTTGCAGAATGCCGAGGTCGAGCGCAAAAACCGCGAAATCGAGCAAGCAAGACTCACGCTGGAAGAAAAAGCAGAACAGCTCGAACTTACATCCAAATACAAGTCCGAGTTCCTGGCGAACATGTCGCACGAACTTCGTACTCCTCTCAACAGCTTGCTGATCCTGTCGAAGTTGTTGACGGAGAACAAGGAGGGCAACCTCACTCCAAAGCAAGTCGAATTCGCCGAAACAGTCCACAACGCCGGTACAGACCTCCTCAACCTCATCAACGACATCCTCGATCTATCCAAGATCGAATCTGGAACAATCACCGTCGATGTCGGCGAGGTATCGATCCCACAACTGGCAGAGGACATGGAACGCGGATTCCGCGCGATTGCAGACAACAAGAAACTGGAATTCTCTCTTGTCAAAGAAGAGAGCATGCCGAACATCATCCACACCGACGAGAAGCGCTTGAACCAAGTATTGAAGAACTTGCTTTCAAACGCCTTCAAGTTCACCGAGGAAGGAATGGTCGAACTGCGCTTCAGCATTGCGACCGAAGGATGGAGCTCCGACCACAAGATACTCAACAAAGCAGAACGCGTCATTGCGATGGCAGTCACCGATACTGGTATCGGTGTGCCTCACGACAAGCAGAAACTGATCTTCGAAGCCTTCCAGCAAGCGGACGGCACCACAAGCCGCAAGTATGGTGGCACAGGATTGGGACTTGCAATCAGCCGCGAAATCGCACGCCTACTGGGCGGCGAAATCAAACTGCAGAGCGAGCCGGAAGAGGGAAGCACATTCACCTTATACATTCCGGAAAGCTTCATACATACGAAGATCACCGATCAACAGAGACACGACAAGATGGTCAGCGCTCTCATCGAACGAGATCGCAGTGGTGACCTCGAGAAAGCAATTCTACTGGAAAGCCACGTTAATGATGATCGCACCAATATCCAACCTGACGATCGCGTCTTGCTCATTATTGAAGATGACGTGCACTTCGCTGGGCTCTTGCTGGATCTTGCTCGCGAACACGGTTTCAAGGGGCTGGTATCGCTGCGAGGCGAAGTCGGCTTAGCGCTTGCTAAGAAGTTCCAGCCTCATGCAATCACTCTCGACTTGAATTTACCGGATATGGATGGTTGGACCATTTTGGACCGACTCAAACACGATCCGGCAACCAGACACATTCCTGTCGAAGTGATCTCTGTCGAAGATAGACGCTGGCGCGGACTGCGTTTTGGCGCAATCGGCTACTTGCAAAAACCAGTCACAAAAGAGAAACTCGAAGAAGCGCTTAACTCGATCAAGAGTTATGTGGATCGACCAGCCCGCAATCTTCTAGTTGTCGAAGATAACGAAGATCAGCGCAACAGCATAATCGAATTGATTGGAAACAATGACGTCAACATCGTCGCCGTTGGCACCGCTGCTGAGACTATCGAAGCGCTCAAGCAGCAGCCCTTCGATTGCATGGTGCTTGACCTCGGACTGCCAGACATGGCAGGGCTTGATCTTATCCGCACAATTCACCAGGAACTCAATCTAACAGAGATTCCAATTGTTGTGTACACAGGAAAAGAGCTCTCCCGTCAGGAAGAAATCGAACTGCGCAAATTCACAGAAGCGGTCATCGTCAAAGATGTTAAATCGCCTGAGCGTTTGCTGGATGAAACAGCGCTATTCCTTCACAGATTGCAGACCAGTTTGCCGGAATCACAGCAAAAGATGTTACGCGATCTGCACCAGACGGACCCAATTCTTGATGGTGCAAAAGTTCTCGTCGTCGACGACGATGTTCGCAACATCTTCGCATTAATGAGCTTGCTCGAACCACATAACGTCGATGTGCTCTACGCGGAGAATGGCAAGGACGCAATCGACCTGGTAAAAAATAATCCAGATATCGACCTGGTTCTCATGGATGTGATGATGCCGGAAATGGATGGGTACGAGACAACGAGGGCGATTCGCGCGCTGGAAGACTTCAGAAATCTGCCGATCATCGCTCTGACAGCCAAAGCTATGAAGGGCGATCGCGAAAAATGTCTGGAAGCAGGCGCATCGGATTACCTTGCAAAGCCGGTTGATACAGATCAGTTATTGTCAGTACTGCGTGTCTGGTTGTATAAATAACGATAGGTACGGCGAGATTGCGAATTGACAGTAGATGACGAGCTGGAGCGTCTGGAAATCGAGCTTTTGCTCGAAGCCATCTTTCGACGCTTTGGTTTCGATTTCCGTGATTATGCTTATACGTCTTTGCGCCGGCGAATTCTTCACGTTATGCGCAAGGAGGGGCTTGATTCTGTGTCCAGCTTGCAAGACAAAGTCTTGCACCAGCAAGGCACGCTTGAGCGATTACTCAATGGTTTGACCATCAGCGTCACTTCTATGTTTCGCGACCCGGATTTTTACGCTGCAATCCGCGAAAAAGTCCTGCCAATTTTGAGAACCTATCCAAATATCAATATTTGGCACGCAGGATGCGCATCCGGCGAGGAAGTTTACTCAATGGCAATTTTGATGCAAGAAGAGGGGCTCTACGACAAATGTCGATTATACGCTACCGACATGAACGAAGGAGCCATTAAAGCTGCGAAAACGGGCATTCTGCCGCTTACGGTGATGAAAGAGTACACCAATAATTACCTCCGCTCCGGCGGCAAATCTGCATTTTCTGATTACTACACGGCCAAGCATGGCAATGCCATCTTCGACCAAACTCTGCGAAAAAATGTAGTCTTTGCACATCATAATTTGGTGACAGACAGCTCATTTCACGAATTTCACTTTATTCTTTGCCGCAATGTGATGATTTACTTCAACAAAGCACTACAATCACGCGTATTCCAGCTATTCAATCAGAGCTTGTCACCTTTCGGCGTACTGGCTCTTGGGATACGGGAATCGCTGCTTTTGAATCCAGAAAAAGAGACATACGAGGAGATCGACGCATTACAGCGACTTTATCGACGCATTTCCTAGATGCACGAAGGTTTTCAGAAATCTTTCAGCAACGTTTTTTTGGCCGTATTCGTTGCTAGTTCGACAAAAGACTCTAAAATAGAATATAGATAGCCAGTAATCTAGGAATCTCGGTCCATTAAACGCAATGGAGTTTCACAGGTCATCGCTCCTTTCAACTCCTCCGCTCTCGGAATCCCGCCAATAAATGGCAACGGTATCCTCGATGTTGACTGATCCGTGAATGGTATCACCCGTCCTTATGAACTCCGCTCTCCAAAAATCAGATAGCAAATTTGAGCTGGTGGTGATCGGTGCCTCCCTTGGCGGCATGCATGCACTCAAAAGCTTGCTCGCCTCTTTGCCATCCAAATTCAATTTTCCGGTCGTTGCAGTCCAACACAGAGCCAAAGACAGTGAAGCATCCCTGGGAAAATACTTTTCTCTCTGGACCTCTCACCCTGTCTTCGAAGCAGACGACAAGACACCACTGATTCCTGGTCACATCTATTTCGCACCCAGCGACTACCATTTGATGATCGACGGCGATAACTTAGCCTTATCAACAGAAGGTCCAGTCAAATATTCTCGTCCCTCAATTGACGTCCTATTCGAGACCGCAGCTGAATGGTACAACGAAAAAGCTGTGGGCATCATACTGACGGGCACAGGAGCCGACGGACCCTCGGGAGCTCGCGAACTTGAGGAACGTGGAGGTTTATTGATCGTCCAAGATCCTGAAGAGGCTGAGGCAGATGTCCTTCCAAAGTCAACAATAGCGGCAACACAGCACGCGAAGATCATGCGACTGAATCAAATAGCAAGCTTCCTCGAATCTCTATCTCAAGCCGCAAATCCTAACAAGTGACGTAAGTGAACGATAACTAAATGACACCGCCAAGCACAGAGCAGAAAGTAAACATCCTGATGGTAGACGACCAGCCGGAGAATCTTGCTGCCTTGGAGGCTACGCTCGCTGACTTAAATCAGAATCTGGTCAAGGCACATTCAGGAAGAGAAGCTCTTAAGCAGTTACTTGAAAATGATTTTGCCGTTATTCTTCTCGACGTTCAAATGCCGGGAATGGACGGCTTCGAAACTGCAAAACTGATAAGACAACGACGCAGATCATCCTCCACTCCAATCATCTTTCTCACTGCGATGTATGTCGAAGATGCTTACTCTGAAATGGCATACTCGCTCGGCGCAGTTGACTATTTGATAAAACCATTTGTGCCGGAAATTTTGCGATCCAAAGTCACTGTATTTGTCGAGCTGTTCCAAAAAACTGAAGAGGTTAGACTGCAGGCAGATACGATCCAAAAGATGCAGCAAGCCGAGTACGAAGCCCGGCTGGCATCAGAGAAGTCACGACTTGAGGCCGAAACATATCGTGTCAAGCAAGAACTCTACAAGCAAGAAATGGATCGCAAACTGCTAGAAGAGAAAAGCAAGCAACTGCAGGAATCGAATCGACTTAAGAGCGAGTTCCTCGCCAACATGAGCCATGAAATTAGAACGCCCATGAGCGCTGTAACCGGCATGGCTGAATTGTTGCTTCACACAGAGCTGGACAACGATCAACGCGAGTTCGCGACAATTATCAGGGACTCTGCCCAGGCCTTGCTTTCAATAATCAATGATATTCTCGATCTATCAAAAATAGAAGCAGGCAAGCTTGAATTAGATATTGGTGATTTTGAACTGGTACCAGTTGTCGAAGGCGTTGCCGGGTTGGTGTCTGACGAAGCCCGCATCAAAGAACTTTCGTTGATGACCTTCGTAGATCCGACCTTGCCGAAGATGCTTCAGGGCGACGCCGTAAGACTCCGTCAGATCCTGCTGAATCTTATCAGCAATGCAGTTAAGTTTACCCACGTCGGTGAAATAGTTCTAAAAGCAGTACCATGCGATTATTTGTCAAAGAGCGTCGACGGTGAAGTTACTTCGATCCTCTTTGAAGTGACTGACACGGGCATAGGAATTGCCGAAGAGAAGATCGTCAAACTCTTCCAGGCATTTACCCAAGCCGATGGATCTACCACTCGAAAATATGGTGGTACTGGACTTGGGCTTTCAATATCCAAACGACTTGTGGAAATGATGGGCGGCGAAATTGGCGTCCGCAGCGAAGAAGGAAAGGGCTCAACATTCTGGGCAAAAGTACCGTTTGCACAATCCCAAGCAGCTCCGATCGATGAACCGAGACCAGAACTGGAAAACCTGCGCGTTCTCGTTGTTGACGATCATCCATCTTGTGCACGCATTCTTGAGGGGTATTTATCCTTCTGGGCAATGCGATGTGACGTTGCTACAAGTGGACCCGAAGCCCTTATCGAAATGCGCAAAGCCGTGGATCAGGGCGACCCCTACAAGCTGGTGATTATCGATCTTATGATGCCGGTAATGGATGGTTTCGCATTAGCAGAACTTATTCGCGCCGATGATCTACTAGCTCCAACCAAACGAATCTTGCTAACAGCATTTGACGAAAAGGGGCAAGGTCCAGCGGCTCTCAAAGCCGGGTTCTCCAGCTATCTGACCAAACCAGTTAAATCTGCCAGACTAAAAGAATGCATCAATCGCGTAATCAATTCCGATACACAATTCGATGCGTCGGTCTTGCCAAAGACTCCCCCAAGAGAAAAAATTGGCCGCCCGCTTATTCTTATAGCTGAAGACAACGAAATCAACCAGCACGTCACCATGCTTCAGCTCAGGCGTCTTGGTTTTGATTCAGTCATCGTTAATAACGGAAAGGATGCAGTTAACGAAGCCCTAACCGGCAAATATGCGCTGGTCCTTATGGATTGTCACATGCCAGAAATGGATGGCTTCCAAGCGACCGGTGCGATCAGAACAAACGAGGCGCTAACCGGGCACCACCTACCTGTAGTAGGCCTCACGGCAAGAGCAATGGCTGGCGATCGGGAGGCATGCCTGGCAGCAGGTATGGATGAATACCTGACTAAACCGGCCTCGCTCGAACAATTAGAGAAAGTGATCTCGGAACAAATTGCCATGAACGCAAACGGCGATAGCCATGGAAATGGCAGCACCGGAAATGGGGAACAAAGCTCTGAAGCATCAGCCAACTCTAGCGCCGTAAGAGAGCCCAAAGATACCAACGGTCAAGATAATTCGCAGCAGTCCGCAGACTACTCTCGTTCGGGCAGCAATGGCTCCAGGAATGAGGAAATACTATCCATTGAAGAAGAGCGTGCGAAACTACTGAAAGCGATCGCCAGCCAAGTCGGCGAGGAAGCAGCGGAGGATCTTTTTCCCGTTTTCCTAAACGCAACCAAAGATCTGCTGCAGAAGATCAAAGCAGCTATAGAGCAACAAAACCAAAAGTTGCTCGGAGAACTTGCTCACCAACTAAAAGGATCTTGTCAGTCTATCGGAGCCACCGAACTAGGCACACTTGGTCAAGAAATGGAGTACACAGCCAAATCAGGCAAAAAAGTCGACTGGAAACAAATTGGCGCAAACTTCAAAGAGATTGAGCACTCCTACGAAAAGCTAGGACGCTTAGCCAAAATCAGCTAAGCAGCGAAGCGCGTTGCAGCTACGTATGGAGCGCGGACGTCCCGTCCGCCCATAAGCGCAAAGCGCGTTGCAGCTAATGAAGCTTACAATGCAGCTCATGAAGCTCAGAAAAACAGGTCCTACCGAATCGTTGCAATGGATAGAACCGGAACAACCAGAATCTTTAAACAGGCGGCTGCATCCCGTCGGGATACCAGCGCAACACCTTTCTCGGCGGAATAACAAGTGACTCCTCAACAGCCTTAACCTTCCACAGTTCCCCCGCAGGACCATCCGTGGTATCGCCATCACTAATGGTGGCATCGTTCTCCAGCTGATAGAAAGTAAGCTGCCTCAAAAAGTCATGAACTTCTTCTGGATCAAATTTCTCCTCGGGAAAGCAAGCTTCGAAATCTGACAAACCATACTGCTGATTCCCAACAGTATCCATCAACATCCAATCACCATCCATTTTCAGAATCCGAATGTTGGACCACACCTCAAATGGTGGCAGATTCTCCACGCGCATCCTTTCAACATCTTGCGTAAGGGTAACGAGATCTCTCAATACTTCCCCGTTGGGATCAAAATAACATAGAGACCCCACACCCTTCAAAAGTTCAAGGGCTAAGTCAGTCATAAACTCCAGCTCTGCCAACGGCTCATAATCGGCTGGAACAAAAGACTCCTCTTCCGTAAGCCTTACATAACTCGAGCGAATCCTAACAAAACTCTTGTGCTGGTCTGCCGTTCCCGCAGCATCCTCCCAAGTCCAAGATTGTTCCTTAGCGCGTCGGAGCGCTCCAGGATAAACGAGATTACCAAACTGTCCCAAGGTCCAAGCTGTAAACAGGCCGGCTTCATGATCGGGGTCACCCATTTCATCGGGCCATGGGCGGTTCACGACATCAATAATGATAAATCCGCGATCCTCAGGAAGGTAGGAAAGAGAAATATTCGGACCACTGTACATCCATTCAAGTGCCGGTTCATCATTACGCCCGACTATTTCAAATGAACTCAGAGCCTTCTCAATGTTCTCAAGTCCTATCTCACGATCATAAAGAACGCACAAACACTGCGGATAAATTACTGACGGCATCGGGACCTCGCGTTGATGCAGCAATTAAATCACGCTTTCGCAAATCTTGAAACTACGCACTACACAAGTTCAAAAATGCTTTCTTCGATTTCAGATTGCCTTGCATTTGCGAAACCGATTTCTGTACCGATCAATTTGAATCCGCATTTTTCCAGTACTCGAATCGATCCGTGGTTATCGCTTGCAGCTTGTGCGTATAACGGTCGCTCATCAATAAGGTGGAGAAACTGTTCGAGAGCAGAAGTAGTGAAACCTTTCCCCCAAAAATTCTTATCGATGCCGTAGCAAACTTGCGTTTTTCCAAACATTTGAAACTTGCAAATCGAACCTATCACGGCTCCATCAAACAGAATGACTTTTTTCAATATATTCGAGTCACTCAATATTCGCGTCCACTGCTCATGAAAAGCATTCCAATCGGACGGATCAGGCTTGGTGAAAGCTGCCATGTTGTTGTAATCAGAATCTTTCTGCTGCTCAAAAAGGATAGCTAAATCCGAATCGCAAGGATCGCGCAGCTGCACCGACAATACTTTAGACATAGATGAACCTCATGAGATGTCAAAGTTTATCACAGGTCTTTTGCTCTTTGTAGCCGTTGCTATACAGCAGCCACGCAAGACTTGCTATACTGTTCAACCGGCTTAGCAACCATAATGACATCAGCTTTACCAAAACTGGAGGCACATTGATTCAACCGAAATTCGTAAAATTCGAAGGTGCCCAAGTACGTGGTTTGGGTAAAGCGCTGAATGAAGATCGCATTTCTGAAATCAAAACATTGTGGCAAGACTTCAATAAATTCTGTGAGAACAAAGGTATTCCACATCGCAAAGCTTACGGCATTTGCATGAAGAACCATCCGGGAATCCTGAAAGGAACGGACGAGACCTTCGTTTATGTCGCCGCTGTACCAGAGCAAAACTGCCAGCAGGAGAACGACGGAATGATTCAATGCGAGTTACCCGCAGGTAACTACGCGGTTTTTACTTTCAGTGGTCCAATTGCGAAATTTCCGGATCTCGTGATGCATGTATGGGAGCATTGGGTACCAGAGAATCAGCAAATGTACCGAGAAGGTCCCGATTTTGAATTGTATGATGAGCGCTTTGATCCGAAGACTGCGAGCGGCGAAGTCGACATATACATTCCAGTAAAATAATCAAGAGTCGCGAATTCAGCAGCAAGCGCTGATAAGTTCGCCGATATCGTCATTGAAGAAGCGCGCGTTCAGTGCGTCTTCGCCTGCCGTTGAGGCGAATAGATTGCAGCTGTGGAAAGCGTCAACGTTGCAGCTGTATGGAGCGCGGACATCTTGATGCTGTTGGCGATCTCATGTATGGAGCGCGGACGTCCCGTCCGCCCATAGGCAGATTCTACTATCTACGCTACAGCTTTAGGGAGACTCTACCTCTTGCGAAACTCCGAATGCGTAGCTGCAACGCGCTTCGCGCTTATGGGCGGACAAGATGTCCGCGCTCCATACTAGCTGCAAAAATCTGCACTAGACCAAGCTGAGATGAGATCGCCAACAGCATCATCTTGTCCGCCCATAAGTATGGGCAGCGGACATCTTGTCCGCTTATTACTAATGCGAGATGCGATCTCGAATACAACACCCTTTAACAGCCGGATTATGCATTCACAGCGGCAACGCGCTTCGCGCTTATGGGCGGACGGGACGTCCGCGCTCCATATGGGACTCGCGAATAAACTTACTTTGTTTCGTTGACTTTCTTAACCAGAGCTTTGAAGTCAGCGTAGGCTTGTTTTCGCTTGAACTGTCCTTTGGCTCCGCATGTCAGCCCCCAGCCGTCGTCTTTTCCTTTTGGCAAAGGAAAATGATCGTCGTTAAGCTCGTAGTTGAATATAACTCCAATTGCGGGATCTGATCCCAGTTTCCCTTTCTCCGGATCGTAATACTCCCGCACGTATTTCGCCTGTGCGGCTTCTCCGCCAGCCTGATCTGCCACCGTCCAGCCTGTCTCTGTAATCCAGAGAGGCTTCCTACCAGCAACTACTTTCTTTATGCCTTCCACATCAAGATTCTTGTGAAAGATGTAATAGTGGAAGCTGATCGCATCCAGATAATCAAGAACACCACCATCAATCAACTGCTTCAGATATTTGATGCCACCGGCAGTGGCTCCAACAGCCGGACCAACAACAAGCGCATTTGGATTTGCTGCTTTGATAATGCGATGAGCTTCCTTCGCCATCTTTATATATTCAGGAGCTGGCGTGGGTCCACCCCACCATGTCATTTCAGGCTCGTTGTGAACCTCCCAGGCATCCACATTTGGCAAGGCTTTGACTTCGCTCTCAACATATTTGGTCCACTCCGCCAAGCTTCGTTTTTTATATGCCACCAGTAACGCAAGTGTTTTGATCTTCTTTTTCTCCATGTCTTTTGCAAACACCGCGTCTTTAGCGGGGTGCTCATAGTCACCACGGATCCAAAAGCTCCCTGCGCCGCGTAAATCATCCAACACTTTCGCTGCTGCAGGGTTGTACTCCTCATAGTTGTGGAAACAGACACCTAGCTGAAGTGGTGTTGTTCGCTTAGTCGACGCTTTCTGAGTATCAACTGCGCTTGCAGGTAATAGAGATGAATAGAAGAAGCCTATGACGGCGGCAATCGCAAGCACGCGCATTACTTGCAGATTAGCTCGAGATACCAGTTCATTCTTAATCGCAAACATTTCCCCACCTTCTGATTGTTACAAGTACCTTCAGTTCAACGATGACATCGCTATATGTTCATATCCTCTTTTAGTTCCAATATGATCTTGTCACCGGGGACCAAAACAACATCGTAACCATGCTCAGCAGCACCGGTCACGATACCGCCACCAGGAAGTCCCTTTACCATGCCGAGCAAAAATCCTTTGGTTCTAACCTTGAATCCCTTTTGATCGTCAGGGTGCCCTTCCGCATAGGATGGGCTAGCCGCCCCTGCAATCCCAGAAAGAGCAGGACCAACAAGAAGTCCGAACGGACCAGTCGCCAGTGATGCACCCTCAATACCAAGCTCCATTCCGGTATATTTGCCGGAACCATAATAGACAGTGATGTCTCCATTCTTGTCCGTAATCAAGCGAGAGCGAGTCGTCGTAGCGACAGCATTCACCATCGCTTTTGGAGCTGGCACCGCGTTTAGTGAAATTGTGCGATTTCTAATCGCCAACTTATCGAAACGAATTCCGATACCACCCTGGGCATTGAGCCAGTGTTTTCCAGGTAAGTCGGCCCTGAGAGGACTGCGCGCTTTATCAACGAATACGAGTGATCCAGAAAGCATGGAACCTGCGGGAATGACAGTTTCTCCTGCGTAGCTGATTGTCTCGGCAAACTTCGCAGAAACAGAATCTCCTATGTTAGCGCTTGAACTATCAATTCCATTTTCTAGAATAACTACAAATCGAGACCCAGCATCCATGCGGAACCCATTTACGGAAGTCTGCGAAAGATAGATCGGCATGGTTTCGCGAATGTTAGCGAATCCCTTCAAGTCCTTTTCCTGCAAAGACTCAGGAGTGGAACCACCCGCAGTACCGTCAGTAGCTAGCTGGGCAGAGTGACTCTGCGGCTCCCCTTGCGCAAAATCCATGGACTGCGTAGACGCATTGGCAAAATTCGGCTCGTTGATTAACACCGAAGAGGCTAGCAGCATCGCAAAGCAAGCAAAAGCAAATCTACTCACAGTTCGGTTCTCTATAATCGGTCCACCATTAGCAACAACGTTCATTGCCCCTCCGGAGCGCGACTATCAAAACTGAAAAATGCTAAGCAACAATAGGGAATCGTCCCAAATCCTGCAAGCATTCTTTACTTAACAAGCCTTTCAAGAGAACCCCAATTGGCTCCACAACGAACCACCTTGTCAAGCACGCACTGCTTATCTCTTTCTAAGTGACAGGGTTGTATACCTTTACAAGAGCCCTGCATTAAGATGACAGTATGGACGCGATCCCACAAAGACAAAGAACCATGTTCGATGAACTTGTTTGGGATCGCTGCTTCGCTCAACCACTTGACTTGACGGTTCGGGCGCCTGCAATGCGCCCCTACATCCAGGGCTAGCCGTGTGACTGATCAAGACCCCCCAAAGAACTCATTCTTTGTTTTGCGTGATCCAAACTCGCAAAAGGTTTTTTGGGGCCAGTTAATATCACAATCCTGCGACAAGCTAATGTCAGTAGGAATGATTTGGGTTTTGTGCGCGCAATTCAGCCCAAAATGGGTGCCGTGGTTTATCGCCATTGGTGCCTTGCCTCACTTTCTACTCGCAACCAAATCTGGGCACTGGATAAGCGCCTGGGGCGCGCTAAAAGCCGTTATCTGGACTGATTTCATCAGGGCGATTTTATTTCTGGCTATCGCCGCCGCTGTTCCGCTCTTCCGGTCGAACAACGATCTCCTGGCAGTTCTGATGATTTCGGCTTTTGTCTCAAACATCGCTGGAGCGCTATTTAATCCCGCCATCTTGAGTTTGCCACTCGATCTTATGGAGCCCGGGGACAATAGGGATAAACTAACAGCGCTCATCGATTCTTGTTTTGCATGGGGAAATGTTCTCGGTCCACTAATTTCTGCATTGGCTTATGCATGGGTCGGACTAGCGGGTATGCTGGCTATCAATGGCTTAAGCTATCTTTTCTCCTTTCTCCTCGCGCTTGCGATAAGACTGCCCGGAAAAGAGCCAATAGCGAAGTCTGCAGTGCAAGATCTAGACCTTCTGAGCGCGGATGCTCAGAAAACCAACGACTCGATTCCCACATCTAGCGACCAGGCGAAAACACGCTCCATACAAGAGGTTCTCAAAAGTCAACCAGTTATTTCTGGAATGCTTCTCACGTTTCTATTCATGAACTTCTTTTTGGCTCCTCTCATGATCTTCATGCCGTGGTATGCAAAAAATGTGTATGCCGAGGGCATTGCCGCGCTTGCAAAGCTAGAATTTTTCCTTGGCATTGGAACAGTTGCCGGAGGCATGCTTCTGTCTTTTGTGAAACTACCCGGAGCGACATGGAAGAGAGTGAGTATTTCACTTTGCTTAATGGCGGTCGCTTATCTGGTCTTCACTTTTACCAATTACATTTGGTTCGGTTGCATTGCGGTTCTCTTTCTCGGCTTCTTTCTATCTCTGGCAAACGTTGTGTGTCTGACATTTTTTCAAAGTGCACCGGCAGCTGATGACGTGCCAGTAGTGATGGGGATGGTGAACTTGATAAGCGTGGCGTCTTTACCGATCTCCATGGGTGTTATTGGGTCTTTCATTGAAACAGTACCGGTGCCCCAGTTCGCTGCACTCTGCGCCGGAATTGTGATTGCAATAGCATTCGTTATTCCATTCATTCCAGGAATCAGGAGCGTTTGATATGAGAATAGTCATCGAATCGCCAACGCTCAAAGATATTGATGAGTTGCTGAAGCTCTATTTCATGGTCTACGGTCAGAACTATCCGATCGGCTTTGGAAACAATGCGAAGGATGCGGCTAAAGCAATAAACTCGGAATCGTGTAAATGGTTAATCGCGCGTGACAAAGGGCGCGGTGGCATGATAGTTGGCTCCATGGTCTACGAGCTTGACCTGGCCGACAAAGTGGCAAAAGGACTTGCGCTGGTAGTGCATCCTGATTATCGCAAAGTAGGAATAGCTTCGCGCCTCTGCGCTTGGGGCGATAATTTGATCAAGAAAGGCGGACCCTGTAATTCCGTCTACACAACAACGCGAACCCAGAGTATTGGACCGCAGTTGATATTTCTGAAAGAAAAATATCTGCCCCTCGGTATTTTTCCAAATGCGCATAGAATCAAACGGCACGAAACAACTACACTGTTCGCGAAGTTTCAGGAAGGGGTGCTGGAACGAAGAGTGCAAACGGAAAAGATCCCGTTGCGACTGGTACCACTTTATCAGGTCGTCAAAAACATCTACCCTGAATTCGAAATACCGAAAGCAGAATCTTTATCCGACCGATCAATCAAGCGTGGCTCACCATGGGACACTACCTATGAGGCGATATACGCTCCAAATTATGTACTACGCCGTTTTCAGGCGCAGATAACTGATGCAGATGCGCAATTCTACCCATTTCATCTTCCAAACTTATTAATCGTAGATGAGTCAGGAAAGGTCGAAATTTTTGCCTACTACAATCAACTCGACGGATACTGCACGATCATTTCTTGCAGCCAGCCCATGTACGCCATGCATGAAACATTTCCGTCCTTGCTTGATAAATTACGCTCGCTAGGAATTACCTACGTCGAAGTTCTGATCCGCGCAGATCGATTTGAGTCTCTTGAAGTGCTATTGCGGGCCCAATTCCTTCCATCGGCACTCTATCCTGCCATGCGGGAGAAGAATGGTAAGACCTACGACTATGTCATCATGACACGCACATCTGAGCCGCTCGACTTTGTTGGCATGCAAGTTGATAAAGCCTTTAAACCGTACGTAGACCAGTACGTTTTCCTGTGGAAACAAATGCACCTGGAGTCCTTGGAGGTCTTCAATGACTACAAGTAATCTCTGCGTGCCTGACCCAAAATCACTCGCCAATGTACAAGCCCTTTGCGACCTTGCCAGTCCATACGAAGTTTCCCAATCGTCCGATCAACTCTTCCTGAATGCAATGAAAGAGATTATCGAATGGCACAAGCAAAAGAATGAGTTCTATGGCAACGTGCTAAAGATGCGCGGATTCGATGTAGACGATCTCACCAAGATTGCCGACTGCGCGAAAGTGCCATTTGTACTGGCGAATTTCTTCAAGCTGCATGAGGAACTATCGATAAAGCGCGACGAAGTCGCCGTGCATCTCACTTCATCCGGAACCACTGGACAGAAGTCACAGATTTTCTTTGACGAGTGGACACTCGGATCAGCACAAAGAATGATCGACTTCATTTTCAAGGAGAATGGCTGGTACAGCACGACACCAACAAACTATTTGCTGTACAGCTATGAAACAGAAGCTGATTCCAAATTGGGTACCTCCTACACGGATAATTTCCTTTGCAAGTACGCTCCAATTAATCGTGTCTTCACTGCACTGAGACGAACCGGTCAGGGAGCGCATGAGTTTGATGTTTTCGGTTGTATCGATCGGCTTCAGCAATTCGAGAAAGAAGGCTTACCTGTTCGCATTTTTGGATTTCCGGCATTTTTGCATTTCACGTTAGAACGCATGCGCGACCTCAAATTACCACCTCTCAAGCTGTCCTCCGAATCACTCGTCTTCTTGGGTGGGGGTTGGAAGGGTCACGCCGATAAGGCAATCGACAAACTTGATTTATACAGGCATGCAAACGAGCAGCTCGGCATTCCCGACGCCCGCTTACGAGACGGCTTCGGATCTGTCGAGCACTGCATTCCATACATCGAGTGCGAGCAGCATCAGTTCCACATCCCTGTTTGGTCTCGCGTGTTCATCCGCGATGTAAAAACACTAGCACCACTACCGCAAGGTGAGAAAGGGTTCCTTCACTTCGTTTCTCCCTACATAACATCGGTACCCGCCGCAAGTGTGATGATGGGAGACCTGGCATCATGGTATCCGGGATCTGCATGTCCTTGCGCGCTGGAAACTCCCTACTTTGTGGTTCATGGTAGAGCCGGTTTGTCGAGAAATAAGAGCTGCGCGGTAGCGGCAGCAGAGCTTATGTCAAAGGAGAAGCGGAAGGCATGAGCAGTCTTGCGACACCTCATCTATGGCAAGGAGAATGGCTCAGTGATGAGCAATTAAAGCATCGTCTTGCTGGACTCGATGAAGACGTGCGCAATGCACTTGCCCTTCCATTTGATGTCCGCGCTCTACTTGATGCTTGCGAGAATCTCAGCCACCTGCTGAGAGACAGCAACTCACCAGTCTATCGGTCCCTTGAATCTATCTTGCAGAGCGGATTTCAAATGCAGCAAGAAGAGCGCGACAAGGAACTTAGCGAGCTTGCCATTTTCCTTAGCCGGTCGGATCTCGAGAAGAAACTAGCGTGCGAGTTGGGTCTTTACGATCCGTTCAACTTTACCAGACAAGATCATCGCGATGATAACTTCGAAAAGTGGGCGCCATTGGGTTTTCTCGTTCACATTGCACCAACCAACGCATTCAGCGCCGGTGCCTGGAGCGTTCTTGAGGGACTGCTCAGCGGCAATGTCAATTTTCTAAAAACAGGCGGTTCCGATGAAATCTTTGCACAAGTGTTTCTGAAGCACCTCATCGATCAAGATCCTAGCAGCACACTAGCCCCACGCATCTTCGCGTGCCGGATTTCCTCAAAAGAACGCCATGCACTCTCAACGCTTCTCTCAAGAGCTGATGGGGTCATCGTCTGGGGAGATGAAGGCGCTATCGCAGGGATCAAGGAATTAGCACCAGTGCACGCGAGATTTATCGAATGGGGTCCGAAGATCTCCTTTGCATATTTCGCGAAGGACAGCCTTGACGATGATCACTCTCTTTCCGGCTTGGCTTTTGAATGTTGTCGAATGGAGCAGCAAGCATGTTCGAGCCCGCAAATAGTTTATGTCGAAACAGACGATCGCGCAGAGCTTACAGACTTTGCCAAGCGAATGGCTAAGGTTTTGGCAGCTAGTTCAGCGGCAGTTCCAATTAAGGAACCTGCTGCTCAGGAGCAAGCAGAGATCACATCTGTCGTAGAGCTCTGCAGGTTGGAATCTTGTTTAGGACTAACTCAACTGATTGAAGATCCGAACGGAACATGGCGCATTCTTATTGAATTCTCCTCGGTGTTGAAAGCTTCGCCACTCTACCGGACAGTTTGGGTAAAACCACTACTTCGCAAGGATATTGCCGCCACTTTAAGTCCTTTTCGCTTCTTTCTGCAAACTGCCGGCGTGGCATGTAAAAGGACTTCTCTTGCTGAACTTTCAGAAGCATTCACACAAGCTGGAGTCCTGCGCATTACAAGATGTGGTGGCATGCTGGATAGTTACAGTGGTGAACCGCATGATGGCGTTTTTGCTCTTCAACGATATTCGCGGAGAGTTAGCTTGCAAACAAGTACGCAGGCGATGAGTCCTCAGCTGCAGAGAAGCCGGCAGGATGCCGGCGCTCCCGGGATCGAACATGCTGGCGATTCTACGATCCAGCATGCTGGCGATTCTACGATCGAACATGCTGGCGATTTCAGCCAGAGTATTGGACATACACCAGTTGATCGGGATCTGCTTGAGGGTGTTTCGAGTTTTGCCGAGTTGCGTGTTGCTGATAGAAGCGTGCCTGAGAAGCCAATCATGAGTAAAGAAGATTTTCAATCCATGAAGGTTGAAGATCGATTTGCGGAAATGTTCTTCAAGAGTGGAGGCAGCTCCGGCGATCCGAAATTATCCGTTTTTACATACGACGATTATCACTTGCAGATGAGAGCAGCAGCTTATGGTCTTTATGCAGCTGGTCTTGATCTCCAAAATGATCGTTGCATGAATCTATTTTTTGCAGGAGGGCTCTACGGAGGATTTGTCAGTTTCTTCACCATACTTGAAACGCTGAAAGCGATTCAATATCCAATGGCGGGGATTGCGGATCTGGAGCAGGTAGCAAAAACAATCGTTTCACAAAAATGCAATACTCTCTTAGGAATGCCATCGTATCTGATCCAGCTCTTCACCAATCACTCGGAAATTTTCGAGAAGAATCAAGTCGTCAAAAAAATCTTCTATGCAGGCGAACACTTCACGGAAAAACAACGCGAACTTTTTCACAAGAAATTTGGCGTGGACCTTATTCGTTCCTGCGGCTACGGCAGTGTGGACGCCGGTCCTATCGGTTATCAATGCCCTAGCTGTACCGGTTCTATTCACCATCTATACACGACCTTGCACCTGCTCGAGATCATCGATCCCGAATCAGACAAACCTGTCACACCTGGCGAACCGGGACGAGTAATTCTGACATCGCTGCAACGATCCGGACAAGACATCACGCGTTATGACATAGGAGACATTGCCAGACTCATTCCTGGTGACTGCCCCTGCGGAAGAACTGCAACAAGGTTCGAACTACTGGGTCGGCATGGCGATGTGTTTAAGATCGGCAGTGCATTTTTCAACTATGCCAAATTCGCGCAGATCCTTGCGGACAACCTGAATTATGCGGGAGAAGTCCAATTGATTCTGAAAGAGAATTCTCACGGCGAAGAAATCTGCGTCTGCCTAGCGAACCTAAATAGTGAGAACCAATCGACACCGATCATAGACGAGCTTACGATCCGAGCTCAACTTTTGGAAGGGTACGATGACCTTCGCCATATCGTCGAGGAAGACAAGCTTTTGAAACTTAGCATCGCATCAGTCGCCGTTGAAAATTTTGAGCGGGCAACAGGCAGCGGCAAACTCAAACGAATAGTGGATAAACGACGAGAAGATTTCTGAGAGAAATCAGTCAGTGGAGATGAAGTTTCGTGGAAGCATTCAATTGGAAGGAATTAGCTCAGCTTGCTAAAGAACGATCGCCTTACTATCGCGATCTTTATAAGGACACTTCAAACTTCACTAAACTTTCGGACTTGCCGATTGTCGATCAATCCGAATATTGGAGCGCAAATACTCCCAAGAACAACCGAGTTTTCACGGACAGCTCGGTTGCCGGAATTGCTTTCAAAAGTGGCGGAACAACAGACAATCCAAAATTCTCCGTCTATTCCCGAGATGAATGGAATACTTTCTGCTCGGTATTTGGCGAAGGGATGAATAGGGCTGGTCTAAAAGCGATTGATCGAATAGCAAATTTGTTTTACGTAGGCGAACTGTATGCATCCTTCATTTTCATAATGAAGTGCGTTGAGTTAGCACCAGTAGGAGCGCTCCAATTCCCAATCAGCGGCAGCACTAAGCCTGAGATTATACTGCGCACAATGCAGGAATTCGAAATAAACTTGCTTGCTGGTCTGCCTACGACTTTGATGAATGTGGCTGAATTCTACGCCGAACACAAACACGACTATCCGGAAATCAAAGTCAACAAAATCATGTTCGGCGGTGAATCCATGTATCCGGATCAGCGAAATCGACTGGCAGAAATATTTCCAAGCGTCGATATCCGTTCAATTGGATATGCAAGTGTCGATGCAGGCCTGATTGGGTATTCGGATGAGAGCTGTGGACCCGACGAACATCGCTGTTTCGGTAGCGCTACCATTCTGGAGATCGTAGATGAAGATAGTCTAGAGCCAATCTCCGAAATTGATAGACCCGGAAAGATCGTACTCACTAATCTCATTCGGTCTTACATGCCGATTATCAGATACCCGGTTGGTGATCGAGCAATTTGGACCGAGGAACAAGCTCCAAATTCCAACAGGCATGATCGAAAATACAAGATTCTCGGACGCTCAGAGGAAGCCGCCCGCGTTGGACCAGTGTCCGTTTATTTTGAAGACATGCGCTCGGTCCTCATGGCGATGAATCTGCCATTTCATGTCAGTGCGTTCCAGCTGCTCATCTCTCATATCGACCTGAAGGATTTGCTCACTCTACGAATCGCAACCCACGAACGCCCTCAAGATTATCAGGCGGTCGAACACCAGATCTCAGAGCGCTTCGGACTTGAACGCAAGATGTTTGCCGATGCCATTCGCGACAGCAAAATTCATCCATTGCGCATAGAATGGGTTGAACAGTCAACTTTGGAAATAAATGCTCGAACAGGAAAACTCCGCCGCGTCATCGATCGTCGAAGTTAGGGCAATTATTTCAGCCTTGCAATAGTGGGAGGCGAACACCTGGCGTTAAACGCCGCAGCTAGGGCATATATAGACATGGGGGTTTAGCCGAACGGCTAGTCAGCACGCTTATGCAATCAATGTCCGGGGGTTCTATTAAACGATTGGGGGACTTGCTCCTAGAAGCAGGTTTCATATCCCAGTTCGACCTTGAACGGGCAGTCGATATTTCTAGAAAAAGCTTTCAGGCACTGGGCAAGGTACTCGTCTCCTCAAAAATGCTCAGCCAACAGACTGTAAACGATGCGCTGGAAATGCAAAAAGTCTGCAAAATTGAGGGAATGAGCGGCTCACTTGCTGTTCGTGCTCTAAATCAAATGCGCGAACATGGAATGACAGTCAATGATGCATTAAAAGCCATCGGCTGGCAAAACGAACAGTTCCGCCACAGCAAAGACCCCGAAGATGTGATTGCCGCAAAGGCCGAACTGCGCGATCAAGGAACTTACCAGGGTCTATTGTACGCGATGCAACTCGTGAAGATCGGTGAGGCATATCAAAACAACGGGCTCTGGGCCCGTGCCGAAATGAAGTACGATGAGGCAGTACTAGTCTTAGAAGAATCGCTTCCAGAATCAGCCTGTGAACTCGCTGCCACAGTGCGCAAGCTCGGCACACTGGCAGTACAACAGCGACGCTTTGCAGAGGCACGCACATACTTTGAACAAGCACAACTTTGCCTAGAAGGCACCGGCAACAGATCGAGTGAGGAATTTTTCTCTCTGCTTTCCGCACTGGCGAATTTGAATCTCTCACGCCGAAAATTTACCGATGCAGAAAAGAATCTCAAGGAAGGCGTACTGGTACTGGAATCACTAGGTAAGACCACCGAAGATCCCAGACTGGTCGAAGCGATTAAGCTGTATGCCTCCGCATCTCAAATGAACACACGCGAGCCCGACAAGTTGGCTTTAGGCGAGCTTTTGATCGCAGCTGCTTTGCTCAGCGAGGAGACGTTAAAGAAAGCGCTGGACTATGGAAAAGAATCGAGAACACCATTGGGCCGCTCACTGGTGACGCTGAATCTGGTAAGTGAAGAGGATTTACACACGGCACTCCAAGTGCAAATCTTGGTGCGAAACGGAGAGATGCCAGCGCAACTTGGAATATGGCTTGTACGATATGCGGCTGGTACAGGCAAGAATCTCGATGAGATGCTCGATTTATTCTCTGTGCATCCGAAGAGCCGCGACATGTACTCAAATGAACTCAAGGAGGCAAACGACAAACTTCATCGTTTGGAGAAAGAGCTTCCTCATGATTCACAGGATATCGGTTATGCACTGGGAGAGGTAGCTCGCATCTACTTCATGCGCCAACAATGGATCGAAGCTGACCTTCTGTATAAGCGCGCGTTCGGCATCCTTGGTGGCGTTCAACAAGCATCATCGCCTGAGACAATGTTGCGAATAATGGATCAATACTGTGAGTTCAAAGCGGCCGAACAAGACTTCGACGAAACGATTAGATTATCAAAATTAGCTATGCAGCTACGTGCCAAACAGTTTGGACAAGTATCCATACCATACGCAAAAGGCATAGAACAGCTTGCCATGCACTTCTGCAATAAAGACGATCATCAAACAGCGATAGGCTGTTACGATCGCGCGCTCATTGTTCGGGAAAAACTATATGGCACAGATGACCGAGAATTGATATCATGCTTAGAATCAAAGGGCGACTGTTGCAGACACCTCAACGATTTGCTTGACGCCATCCACATGTGGCAACGCGGTTATGACATTGCCGAGCGCGACTTTGGTCCACAACACGACACAACGAAGCGTCTTCGTGAAAAGCTGCTTGAGGCTGCCGGTCTGATTGGTGATGACGAATTACTACGCAAATTAGACAGCGCATCTCGCAGCGGATTCATCCTATAAGACAGGAGTAGAAAAATTGCTAAAACAGATCAGCCTTGTGGCAGGTGCGATCGCTACGTTAAACATGGCAGCGTTCAGCCAAACAACAGTAGAAGAAAATGGTGCTGTATTCGAAATAAACAAGAAAACACCGGGCGCAAAAGTCGATTTAAACGCGGTTCTGTCCAAAGAGAAACCAACATTGCTATTCGTTCATAGCGATCACTGCGGACCATGTAAGCGTGTGGCTCCGAAAATAAAGCAACTCGCTGAAGCTAAATCTGACATCAAGGTTGCCGAATTAATGCTTGATGGACAGATGGAGAAAGACATTGGTTGGGAATCACCGGCGGCGAAGCAATTCAAAATCAACACAGTTCCTGCTTATTTCATTTATGATAAAACCGGCAAATTAAGCCTTTCCGGCAAACGAGCAAAAGAACAAGTCACAAGCTGGATGACTGATTTCGGCATCGTCCCTGTAACCCCACCCACCGCCAAAAAAGAAGCCGGTATGTAGCGTCATTCACCTATGTATCAATGATCTTTTTCTTGGCGAGATCCTTCGGAACTTGGAATCGCCCGGTTTCACGTATTCCTGCCTGTCCGGGTTGAACGACACCCTTGACTATAGCAACTGAACACGGACAGTGAATGGCAACCGCCTGAGAAACGCTTCCAAGCAAAAGCTTCTTCAATCCCGTCCTTCCATGCGATCCCATTACAACCAAGTCAGCAGACCAGCTCTGTGCCATCTGCAAAATCACTTCGCGGGGGTCACCTTCGCCAATGTCGATGGAAACACGACCACTACCAACCTTGCTCTCCAGGTCGGCTTTTACCAGCTCCAACTGTTTCCTTGCCACTTCCTTCATACCGTCATGCTCGTGAACAACTCGTTCCGCCAGGGCAGCAGAACCCAAGTCTAGCAACGAGTCGGACATCCGTTGCACAACTGTTGTCAGCCTGAAATTAGTGTCTTCCGGCCAAACCAATGACTTTAACCATGTCAAAGCGGCGTCTGAGTATGGAGAATTATCGGTTGTTACCAGCACATTCTTGAACTTATTAGTAGCATGCGTGGCGTGGTTCGGATCTGACTTGACGACTAATACAGGGCACTGCGATTGCATTAACACACCCTGAGAGATGCTGCCAAGCAAAATCAAATCCAGTCCCTTATTGCCCCTCGTTCCCATAACGATGAGCTCAGCACCCCACTGCTTGCAGTATTCGAGGATCTGTCCCTTGGGCTCGCCCTGGAGGAACTCGCTCGAAATCTTGCATTCAACCAACAGCTGTTGCAGCCTCACTGTCATCAAAGCCAGGGCTTTTGCAGCTGACTGGGTTCCGGTAATCTCAGAAGGACTTTTGCTCGACGCGGGGAAATTACTTTCGCCAGGTCTCAAAACGGTCAAAAGCTTGATTTCCGTCCCTGGGGGCCACTGGATGCCAGAAAGCGCATCCACTGCAGCTTGCGAATAGACTGAACCATCAATCGCCGCGATTACCTTCATGCCTGTCCCGAGATTGGAATCAACGTAGGATTATAACCTAGCTCATAAAAAAAACGGGACTCATTGCGTGGGAAGGTCTGTTGACTAATACTGGTGAATCAGCCGGAAACCGGCACTTTCTCAAGAAGCGAGATAGCAAGGTAATGAATTTAGCGATGACCTTGACATACCATTGCTTGTCTGCTTGGAATGTTTTCGATTTGGAAATCAGTTATGAATTTCACCATTAATAGTTCGCAGTCCATTCTTCGCGTAGCTCATTTGCGAAACCCGCATTCTGAGCGCATGGAAGGCAAAGTTTTGTACAAATTTTTGCGCACTTTATCCTGCATCACCGTCCTCAGCGATCTGACCATTCAGCGAACTGCCAGAATTGAAGCGGATTTTCACGCGCCGCCTCTGATGCGTGAAATCTACGTGAACTACGCATCAATGTTAGGAACGTGTTAAAAGTAGTGATCACATGCGCAAAATCTTTTGCTATGCGCAAGTGTGAGAGCATTTCGCGCTCAATAGATAGACACAAATCTACGCTGTAGAGCTTGATAGGAAGCCGATTTTCAACTGGACTTTTGTCCAGCGCCGCTGCATGCATTCTTTTCTGGAGGACCCTCAGGTGACAAAACGACTGCGTAATTCGATGTTTGCCATTATGTCTTCTCTGATGGCAGTTCTCACACAACCTGCTAATTCTTTAAGCGAACTAGCAGTAATAAATCCGATCAAACCGAATGTGCAAGCTGCAAGAAAAGCCAGCCCAAAGACTACGACACATTCAACAAGCGCAAAGAAATCGACTGCAGACGCGCTTAACAAGAAAGCAGCCGACCACAAGAAAGCAAATACTGCAAGTGCAAACGCTAAGAACAGTTCACAGCAACTCGCAAAAAAGCAATCACGCACGCCATCTAAGATAGCGTCACGCAACCTTTCAAAACGCACCGTAGCAAAAAAACTGCCACCAGTAAAACCAATGCCTCTGGCACGAAAGAAACTGATCAACGACAGTTTTGTGAACGGCTACGCAGATAAGTACTCCCCGCGCGACATGGTACGCGCCGGAGCCTTTAGCTATTTCCCACTGCGCGGTGGCGTCTTCACGCGCAAGTCACCAATAAAAGCAGTAGTTGTTCATTCGACCGAAACAGCAAGCCCAGCTTCTGCAAAAAATATTGTCAGAAGCTGGAACAACAGCGGACCTAATCATGCCGGTACACAGTTTATCGTTGACCGCGACGGCATCATTTATCTAACCGTTAGTGATCCAATAGTTGGAACCTTTCACGTCAACTCGTTCATCACACTAGAAGGCGTTAAAAACGACAACAGCATCGGCATCGAAATAGTCCGTACAGGGAAGCAAAAATACACCAAGCCGCAATTAGCTTCAGTATCACGCCTCGTACATTACTTGCTCGACCGCTACAAGATACCTGAAGTATACGGACACGGAGAAATTCAACCTACAGATCGCACTGACCCGGTTGGATTTGATTGGAAAGCTTTCGACGGTGATCTTGACGGGCTGGAACTGAGCCAAGCTAAGCACAAACAGGAACTAATTCGCATTGCCGCCGAAACCAAGAAACAACAGCAAGCGAAGCTGGCCTCTGAAAAGAATCCGCTCATGGATTCTGCCCTAATCGCAGCAGCGAAAAAGCAACTTGGTCCGGAGAAGACCAATCCGGTTTCGGCCGACCGAAAACTTCAGCAGGCAATTCAACAGCGTATCTCATCAGATAAGAAACAAACATCTGAAAAAGCCCCATCTCGCATAGTCGCCGACGAAAAAGTAAATGCAGCTAAAGGTTAGAATCGGATCAACTTATATAAGGAATGGAAACTTTCAGAGCACCATAAACTTATACACAAAACATCGATAACTGCCTACTAAAAGTCGTTGTTCGATCTTCAATTTAAAGATCATCGACACAATTACGGAGCCTCTTCACCCCCTGGAGAGGCTTCGTTTTGCGCATCTCACGGGTGCAGGGAACGATTATTGATTTTGTCCCGTCAAGTCCAGCATTGTAACCCCCTTTACCTTGGCAAATCTATGAATATCAACGATCTTCCTCCGTATCAGCCTGAACGGCCGATGCCCAAAATTATTGGCGTCCTCGGAAATTTTCTCAAAGCTTGCATCGTACCGTTCGCCTTAGTATTCATTCTTGCATCTTCGATATTCTTCATACGGCAAATGTTCACCGCGATTGCAGTGAAGTTACCTACATTGAAGGAAGAAAACCGCGGCGTTGCTATCTATGATCGACAAGGTAAGTTCGTCACGACAATGCATTACGATCGCGACATCAAGCCAATTCCATTGGACAAAATGTCAAAGCACATTAGAAACGCCATCGTCGCAATCGAAGACAAAAACTTCTATATGCACGAGGGAATTGACCTCTTTGGTATCGGCAGAGCCGCAGTAAAAAATTACAAGGCCGGAAAAATCGTTGAGGGTGCATCAACAATCACACAACAATTGGTGCGCTGCCTTTATCTTGACGCAGACGATCGTAGTTATCGCCGAAAGCTCACAGAAGCTGTAATGGCTATCAATGTAGATCTAAACTATTCAAAACCGAAAATCCTCGAAGCCTATTTAAATGAAGTCTATTTCGGTGATGGCGTGTATGGCGTTGAGCGGGCAGCACAAAATTACTTTAACAAGCACGCTTCACAATTAAGCATTTCGGAATCTGCATTCTTAGCTGGACTAGTCAAAGCTCCTTCTGAATTAAGTCAAGCAGGAAACCGCCATGACGCACTTATGAGACAGCACGCCATCATAGATAATATGGTCGAAGCGAATTTCATAACTGCAAAAGAAGCAGAGAAAGCGAAACTGACTCCATTAGCATTTAAGGAAGGTCCGCCGTCGGTTCCATATCCAAGTTATGTCCAATGTGTGATGGCTGTACTCAAACGCGAACTTGGCGACGATTTGTGGAAACGAGGATGGAAGGTTTACACCAACCTTGATCAACAAGCTCAAAAAGTAGCAGAGAAAACATTGAACCAAGGTATCAAAACGGCACCAAAGGGAATCAACCAGGGCGCGCTGGTTTCTATGTCCTTAAAAGATGCCGGACTTCTGGCAGTGGTTGGTGGCGCCGGCAAGTACGAACAAATCCAGTGGAACAGAGCTCTAGCTCCACACACCGCTGGTTCGTCATTCAAGCCATTCGTCTATCTTGCAGCCCTTCAAAAAGGGTTAATTCAGCCTGACACCTTGGTCAATGATGCACCAATCACAATAAAAGCGAAGGGCGCACCAGACTGGTCGCCAAAAAACTTCGATGGGCGTTACAAAGGCTGGATGCCAGTAAGAACAGCTTTAGCTCAATCGCGAAATATTTGCGCAGTGAGGGTAGCGCAAGAAGTGGGAATGAACGAGGTCGTGATGACAGCGCGTGCCGCAGGCATCGGCTCACAGTTGGAAAATTACCCATCAACTGCCCTAGGCGCTTGCGCCGTCACACCGCTTGAGATGTGTACAGCATATAGCACTCTGGCTCGGGGAGGCATCTACATGCCTCCTCAAGTTCTTCGCTCAATTCAATACGAAGATGGCAAAGAGTACAAGATTTATCGTGCTACGCCCAGTGCCAATTTGGATAGTGAATCAGTTGCAGAATTAGTTGATGTGATGCAAGATGTCATCAAACGAGGTACCGGTACCAGAGCCAAACTAAAAGGCATCACGGTCGCAGGCAAGACCGGTACATCTGACAACGCCAAAGATTTGTGGTTCGTCGGATTCACTCCCGACACATGTACTGCTGTGTGGGGTGGAAATGATAAGAACAAGAGGGTGCGCGGTGGCATCACCGTAACCGGTGGCATGGTCATGGCAAATATCTGGCGCAATTACATGACTGCATATTATCAAGATCATAAGCCGCCAGTCGGAATAGCGTTTATGCCTCCGTCCAAAGAACTGATCAGATCGATACCTAAGTATGATCCTAAGACAACCATTGCCTCAGGATTCGGCGGACTCTACGTTGACACACCGGCTAACGTTTATCCTGTCGCCACCACGTTCACGCAGGAAGACGTTGAAAAAGAGAAGAAGATCGAAGAAACTGGTATAGCTTCAGCAGCAGATCTCCAGAGAATCACAGCTGTAAAGAAGGCTAGAGCCCTAGCAGCAAGCCAGCCGTACCAACAATATGCGCAGCAGCGCGGGGTGCAGAATTATGGACCTACAACGGTCCAAGAATATGGTGTTGTTTACAGTGACAACCGCAAGCAACAAGGCGAAGCAGAGCGTGGTGATGATGAGGGAGATGAGGATTCATCCTCCGAGTCGCAACAGAACCAGAGCCGAAATGGTGACAAAGTCAGTACTAACCAAAATTATCTTGATCCACGACAAGCTCCCTCAGCAGCAGGGCATGGTGCCGCTGTCGCTGCGATAAAAGGACAGTACGCAGCAACTAACGCAGGACAAAATGGCTCGCAACCGGGAAATGGAAGCTTCAATCTCTTTGGATTCCAATGGCCCGGTCAGCAGCAGCAAGCTCAACAACAAGCAGCAACTGGGGCAAAACAAGCTGCAAGTTCAGCTCCCTGGTCTGCGAAATTTCAGGAGGCACACCAAGCATCTCCCTATCAATACTATTCGCCAACCCCGAACCAACACCATGTGCAGTGGCACACGGAGAATGGATCCTATCCAGCTTCTAGAGCAGTCCAACAGGGAGCCAGACGACAGACGCATGCTGTGACAGTGACGCCGAGTGCCCGGCCTGCTTATCCAGCAGCAGTCCCATATTCAATTCAAACTACTCAACCATATCATCATGTCGTTCCAAGCAACAATCATGCATATAACGGAGACGAACGCGAGCTTATGGAAGAGGAAGAAGCTCCGGATCCGGCTCCTGCACCCGCACCTGCTCCCGGGAACGCTGCTACCGAAGAGTTGTATTAGCACGTACCTTAAGGGCAGCGCCACGCCATGCGTGCCCGGAGTAGAAATTCTGGTATTTGATCAACGACGATGTCGCGCAATGTTTGGTAGGAGCGTATAAAGTTAAGTACGATTACTCGTCGTGCAGTAATCGGTGGGCGTGGTCGAAGCTCTTGTAATACCATTGGTCCTTTAAGAAAGGTCGTAAGTGGACACCTATCGGAATGTCGGCGCCGTTTGAATCTTTGTGCCCTTCACCCGTGCAATCAATAATAAGTGGTGCCCCATCAGGAGATTTACCCACGTCACCTACCCACATGATCACATGTGCGAGATCACCGGAACGATTCCGTATGTAGAGTAAGTCCCCCGTCTTTAACTTCTTACACAGGTTGTCATAGCCGTTATCATCCACAATGACTTTTGCATGTGTGGTCCGATCGGGTCCCGGTCCCTCAATTTCGGTCATATTTGCCTGGCGTTTGATACCGGTGCTCATTTTAATTCCGAGACCATAGTTATAACACCATGATGTGAAGTCGCTGCAATCAACACCTTTCGAGTTGCGGCCGTAGGCAACTTGCTTCCACGGCCAATCTCGCGGCGGGTCCCAATCAGGAATGTGATGATGCTGATATGGCAGACCAATATAACTACAAGCGACTGCAAGAACTCGTTGACGTTTGGCGCTGACCGGCATCCGATCATAATCAGGATGAGCTGGATAGTGGCGAGGAGGTGGTCCCCAGGCGCCCCACTCTTTGCGCACCCTTCTCGAATACCAATCCTCAAATGGGACTTCTGATTCAAGTTTTCTGTCGTTTCGCGGCGGAGAATTGTCTATGGACATGAGTTCGTCGATTGGGTAAGTAAACTTAACTTCGTATGGCGAACGGTACCCGTCCGTGTTGTATGACCCCATCTCTGCATCAACTACTTTCGGTATCGAAATTACTCCCATTGACGCCGCTACTAGCGAAAGAACCAGTTTCTTTACTTCCATGACAATCCCACAGTTTCCGTACCAGAACTTTATGCCACAAACATCGTTATTCTGAAGCTAGATTGTTATTAATAGCTTTTCGAATGGCCGCTCCAGGAGCACGATCATCAAAAACAACACTTGAGCGAACGCCAGAGACACCCAGGTAATCAAAAAGCGCGGACAGATTGGGAACAACCATTCCAGAGCTGAATTGGTCATACAGCTTCACGAGCAGATCAGAGGACGCCTTCAGTTCTGGCGATCCGCTTGCTCGCAATAAGGCGTCTCGCGGGTCGTCATCAGAGTAAATGTTCTCTCCCGAGCGGGCGACGTAACTCAAAATATGCTGCAAGCCAATTTTATTCTTACTTCTCTTCCGGAGTTCGACATCTGCCACCAAACAGAAAATCGCACCGCCCCAGTAAATCCGATCTATACGTCGTGAACCCTTTAGAGGATCATTTTCTGATCGCGCTTGTCCCTTCGGGGTATTTTTGATCAGGTCCGCCCAAACCTCCTTCTCATCTATGTTGCCGATCTGCAAGCGCGCAATCGGCTCGACGTAAGTTGCCATTCCTTCGGTAAGCCATCGATCTTTCCACGCAACAATAGGGAAAGCCAGGTGCACCATCTCGTGAGTTAAGACCCAGTCTTCGTCAAGACACTTCTTCGGTATATCAATGCCGACAGGCACCTCTATCTCCGAAACACCACGTGCAATTCCCGTTGTAGAGAATCCGATCTCATCGCCTCGAGTATTTTGAATCTTAACTCGCAGTCTCTTCACAGGCATTTGACCATAGTATCGATCAACGGCTTTTGCGCAACGCTTAACCCAATCCAGAATTGCCATTTTTCCGATTCGTGGAACACCATCAATGAAGCTTACTTCGATGCGCGTGCCGCCATATTCAAATTCAGAAGACAGAAAATTATCCGCACCGAATGCGGCCGCTCCAGACTTTGCCAGTCCGAAATCTATCACACCAAAGGAAGCGGATGCGATTATCACAACGATTACAAGCACCTTGCAAAACCGGCGGTTCGTCATGCCGTCAGACTTGCTTTTGCATTGGACGTTTTTACCTGCAATCTATTTGCCGAATCACTGTCTAACTTATTAGCGCGTTTAAGAATGATCAACCCGTAATCATATTGCTTGGCGGCACTCTGAAATTGTTTTTGCTCAGAATAGAGATCGCCAAGTTTCTCCACCACCGCAACCAATGCCAGAGACGCGCTACCAAAGCCGGCTTGAGCCAACTGAATAGCTCGTTGATAATGATCTTCCGCCATCTGATCATTTCCGAGCAATTTGTAGCAATCACCTAAAAGCAAAACAGCCCGAAGCAATTTGCCTTCATCCTGTCCCTGTTCCTCTCGCGTTGCAAGTGCGGCTCTCAAAAATGTGAATGCAGCCGGCGCATTTTCTTGTTCAATCTCCGCTTCTGCAATCTGCTCCAAAGTGTCCAATGTCTCCTCATGGTTGGAACCAAGAGCTTGCTGCCTGTGTTCAAGTGCCTTGTGCAAAAGAGGTATCGCTTCCACCTTACGACCTTGCGCCACATATATTTGAGCCAACGCCGTACATGCTCTTGCAGCGTTCACATCACCTCTAGTTTCTGTGCCCCAAATTTTCAGAGCTCGATTGTAATAAACTTCAGCCTGCGAGCGGTCACCCGTTTGCTCATAAAGTGAAGCCACCTGGTAAGCAATTGGAGCGAGCTCTTGATGGTTCGCACCATGGGACGATTCCGCGGCGACTAACTTGTCCAGCTCAACTGCAATCTCTCTATACGTTTCGAATTTGTTCTGTTCCTGTGCCAAAATTCCAGCTTCATGCAGCAATCGCTCAAGCGAAATCCCTCTGCGCGAAGCCCTGGTCAGAAGGTCGATTGCCAGCATTTCGGAAAGAACACCTTGCCGAATGTAGAACTGAGACTTAAGTGACGACTGCAGATCAAGCTCATTCACCATTTTTTGTTCGCGCAAAACAGTCCCAACAGGAATCCGCGATTGTTTTGAAATTCGCAATGCATTCTGGAGTTGCTCGTCGGATAGTAATCCCGCAGCCTTGAGCAGCTCACCAATTGGTTGCGGTCTCGCTTCTTTGTCGATTGTTTGTTGGGCCGACACGGCAATCCGTCGGAGGATCGTTGCATACATACCTAAATTTGCAGGCAAACCAGATTCAAGAATGTCCAGAGTTTGTAGATAATTCTCGCGAGCTTGCTCCTCGTCACCCTTAGCTTTGTAGAGGTCAGCAAGACTCTCATAAGCCTGTGCAATTTGGGGATGACTGGGCGGGAACGCCTTCATTTTAACGATCAAGACTTCCTCATAACATTCCTCAGCCTCGTCAAAGCGCTCGGTAGCCATATAGGCGTTACCAAGACGGCTCAATACCGAAGCAATGTCGATATGGCTCCTACCCAAGGTTTTCTCCATAACCGCTCGGGCAGCCAGATAGTGAGCTTCCGCTTCCTTGCATTGATCCGTGATTAGAAGTTGGTCGCCCTTCTCGATCAATTTCTCGGGCGCCGCCGCATAGTCGACATCAAGTGGTTTACTTACCACATTATCAGCACTGAGATTATCGAGCGCGTCTTTATAGCGTTCCTGAATTGCCTGCTGGAGACTTATTTGCTGCTTTACAGCTCGTTTGAGGCTCTCGACCCCGATAACTGGTGAAAGTCCCAACCGGATGAGCTTTTGGGTTTCAAGCGCTCTCTCAATATCGGGCTCTTCCATTACCCTGAGCAGTTTCAAAACCCGCCCAAGCGCAATATGCTTCGCTTTACCGTACTCCAGTCCGTTTGAAAGCTGTTTTGGAGAAATCAGGTCTGCTTCAATAAGTATCTGTCCAATACGCATGCCAGTGCTTGTACCGCAATAAGCCCCCGCCCTTCCATATATGATTCCCCAGTGCCTGCTTTCCAAAGCCTCAGCGCCAGTACCGGGAAGATTTGTAAATCAGGCATTTGCCGTCCATCCTTACTAGTCAAAACAAAAGGACTACTAGCCGCCTCATCAAAAATCTTTAATCTAGTCCAAAACACTCAATCCGGCTGTATTTACAGAAGGCAGCTTCGTAAAACCCTCAATTTACTTAGCTAAAACCTTGAAGTACACTGAAATTACTTGGAAAGGAAATTGGGATGTTGAGCTTTAGCCAAGTTGCGGAAGCCACGTTAATAGCTCCAGTTCTGGAAACCCGCAGCATAGCCGTAATTGGGGCTGGGAACTCGGCGCGTGCTCTCTCAGCCTACCTTTCCCAGCTTGGGCATGATGTTTCGCTTTTGACGCGAACTGTCGCCAAAATCCCCAACATTTTCGAGCGGCGGACAGTGGTCGCCACTGGAAAGGTTAATGGGGAATTCAAACTCGCCAACGTCGGCACAGATGTGGACTCCATCATTTCAGATAACGAAATAATTTTCGTAGCAACGGTAGCCGGGGCCTATCCGGATGTTGCACGAACAATCGCACCCTATTTGAACTCCAAGCATAAGGTGATCTTGTTCTCCGGCAAACTCGGAGGAGTTCTCGAATTTTCGAAAATACTTTCTGAATGCGGGGCACCTGAAATTCCAGTTTTGGAAACTGATGCCTTGTTTGCTTGCCGCTCCCAGGACGATGAAAGTATTTGGATTCGCGGACACAAACAATGGACATTGTACTCAGCGCAAGATCGCTCAACGACGTTGGAATTTCGCGATTTGATCGAATCGTTTTTCCCCGGACTCGGCGCCGCAAAAAACGTGGTCGAACGTGGATTAACAGACTTTGGAGCAGCAGCGCATGCACCAATTGTGATCGCCAACATGAATAAGATTGATCGTGCTGAACCTTTCCTCTTCTATTACGAAGGACTGACTGAGCGCACTGTCGCCATTCTTGAAAATATTGAAGAGGAATTTCGAGCCGTAGCTGAAGCCTATGGTGGCACTCTGATACCAATGAAGGATCTGCTCTTTAGATACTACGGTTGCGAAGATCGCTCCACCCTTCTTACCGCCATGCAAACAGTGCCGAACTACAAGCACAGCCAGGCACCAGCAACCTTGGAGCACCGATTTTTGATCGAAGATGTCAGCTGTACGCTAGTACCGGCCCAACAATTTGCCCGACTAGCTGGAGTCGAGACGCCAGTAATTGACGCAGTAGTGACTTTTGCTTGCATACTAAGCGGCGTAGACTGCCGAAAAGTAGGGCGTTCTTTGAGCAAGTATGGCCTAGCGAATCTCAATTATGATCAAGTTCATACGAGATTGAACAAGTAAGCAAACATCGCGAAAATCATACGTATGAAGCACGGAGCAGCTACGTATGGAGCGCGGACGTCCCGTCCGCCCATAAGCGCGAAGCGCGTTGCAGCTACGCATGGAGCGCGGACGTCCCGTCCGCCCATAAGTATGGGCAGCGGACATCTTGTCCGCTGAAGCCAATCACGCCGTTCCCTGGCGAATTGATCAGCGCAAGTAAACTTCGTAAGTATTAAGTAAGACCGAAGTAAGTTCTTCCCTTCGCATTGCTACTCACAGAAAACGGCATGCTAGGCTGCACTTAAGCAGATGAAGCAAGCGAGGGATGCCATGTCAGCACATACGACAGATTCGAAGTCACCAGCCATGGTGGGAATGCAAGCGCCACTAGCAATTCAAAGTGAAGCAGACGACAGCCCCTTTAGTGCAAAAGATTGGCTCTCATACTTTCAACATAACAAGAACCTGCGCCCACTCGTGCACCTGCCCGACCTCATAGAGATGGAAGAGCACATACGGGCGCCACTCATTCGTTCACTGCAGAAATTTCAAATCGGCGAAACAGGCGAAGGAAAACATCTCAAAAAGTTTGCAAAACGAATCGGCGATCAAGACTACATACAATGCATTGACCTGTTCATCAGAGAAGAACAGGCACACGGACAGGTCTTGGCCGAAGTTATCAGATCGCTTGACGGAACATTAATCACATGGCATTGGAGCGATCTGGTATTTATTCTTTTGAGGAGAATGCTCGGGCTAAAAACAGAGATCTTCATTCTGCTTATTGCTGAAGTCGTAGGAAAGTGTTTTTACAAGGCCGTTGCCGACAAGGTTCAAGATGAAAGACTTCGCGAAATATTTTCGCTGATTGTACTCGATGAAATCGCCCATCTATCGTTTCACTCTCAGTTTCTGTTCACCCAGTTACTAAGCAAAACATTTATTAAGAAGGCTCTCGTTCATTACTTCTGGTCCCTTATTTTCTATACCGCCTGTTTTGTCTTCATACTAGATCACAGAAAAACCTTGAATGCACTGGGCGTAACTGCAGCGGAATTTGTAGAACGCTGCTCACGTGAGTTTAACCGCTCGGCAGTCGCAGTTTTCGCCGAAGCTTAATCCGATATTTTCGTTGGAATCCTGGGCATGCTTTAGTTGCAGTAAATCCGGGATTGTTTTGCAATGAAATTAGCAAAAGCAGCTAAGCAAGGAAAGATCGAAGAAGTAAAAGCAGCTCTCAGTAGCGGTGAATCTGTCGATGCAAGAGACGACGAGAACTTCACAGCGCTTCTCTATGCTGCTCTGTATGGAAACTTCGACGTATGCGAATTCTTGATAAAGCATGGAGCAAATGTGAACGCGCGCGACAAATCCGATTGGACGCCACTCATGTGCGCGGCTTTGAAAGGGAAACGAAAAGTCCTGAAGCTGCTAATTGACTCAGGAGCGGACATAGATGCTCGCAGTGACTACGGCAGAACGGCTTTGACCGAAGCAGCTTATAGTGGCAACGACAGCTGTGTGGTAGAACTTCTTGCTGCAGGAGCTGATATTAACGCCGTCGGACACACGCCGCCTGGCACTAGCCCCTTATTTGATGCCTTGCGTCAGGGACACCAATCAACCGTTCGACTGCTGATAACAGAAGGGGCAAATTTGCGTCAAATAGAGGAGAGCGGCATCTCATTGTTAGTTCAATCCATTCAGAACAACTGGACTGATGTGGCTGAGCTTGCTATTGCAAGTGGAGCGGACGTCCAATATTCTCCGGAATATGGCGATACCGCATTAATAGCAGCGCTTCGTACTAATAACCTCAAGATTACAAGAATGCTCTTAGAGCGCGGCGCCCAAATTGATCTAACGAAGCAAGAAGAAAGACTTCTTGAGGCATTAGGCTATGCATCTCCTGAACTATTCGATCTCATTTCTGCAAAGCTATCACTGAACACGGAACTAGAAAACAAGATTTCACGCGCAGCTTTATTGGCAAGAAACATTCCGCTAGTTTCCGCACTTAGAAGAAAGGGATATCGCTTGCCTCCAGGCTCACTGGTAATAGGTACAACGGATCTCGAACTCACAAAATTTCTGCTATCTGAGGGCGCCGATCCGAATGAAGCTGATCCATTCGGACAAAAGCCCTTGAATTTTGCGACTTCAATAAATAGCCAAGAAATCGCTGAACTCCTTTTAGACGCTGGTGCCGACGTCAATGGATTCGACATCAATGGAATGGCGCCGCTGCATGTGGCAGCACGAAATGGTCTGGAAGCAATCGCGAAAGTGCTCATCGAACGCGGAGCAGAGGTAAATTTGGAGAGTGGCAAAAACAGCGCCAAGATATCTCCGATCATGTTCGCAGCAGGATCAGCTAACGAGAACCTCTTTGAGCTACTGCTTGATCGAGGAGCGGATTTGCACCATCGTGATGCAAACGGACTGACAATATTGACGTGGGCAGCTTGTTGCCAGAAGCCAAACATGAACATAGTCAACAAGATTCTCGAGTTAGGAGTAGATCCAAACGAAGGACCTGTAAATTCGCGACCACTATTGAGGGCATGCTCAGCAGGTTACTATCAGGAGCGATACGTAAAGCCAAAAAAATTCGCTGACGACAATCTCGGTCCATACATAAGGCGTTTACTGGAAGCAGGAGCCGAAGCCGATCTGAAGTCTACAGAATGGGGCATTAACAATATGACCGCACTAGAGTTGGCTAAACATACACGCTGCCCAGAAGTTGTTGAGTTATTGAAAAAGCACGGAGCAAAATAGCGACGCATACTTGACATCGAATGAGTTAGCGGAAACTGCCCCTTCGATCGCACTGCGAAAGGAAGTTCGAAATTAGGCAAGAAGCAGATTAGAAAGCTCTCCTAATCCTGACAACGCCTATTACTTCGTTCCTTTATTAGGCATGTCTCATTGGGATCCCACCATATATTTCAAGAGACCTAAGTAGACTAATAGTCGACTATAGGGGGACCTGTCATGATCCGTAGATTCGGAAATCAGACTTTCGTTATAGCAATTGCAAGCTCTTTTCTTTCCTGCAATGCCTTTGCACAAGGAAGGGAAGAAGTAATCTTTATTGATGCCTCTCCGCCGCCTCCGCCACCGGCATATACACCCCCTGCACCACCACCAACCCCGCCTCCGCAAACACCACCAGCTCCGCCGGCGATGCCTATCATCACGCGCACACCTACCCCACCGCCATTTACGCCACCAATTATGGTGCCGACTGACGTTACACATTTGGACATTTCAATGGATAATGATCCAAATCTGCCATCAATGAAGGACGCGCTGGTCTGTGTTGCAGCAAACAAATTCAAATCCGGATCGGAAAAGAGCCAAGACGTTAGCGGCATTGTCGTAATGTCGGAAGAGCACGCGAAATATGAGAGGACGACGCCTTACTCCGTAAGTCTGGTTTCCGGTAGAATCATCGTTTCGGTGAAACGTCCGTCACAAATAGGATTGATTAACACGGACCTGGCTGATTTCGCACTATCAGCCGATGGCGATGCAGTAATAAGCTCAGTCAACGGCGTTGTCCGAATAATGAATACAACAGCCAGGGGCGATGCCTGTCGCGTTAAGCTCCTATCGTCTTCTCCAAATGCAAAGAATAAAGTATTTGCAGTACGTCCTGGTTACGAATTCGTAATTGGGAAGGAGAAGCTCACTCGCAGAGATTTGAGACCATCTGATGGCATTGGGCGCCGCAGAAGCAAGACCTTTGACGACGGGAAGATTGCCCTGTCAGAATTCTCAATCCAGTCCGTATTGCACGGATCAGATTTGATTGCTCACGTTGCACAAACCTATTCTGGTGCGAAGGAAAGACGAGTGCTTACCGACATGTCAAAGATGGCGGCAGTGCTCAACCACCTACATGGCGTACACGGCTTCACCACCAGTAATACCGGACTGGCGAGCAGCCCAAGCAAAGCCGTCCACTAGAGAAACATAATACCTGCATGTAATGCAGACACACGACCTTCAAAAACATTGGTCACTCGAGCCAGTGACTACTCTACTGACTGCTCGGAACTTGCTGTTGGTGAAGATTCCGGAACCGGCTGAATTTGCTCGCCCGTATTTGGAGTCACTAACACCTGATTTTGAATACGCGATTTCAAATTCAAAAAGGAACTCTCCAAAGTTTTGAAAAACAGCGGATCCGTTCTGGGATTTTTCATCGATGCAGAAATCGCATCTTGGTAAAGAGCAAACGCAACAAACAAATCTCCTTTTTGTTCTGCCCTTTTTGCTTGCCCATAAAGCGTTACTGCACTTTCATCGGCGCCTCTAGCACTGTGAGTTTGCACCGGAGAAGGGTCCCGCCGAGGCTTACCAACATACACTCTTGGAAGAACTGGCTGAGCACTTGGTACCGCCGTGCTTGAACATTCATCCGTCCCTAGAAATGTGCGGCCTTTTTTCGGAAGCGGACGCGGACGGATAAATCCGAAACCGTCATATAACCCTGCTTTGGGAGCTTGCCCGCTCCATTGTGTGTTTGTTTGCCAAGGCATTTGCCGGCTACCAGATGACTCCGAAGAAGAAGAAGAAGAAGAAGAAGATGAAGAAGATGATGATGATGATGATGATGATGATGTACTTGTTGTCGATTGCTGAGCGAATACACAAGTAACGGCAATAATGTTTGAAAAAATTGCAGCGGTGATTCGAAGAATCGTTCGTGCCTTGTCTCGTAGTTTTCTCAAACCGACTGGACAGTTATCCGTCAGTATCGTCCCATCGGCTCTTCGATAGATGCGCAGACATTCGCTTGTCCCGTTTTTCTGCAGAAACTGCTCAGCCTCTGATTTTGTCATCGAAGAAATGTTGTAAACGTTCTTATTGCAATCTCGACAGTGGCGAACTCGTTCGTCACCAGGCATTTCATCCCATGCGAGATTGCAAGGCGCAGCAATCATCACGTCATCTAATAAGCTCATACCGTACCCCAAACACGTTCCTGGTATCACTGATTACTCAACAATATTAGAGAGTGCAGGTTTGAAGAACAGGGTTCGCCCTGATCTTTCGTCAGCATTTAGGTGTGGAGCTGGGAATAGAAAGTTAAGGGTTACGGCTTAGAAGAGGCGTTCTTTTTAGCCTGATCATCTTTCCATTTGTGGTAGTTCTTGAGTCCCTCGGACAATTGGAGCGAATAGTCGAGGCTATTGCTTCCCGGTGTATAGGACTCGCCGCCTTTGACGTTCGAGAACCACTTCATGAAATCCTTTGAGTCATATTCATAGGTCTTCGGTGGCATCACATCTTTTTGCGGCCATTCGGCTTTCGAGTGGCAAGACATACAGGAGGAATTTGGGTTATCGACCGGTCCATTTAATCTACCACCCCAACCTAAATGCTGCGGAGGTAATTCAGGATCGCGGCTCAAAGTCTGCTCTTTCAGAGTCTCACCAAGGAAAGCCTTCATACGCGTAACGTCGGGATCGTTCCCCCAAGCAACACCTACAGGTTTTACATTGCGCCAAGGGTTCGGATTGTTCATCTTCCCGTCATAAACGAAAGTCCCAAGCACCCAGCCGGTTTCTGTCGCCCGCTTGTCTTTTACTGCAACATCGATCTGGAGTAAGCGCACATTGCGCAGAGATTTCGGCATGTCCTCCGGCATCGGAGAGGCTGATTCCTTATAGATG
>JAIEQI010000055.1 GCA_019747875.1 Candidatus Obscuribacterales bacterium
TTTTGGCGAAATCCCAGCAGTCAATTCCTACACTAAATTCTATGCTAGATTTGTCTCAGAATTATTGACAGGTTCCGGATCGCCACAACTGTCGATCCGATAGACACTTACATTCGCAGCGGTACTTACCATGTTGAGTTGCCACTGCCATTCATTGTCGGTCGCGACCTGGTCGGAAAGGTCGTCTCAGTAGGACCGGAAGTAACAAACTTCAAGGTTGGGGAACTCGTCTGGTCTAACAATCAAGGATATGGAGGAAGGCAAGGCGCGGCTGCGGAACTCCTGTGCGTGCAAGAGAATTATTTATATCCATTGCCAGCAGGAGCGGATCCGGTCGAGACAGTCGCCGTTCTTCACTCGGCACTAACTGCGGTGGCAGGACTTTTTTGGAAGGCGCAAGTCAAATCCGGCGAAACGATATTCATTAATGGCGGCAGTGGCAACGTCGGTTCGGCAATTATTCAGCTGGCAAAATCGCGCGGAGCAAGGGTCGCCGTCACTGCGGGAAACGCTGCCAAACGCGATTGGGCAATCGAATGTGGTGCAGATCTCGTTATCGACTACCACAATGAGAACATTGAGACTCAACTATCGCACTTTTCACCTCAGGGGATCGACATCTTTTGGGATACATCCGGCAAACCTGATTTTGAGACCGCTTTGCCTTCCATGGCTCAAAGGGGACGGATGATAATCATGGCCGGTTTGCACAATCGAGCCTCAATTCCACTCGGGCTTTTTTACACGAAGAACCTGACACTTTTTGGGTTCACCATCACGAGCCTTTCTGTAGCCGAACTGGCGGCAGGAGCCTCTGCGATTAGTGAGAATCTGCAGATATTAAAGGCGAAGATTCATTCTAAGATGAGGCTAAGTGAAACGGCCGAAGCTCATAAACTAATAGAATCCGGCAAGCTCTTTGGGAAAATAATCCTTCTTCCAGATGATTAACCGAGACTCTCAGGAATCTTTCAGATTCTCCCCCTATGCTCATTCCATAAAGTTTATTGGAACTGAGCGAGGCGAACCATGTTTCACACCAGAGCTATCACAGTCGTTGCAAGCGCTGCGCTACTTTTCTCGATTGCGCTCCCTCAAGATGCATCCGCCGGAGAACTCGGCAGCTTCCTACGAGCGCTGAAAGACCAGGGCAAACAAGCATTACGCAATCAGCTCAACACAATGATTAATGGTGCCGTTCCAGGTGGCAGCAACGGTCCGTCCTACGGAAGTGCTCCTGAATATGGCAACACGCCTACTTACGGCGGCTCCCCAAATTACGGTGGCGACCCCGCCTACAGCAGCGCTCCCGAGTACAACGCACAAGCTCCTTCAAACGGATACACAGCGGCTCCCAGTGGAAATCCTTATCCGTCCAGCTCACAAGCTGCTCCACTAGATCCAAGTATTTACGAAGCACCGGGAAGCACAGCCGCTGCACCTACACATTCCTACAGCGCTTCGCCGGCACCACACCTGACACCGGGTCCGGTGATCAATGGGTTCGGTAGCCGCAGAGCTTCGATCCACTAACTCACGTAGGTATTAGTTCGAAAAGTTAGAAGCCGGCAAGATGCCGGCGCTCCCGGGAACAGATCGCTCCATGCCACGAATCTGTCCTAAGTATGTAGCGCGGACGTCTCGTCCGCCCATAAGTATGGGCAGCGGACGTCTCGTCCGCGTTTAACTGCGGCAAAGGCAAGAAGCGAAATCGCTCTCAAGAGTTGGAATCCGCTAGATGTCGGCGCTCATCAAGATCGATAAAACGAAACTGCTTTGTGAGGCTATAGGCGGACATGACGTCTGCGCTTTATAGCAGAGAGAATCGCTCTCAAAGAGATCGAAGCCGCAGGATGCCGGTCGAGGGGCGGAAGTGCGCTTAAACTTAGCCTGGACGGCGATAGATGCAGTGGAAGTTGCGCGTTTCGTACCATTCCGAAGACATTTCGAAGCGACGATGCCATTCGTAATTGGCCGTTATTCGATGCGGTGCGCGAAGATCTTTCATGCAGCGATTGAGATTGTACTCGTCCGCAGCTTCGAAGAAAGTCAGGTATCGCGTTTTCTCCTGATTCACACTCTTGTATCGATGACAGCCGGACCAAAGCGGAACGTCAGCTACTTGCGCAGGCAAATAGGTGTTCTGATACCACTCGTTGAATTCTTCTTCGTGCTCAGATTTAAACTCCGCTGCGAACATCAAAAACGGTCGCGATCCAAACTTACCATCCGGTGCAACTCGATCATGAGCCCAAGTAGCTTTGTAGCTCACACGATTAAAATTGCGCAGAGAATTTGTTTTCCAAAGTTGAAATTCACGCATTACATCAGTCAACGATGAGCGCTTAAATAGCGCATCAACCGAGTCCAACGCTTCATCTGAAGCCATCTCATAAATGGTGAGGAACTGCTTATCGTACCAGCGCAAAGTTCCACTTGTCCCCATCTCTTCATAGCGCCGAATCGACCGAATCTCCGGGCAATCTCTAAGCATTGCCGCCAGAAACGTATGCTGATAAAAAGCATTGAATTCCGCTTCTTTTTCAGGCGGCACGCTAAGCGAAACAACCATTAATGGATTTGAGCTCATTCGTCAATCTCTGTCGCCACACCCTTGTCTATATATCTTTTTCATCGCCCTTTACGAGATAATCTTTTGCTTATTAGTTCCAGAAACAGCACCAGTATTCATTTAGAGCCTGTGTAGTTGTGGTTTACTTTGCTGATGCAGAGACGTCTCCTCGCGATCTTGCCAATCATGCTTGCGTTCCTTGCTGCGGGCTTGTGGACCCAGCTCATGGCAATAGCGGAAGAGGCACCGGCGTTGCGTCCTGCCGTCCTCGAGCCCGTTACATTGCCACAGGCGGTGCAAAGCTCGCTTGACAATAATGTGCAGATTAAGAACAGCCGCCTCGATGTCGAGATTAACGACGCCAAAATTTCGTCAGCGCGCACTCGAATTTTTCCAGAGTTTCATATGAATGCCGTTGGTTTGCAGTTACTTGCACCACTAGAGTTTGACTTTAATAAGGGCGTCTTTGGTAACTTCAAAGCGACAGGGCCGATACCGGCAGAAAAGATCAACGTGACGACAGATCAGCGCCCTGTTCTATTTCTCAACACATCGCTAGTGCAACCAATCACGCAGATCTCCAGAATAAGACTGGCTATCAGGCAAGCCGAGCTATCGAAGAGCATTGCGCAACAAAAATATCGCTTGCAAAAACAACAAGTCTCAAACCAAGTTAGACGAGCGTATTACAGGATTCTCGAAAGCGAAGATAATCTGAAAGTTCTGGATTCGACTCGACAGATGTTTCGCGAAATTGAACGTGTGAGCACGAACTATTTAGCAAATAAAATGGTGCTTCCAGCAGAGCTGCTTGAAGTGAAACAACAGCTTGCAAATGTCGAATATGAAACCTTGAAATTGAGCAACGCAATTGCAAACCAAAAGGAAGAACTTTCGCGACTGCTTGGGCGCGATATAAAAAACGATTTCCAACTAGCGCACACGCCTGATACAAAGCTCACAGAAATGGATTTACGAGATGCGCAAGGACGAGCGCTTACGCAAAGAGCAGAGCTACTGCAGACCTCGTTTCAAACGCAGCAATTGGACCTTGAACGGCGAATTCGGAAGCAACAACAGCTACCGCAGATGAGTCTTGTAATGAATTACTTCTCCATATTTGGAGCGCAGATTCTGCCTAAGAATGTAATTTTTGCCGGGCTGCTTGTGCACTGGGAGCCGATGGAAACGCTGCGTAAGAGCTATGAGATTTCCGAACAGAAGAAGCTTATTCAACAGTCAAGTAATAGTTTGAAGGATCTGCAGACTCAAATATTGATCGAGGTAAACACTACGCATAGGACTTTGCAAGAATGCAAGCAGTTCGTGCAAGTTGCTGCTCTCGGTCGAGAGCTGGCAGCGGAAAAGTTACGCGTGGTGAGCAATAAGTACAAGGAGAAAGCAGCACTACTAAAGGACGTGTTGCAGGCGCAGAAAGATCTGACACAGGCCGACAATAGAGCAACACAGGCAACACTTGCACTATGGACGGCGCGTGCCGATTTCGAGAAAGCGATTGGAGAGGATTGATGTTACGGGAATTGCTTCACGGAATTATGAGTTCACCGCGACAGTTGGCTTCGCCTTTGGGGACCTTGATCTCCGGGCGACGCATGGCATCGGCCCTACACAGACAGCAGAGCTCTGGGATAGTCACCGTGTGGGCGGCACATTCGGTTACAAACGAATCGTTTGGCAAGGCTATGGGCGGACGGGACGTCCGCGCTCCATACAGAACAGGGCAACGCCCCCGACACGAAATTGGGCGCCTGTTGCCGGCGCAACACAGACAGCAGAGCTCTGGGATAGTCACCGTGTGGGCGGCATATTCGGTTACAAACGAATCGTTTGGCAAGGCTATAGGCGGACGGGACGTCCGCGCTCCATACAGAACAGGGCGACGACCCTTACACGAAATTGGGCGCCTGTTGCCGGTTCTCGCTTTCATAGTGTTGCTTACTGGTGGGTGTGCGGAGAAGGCGAAGCTTGAGCCGGCACTACAGGTGGTGACTACACAGAAAGTTGAAATGCTTGAGCCGACAGCTAATGAAGAGCGTTATTCGGCCGTGATTGCCCCAGCATCGCAAATGGAGGTGCTTTTCAAAGGTGCCGGATATGTGGAAAAGATTCAAACCGCAAGAGATAAGACTGGATCGATACGCATCATCCAGGAAGGCGACTTTGTTAAAAGAGGTAGCGTTTTAGCAAGACTGCACCAAGATGATAACAAGGAAAAGATCAACGAGCAGCAAGCAAGCCTGCGTGAAGTCCAGTTGTCGGACGCAAAAATAAACGCTCTGATCGAAACGGCATCCGCCGAACTCAAGCAAGCTGAGATTGAAAGCGAACGAGCGCAAAGACTATTTGCCCTCGACAGCATGACGAAGCCGGAACTGGACGCCGCCAACACGAAACTGTCGGTGGCACAATCACGCCTGCGGGAAATCAAAGCACAAATCCCCGTGAATCGAGCGACACAAGACCGCATTCGTTCAGCAATTGCCGAGGCACGCTATTCGCTCAAGGATACGACACTGACGGCGCCAATGGATGGCATCATTCTAAAGAGAAATATTGAGGAAGGCAGTCTCGCCAATAACGGGACATCAGCATTCACTATGGCGGATACAAGTTCCGTCAAAGCGATCTTCGGGCTACCTGATATCAAACTTTCGCAGCTATCTATCGGAATGCCCCTTGATATAAGTACGGAAGCTATTCCCGGAAAGATCTTCAAAGGACGCGTAACGGACATAGGAGCCTCGGCGGATCCCAAGACGCGAGTGTTCAACATCGAGGTCACAATTCCCAATAAGGCTTATGAACTTCGATCAGGTATGGTGGCATCTCTCATATTCGGTGACAAGGAAACAAAGTCGCCGCAAATGACGATTCCTTTTAGCGCGGTTATACGGTCCAGCAAGGACCCGCAAGGCTATTCCGTTTATACGTTACGGATTGAAGGCGGCAAACAAGTTGCCGAAGAAAAAGACGTCAAACTTGGACAGCCATCGGGACGCATGATCACGGTATTGGAAGGATTGCACCCCAATGATGAGGTCATAACCAACGGTGCGAGTCGAATTGCCAACGGACAGGAGGTCCGGGCCGTACGATGAGCGAAAACCTGCACGACGAAGAGCAAATAGCAAAAACAAAAAACATGGCGCGTTATTTCGTCGAGACGCGACAGGTTAGTTGGATTTTGCTGATCATCACGCTGCTCTGGGGTGCCTTTGCTTATTGGGCGATGGACAAAAGAAAGGATCCGCTTCAGTCAAACCTGTTCGCTTGTGTGGTTTGCCCATGGCCCGGAGCCAGCGCCGACAAAGTTGAAGATCTGGTAACGCGCAAGATCGAAGAAAAAATTTCCGAGAATATGAAGGTGCAAGAAATCACTTCCGTTTCTCGAAGCAATGTTTCAATCATTACTATAAAGATCGATGACCGCCTCAAGAAGACGGAACAGGTTTTCGACGACCTGAACTTGAGACTCTCTTCAATTCAAGATCTTCCTAGCGGCGCCGGTCCAATTCGCTTTCTTAAAGACTACGGCGAAATAACAACAATGATGCTAACGATCGCAAGCCCGAAGGCAAGCGAAGTAGAGGTTAGCCTCCGCGCACGCGAAATCGAGAAAGCGATTGAGAATACTCGAGAGCAATTTCATCAAGGATACCCACAACGGCAGGACGATGACATTGCCATCGCTCTCTGTTATCCACATACGTTGAGCTCAACGATCCCTCGAAGACAACGAGACAAAGTATCTGATTACGGAGCAAAGCACGGGCTGTTCAGCGATGTGCACCCGTTCGAAGGAAATGGATTCGTTGGTGTCATCGGGAAATCAAAGCTGGGCGACCAGGCGATTTATGACTTCCTGATGAAGTACGTACGAGAGAAGCTAAAGCCTTCTTTCCAGCACCCGGACCTTTGGGATCCAATTATAGTACGCGATACCGCGGAAACAAAAAACAAGCTGATGGCTGCGGCCGGTGACAAGTACAGCAATAAGGATCTTGCTGATTACGCAGACCTGATCAAACGATCACTCCAGACACTAAAAGAAGTAACACGAATCACCACACATGGAGTTATCGGCGAACAAATCAATCTCGATTTCTCGCAAGAACGACTCGCTTCCTATGGCATGCAGCCTACCGATTTGCGAGAGAAACTAACAAGCCGCAACATTCTCGGCACAGGAGGAATGCTTGAAGTTGCTGGACGCAATTTGCCTGTGCGCCCAACTGGCGCTTTCACATCTGAAAAGGACATTGGCAGTGTGGTTGTGTCCACAACGCCAACCGGAGTCCCGGTCTATCTTCGCGATATAGTCGAAATAAGCCGAGATTATGAGTCACCACCACGTTTCTTGGGCTTTCTCACATGGAAAGATAAGAACGGAAAATTTCAGAGAAGCCGAGCCGTCACCCTGGCTGTTTTCATGCGCAGTGAAGAACAGATCGACAAATTCGGAGTAGCCGTCGATCAAATGATGGAGACGCTAAAAAGTCGCCTGCCTGATGATCTTATCCTGGAACGCATTACAGACCAACCTGAACAAGTACGAGATAACATAGAACTCTTCATGACCAGTCTTTACGAAGCGATTGGGCTTGTTATCCTGACTGCGCTGATCGGATTTTGGGAATGGCGCTCGGCCTTGCTGATTGCAACATCGATTCCCACAACATTAGCGATGACCTTCGGCATGATGCATATCTTGGGTCTTGATCTTCAGCAGTGTTCGATCGCCGCATTGATCATTGCACTTGGATTGCTGGTCGACGACCCGGTCGTTGCCGGTGATGCAATTAAGCGGGAACTGGGCGAAGGTCGTTCGCGATTGATCGCATCCTGGCTTGGTCCCACAAAGCTGGCTCACGCGATCATGTTCGCCACTCTAACCAATATCGCAGCATACTTGCCACTGCTTATGATGACAGGGGAGGTTGGGCAATTCATTACGAGCTTACCGATTGTTATCACGTGCTCTTTGATCGCTTCGAGAATTGTTAGCATGACCTTTGTGCCCTTCCTCGGCTATTATTTGTTGCGCCCACCGAAAAAGAAAGAGCGCTCTGCCGCGGCTGAACGCGCTTATCAAACTTATATGAAAATAGGCGGAAGCGTCCTCAAGAATCGAATTCCGATTTTCGCTTGCAGTTTGGTTGTTTTGTGCGCGGGCTTCTACGCCATGAGCGAAACCAAAAGTAGCTTCTTCCCAAACGATGTTTTCAAAATCTCGTGGGTCGATGTTTGGATGCCGGAAGATGCATCAATAACAGCAACAAATGATGCTGCCGAACACGTTGAAAGAGTAACGCAGGAAGTGACAAAGGAATTGTCAGCGAAGATAAACCGCCCTGACTTTCTCAACGTAATTTGCACATATGTAGGCGGAGCTGGTCCTCGTTTCTGGAGTTCATTGATGCCTGAATTGGATCAATTGAATTACTCACAGGTAATAATTGAAGTGGATCAAAAGCACGATACGGATCTCTTAGTCCCGGCGTTGCAGAAAGCTCTGGACGAAAAGGTGCCAGAAGCTCGCTGCGACGTGCGCCAACTCGAAGGGGGCAAACCTGTCGGATTGCCGATCGCTTTGCGTATATCAGGAAGCGACGAAGATACCTTGAGAGAACTCGCAAAGAGGGCAGCTGAAATCATCCGCGCATGCCCAATGACAGCACGAGTTCGCGATGATTGGGGCGCAGCTAACTTCGGGGTCGATCTGCGGATCAATCCAGACAAGGCATTTATGTCAGGACTCTCAAATCAGGACATCGCCGATTCCTCAATAGTCGGACTGAACGGTTACCGAGTCGATGCTTTGCGCGAAGGAGACAAACAGATCCCTATCGTTGCCCGTTTGCGGTTAGAAGAAAGCGGCGAAATGCAGAGCCTCTCCGACTTGTATGTGTATTCAGTTAACAGCCAACAGAAATTGCCATTAACCGAAGTCGCGACAATCAATTTCAAAAACGAATCCGAAAAAATAAAACGGCGAAATCAATTCAGAACAATCACCGTCGGTGCATACACGCAGGCCGGCTATCTCCCTTCTGAAATTATGGAACAAATCAGACCGGAGGTCGAAAAGTTCCGCGCTGAGCTACCTCCGGGTTATAAGCTGGAAATTGGCGGTGAAGAAGAAGATCAGCTCAAATCTTTCACCGAGATGGCGATCGTCATGGCAGTTTCCGTGGTAAGCATTTTCATTTGTCTTGTTCTTCAATTCAAAAATGCAGTCAAACCGTTTCTTGTTTTCGCAGCCATACCCTACGGAATGCTTGGCGCGCTAGTGGGATTGATGATCATGGACAAGCCCTTCGGATTTCCAGCATTCATGGGCGTCGCCAGTTTGGCAGGTGTTATCGTCAGTCACGTAATCGTGCTCTTTGATTTCATAGAAGCCAGCCACGAGGAAGGCGCGCCACTCAAGGAAGCGCTGCTGCACGCCAGCATGATTCGCTTGCGCCCAGTTTTGATTACGGTGAGCGCTACTGTGCTTGGGTTTGTACCTTTAGCTATGCACGGAGGTCCGCTGTGGGAACCTCTCTGCTACGCCCAAATCGGCGGCTTGACGGTGGCCACGTTCGTTACTTTGATTTTAGTTCCCATAATCTATGCAATCGCAGTTTTGGATCTAAAAATTGTTTCCTGGGACGGTCAGAAATGAAGCAAAGACAGTTAACAAAGAAACTCTCCAACTCACTATTTTTGTAGTGATCTTCATGGGTGCAATTTTTGCTCTCACCGGCTATCTGGCGGCAAGACAAGAAAGCGAAATACACAATACTCCCTTGGCAAAACAAAGAGCTGATCGCCCAACCCGACTAAAGAAAAGGGGACCTTCCCCACAGCTGGTGACACGCTGAAAAACAATGTACTTGGCGCAAAATTAATTCAGTACGATTCAGACGTAGGAAAACTTAGCGGCTGGTTATTGATGCCTGAGACCAGAGGAACGTATCCTGCCATTATTTGGGGTCACGGAGGATTTGCATTAGGACCCAGCGATATCAAAGATGTCCTTCCTTTCGTGTATGCGGGATATGCCGTCATGCTGCCGTCTTGGCGCGGCGAGAATGGGAATCCTGGCAATTTCGAAATGTGTTTCGGTGAAGTCAATGATGCAATAAGCGCGCTCAAATATTTGCAGTCGCTTCCAGAGATCGATGCCAACGAAATTTATGCAGGCGGTCATAGTAGTGGCGCGACCATAGTTTTACTAATGGCTGAAATGACGAAGGGACTCAAGAAGGTTGCTGCTTGCGGCGCTTATCCGAACATGCGAACCGGGGCCTATGAAGGAGCGCCATTCACACCGACGGACATTTATGAAACAGAGCTGCGCTCCCCGGCAGAGCACGTTCGCGACCTAACTTGCCCGGTGCTTCTCATATACGGAGATGGCGACACACACTACATCGAGCAAGCTGAAGAGATGAAAAAGTCAGCGAAGAAAATCGGTAAACAAGTGACAATGCAAACGATTCCTGGAAAGGATCACTTTACCTCACTTACTCCGGCCGTTCAATCAATGACTGAGTTCTTCAAGGCACAGTAAACGTTGGTGCGATGCACTGCGTAGCTTCTTTCAGATGTGCCAAACTGATATGCTCATTTCGTCAAGTTTCTATTTTAGATTGGTTGGCGGCCAGTGAGATGAGTTGAAGAATCCGTTGATAGCAGCCGCTAGCTCTTTGTAGGCATACGAAAGCTGCGTCCTGGGACGCAAGTTGAGTTGATCAAAGTAATAATCAAACAAATGCACGCATTCGTTCTTAACACAGCTAAGCACGAGGTGAAAGTATCACCAGGCTCAACTGTGGTCATCACAACCACAGTCTTTGAAAAGTTCATTCCAATTCTCTTCTATGTCCATATCTTCAGGGAGATGAATATTCTTACGATTGTCAGCCACCCATTCTTGCGGAAGAGGGATCACCCATCTTGCATGCTCTGCGAGTTCATTTTGAATACTTCCTGTTTTTTTGCCACCAATGCCGCCGTGTGCCGGATTCCCGGAAGGAGGTGGCTCCAGCGGTCGCCTAATGATCTGCTGCGGCACATTTTTTTCAACCGCTTTCGTACGAAACCTCGCGACAGAAATGGATACCAGAGCAGCTGGAGAATCAATCACTGAAGCTGGCTGCAACTGCATTTGATCCAACGTCGATTTGATAAAGACAGACAAGTAAGTCTCTGCTCCATCTTCTCTTCTTTTAGTATTATTGAACGCGGCTCTCGTTGGTCTAAGGCGCTTTCGCGCAACATCATAAGTGACCCAAGCTGGGGTATAGTACACTCGGCGATACAATAGATCCGCGTTCGTAATCGTGTCGTCGTCAGTATAGTCTTCCAGTGGCACGCCTATTCCTATGCGATCAACTTGAGTCTTTCTTTTACAAACTGCAATTCAACGACATTTTCTTCTTCTTGCTCAAGTGATTTATCGTCATCACGCCAGTAAACAGAAATTACACCATTCGAAGCAATCTGCACTTGAAGCAGTTTCCTCGGTGATTGCCATTCAAGAACGATTCCGCCCCACGGATGCGCTGATATGTGCGGAAATGGGCTCTTATCAGCAAGCACCTGTCCTAATACTTTCATCGTTTTAGACACAGCTGCTGGTGAGATGTGCCTTGCTTCATCGTCGTCCCAACCGTCTTTCAGATTGAGCAGCGGCTGGATTACATCACAAAATCTTCTGATCCATGGAATATCTTTATCCACCAAAAATTGGATTCCGCCATCTTGTGTTGATAGCCTGAACGTAGTTACATGCCGAGTTTCGGCGCTGTCTTCAACAGTGATTTCGGTATTCATGCTTGCTTCACTCGTTTCCACATTTTGTGCATTTCCGGATTAGTGAATGCTACAAAAGCTCTTCCTAGGATAACATTACCCAGATCCAAGAACCTAAGAACCCCCTCCAAGTTCCGCCCCCCCAACGGTATCCCTCTTGCAGTCAATGTAAGGCGTAAAACCTCGGATTTATCAGCCCGTTTGCCATTTATCAAATTGATATAAATCCTTCCGATTTGTTGTCCCGCGTCTTCTATTACATGTTGTTCTGAGTAATTGATCGATTCAGGCTCCGTATCCATTCGCTCTTCATGACTTTCTCTTGAAAGCATAAACATTTTACCGATATCGTTTAAGGCCCCCCAAGGCTTGCCTTTTGGTATCGCATTTACATAGGTCAGTTCGACAAGATTTGGCTCAAAGGCGCCAACTGCCTGCTGATCAAGATATTGACAAAAGCTGCTCAGATTATCTTCAAATTGTGCTTTTACAGACTCATATCGAGGATAGTCTTCGTTTCCCTTCACTTTTCTCCAGTTGTGAATAAAACGGTCCTGCTGAATCTGAATCATTTCTGTGCCCGACTTTGAAACAAACCAATATCTGGGCGGATCCGGAATGTCCGTGTATGTTACTTCGACCCTTGGGTTTTCCATGCCACTACCAAAAGTTTCATAGTTAGGTATCAAGATAGGCTTTTCTTCCACTCTTGGAAACTGCTTTTCAAACTTTTCTCCAAACTTCATCATTTGAAAGCTGCGCAATCCGAACAGCTTGTCGAATTGGACCGAGCAAGCGACTTCCACCAAAGGGGGATCTTCAAAATCAGATGGGCTGTCAGTAGTAAGTGTCATGGTTCCTTCGCCTTCTTCCCAGTCTAAGTGTATTGTTGAAAACGGTCAAATGACCACTTGTAAAGCGGGCTTCGCCGGGCCACACTGTTACGATAAAAAGTGAGATCCATTGTCCACATTGATCAAGAGACGAACATTGCCTGCGCGCAATGCACCTGGTAAAGACTCCTTAGAGCGCGCAGCCCGCGCTCTAAGGAGGAACTCAAATGATTTGCGAATATCCTAAAGTCTCTATTTAGAATGGTACTCACTTTCATTCATGCCGATGTCCAAGCGACAGCCTCTTTCACTGGGCTCATCCCTGGAGGAACGCGCTGTAGAGCTGTTCCTAATCGGATTCGGGCATCGAAGGGCAACTCAAGCTGATATGCTCAGGTAAGATCTTTGCGGGAGGATTTGGCCAGACCTCAATTAATGCAGATCAGCAAGATGTAATCTCGCTACCACATGCAGTGGATGAGTTTGAAGCCAGCTTCCGGTAAAGTTCAATTATGTTTCGTTGCCTTCGAACAAGATTCATTGCCTGGTAAGTATTTGCGCATTCACCTCCTCTGATTCGCGACTTTTGGGGGAGTCGATGACCCTTGATCTCGGTTCGTTGCTTGTAGCGTTTCAGCCGTTTCACCGAGCTGGTGTCTATTCCCTCTAAGAGCATGAGCAATTCAGATCGATCAATTTGAGCCGGCTCGTACGAGCCGTTCACGAAACGCACTTCAGGAAATCGAAAAGTCCCTGCTTCCAGGCGTTTAGAAAAGAGCGCAAAGCCATCGCAATCCCACCAAAGTATTTTCACAAGATTCCCTCTGCTGCTTCGAAAAATGAAAAGGCTTCCAGAGTTAGGATCCTCGTCAAAGTGGCTACGAGCCAGCGCGAGCAATCCATCGAATGACCGCCGCATATCAGCAGGCTTAGTGGAGACAAAAATGCGTACGCTCGGTGAGAGTTGAAACACTAGCGTGCCTCCAATGCTGAAACGATACTTGCAAAATATTCTGGAGAGAGGTTGGCGCCGCATTTGATTATCAGAGAACTCGGCAAATGTATCTCTATCGTTGAATTCCAGCAGCTGCTAGTCGCTGTGGGCTGGTTTACCTGCAGCTCAACAAAGTTTGGCTCTGTACCGGAATTGTCCTTCGGCTTTTTCGGTTTCTGATCTGAGCTGCTTAGTTTCCACTCTGGGTGGTTAGCCTTATACTTTACGAAGTTTGAGTAGTACGTTTTCTCGTGAATACCCAAAGACTTGATGTACGCTAATATTCCTTCTGGATGATTACGAGCAGACTCAATGATTTTGGTCCATTTACTCTCTTCGGCTAAGCCACTCACGTCACCGATAGCGCTGACAAACATCGGACTACTTAGTTTCTTGCGGCACAAAGCAAATGTGGCATATTTTACTCCAGCTCTCTTGCAGAACTGGACGCTACTGAGACCACTCTCGCCGAAACGATCTAGCAGCTTTCGCCAGCGCAGCTCTAATGCAGGATCTCGCCGCCGAGTTCTTGCCATTTCCATACCTCAATTGTGTGGTTTGATTCCTCTAAATCAAATCACGCTCGCATTGAAAATGGCTATCACGCAACAGATCGGACGGATACGGTTTGCCTACAATCTGGCTGTTAAACACTCATAAGATCTCGTTCTTCAAGGAAGTAGGCAATGATTGCGTTGTGATTGCTGTCGGCGTCCATTAGCTTAGCCTTTACGAAGAGCGAAGATACCAGAAAGATGCATTCTCATCAGCCGACTTAACATTAACGACGCGCATCTTCCAGTTATTCATTAATGCTTCGAGTTGGTGAAGCGAAGGTAGATTCTTTAAGCTTGCGAAGCCTTTTGAACTCATCGATATGAAATCCGTCACCATAGTGAACTATATTTTGCAAGTACTTCTCTTGCCATTCCAATGACCGTTTAGGATCCTTCAGTTCGGTTTCCCATAAATCTGAAAGCAATCGGCAAGCCTCGGGGTGCCCGTTGGCGCCAGCATCCTCAAGAATAGGCAAACCAAGCTTAACATCAAACTTACACAAGATTTTCCCAACCAAGAATCTATTGGTCAACAGCTTGCTCCTCTTTTTCATTCCCACAAGTGGGTCAATTGGGTTTGGTTTCCTACGCTCCCTCGAATAGTCGAATTTGCTCAGAAATAGGAAGAGATCTTTTTCTTCTTGCGAAACGTTGCTATCAGAATCGAGGAATTTGCCAACTGAAGGATGCGACTTCCAGCCGATCAGATGAAATTTCTCCAGCTCCACTTTCGCCATACCAAAGCCCAACTGTGCTGCTTTCTCAAAAAGTTCCAAAGCCTCTTCTGGATCAGCTTCAAAGCCGTTGCTCCAATCGTTAAAAGTAACTTTTGCTAAAAGGCACAGAGATGCTGGATGATTTTCTGCTACCGCTTTCCTCGCAAGGACTATCCCAAGATGGTAATTGAAGTCCTTTCGCTTGCCTTTCTCTAACAGAAGGCAAGCCGCAGAATATCGCACGTTTGCATCAAGGTTTCCTTCTACTTGCCTATAAATGTTTGATGAAATAGTAATGTCTCCGTTCATAACAGCCAGTTCTGCCAATTTCTGCTGTGCTGGAACGAACGATTTCAAACCAGCGCTTGTGGCCCATAAAGTAGCTTCATTAAAGTCGTAGTGGCCACAAATCGGATCAGAGTAGTATTTTGCAATCAGATACTCACCTTCAGCATCCTGCAACACTTCAATGGCATTCTTAAACTGCTCAATACAGAAAAACTCAGCGGAAACAAGCCCTTGGTCCCTTAACTGCAACCGCTGCATCAATTCTCTTTCCGATGCCACTAGTTGAATAGTTTCGTAGAAGTTTGCAAGAATTTGATCGCGGTGGTTCCGGCACGCTTTCTGCGGTTCTTCTGTTACCATGCGAATGAGATAATTGCTATACCTCTGAGCCACACTCAACGGAATTTTGCTATCCCTTCGAAAGGAATTTTCTATTACAACTAGGATGTGATCGTAGCTATCATGTGTGCCCAGCGTCGAATGCATGATCTGCTTGCGAATTCCCGAGACACTTTGCAATTCTTTCCTTAGCTGATCCGCAAAGATTCTCAAATCCCTTTCTAGTATTCGACAGCGTCCAGCAATTTGTTTTGTTAGTTTATCTTCAACAGTAGCTTCCAGCTCAATCTCTGTAAATTCAGCGACCCGGAGGTATTCATCCATCGGATGTAATCCTTCCAAAAGCTGGAAAATAAGCCTTTGAGGTTCCGGCAAGGCTGGCAAGTTCTTAGTTGGTTTTGTGATTGAGTCGGGCGTCAAGAATCTTGAAAGAATCAGATAGGTATAGCAAAGACGTGCAAGGGCATCCTTCGCTCGGTTAAGGTCTTCACAGGCATAGGAAGTTTGCCCCCAGAACTGCATTAGAGAACCAAAAAGTTCCAAATCATTGCCGATACGGCTGCTCTCTACAAATGAGCCAAGAGCATTTAAGTAAGCTGAGGCTTCTTCAGCATGGCAGCTTTGAAATTTCAAAAAACTCCTGCCTTCATGAAGCGCAGAACTAATGGTTTGCGATAGTTTTTTCTTGACCCGTGATTTGAGTGGTCTAACGATTTCAAGTTGGTTGCCTAAAAAATCCCGTTGACCCATAAGCTCATCGAGCTCATCCACTGGGGTTGCAAAAAAAAAGTTGAGTATTTGTTCTTCAAACAAGGGGCAGTTGATCCTCCTGCTGGTTTCAAAACACTATTGGTTTTTAGTTCTCGCAATCAGATAATTTTATTCTTTGTTCCACTGCCACAAGTGATGTTTGCCCTAATTCTAATGCACCACCGCACTCGATCTATGCTGTTTGTTTCGTCCATACTTTATCACCTTAAGGTTATGGAGCCTGGCAAAGGGATAAAGATCTCTGGCGCCATGGCGGAAAAACAACTCATTCTTGAGGCGCTGCTCCTCCCACCAGATTGCCATCGAAATGTTTCCGCCTTGCTTCTCTTCTACTTTAGACAAGAATAGACAGGCTTCAGGATGGCCCTTTCGACCAGCGCGTTCAATTAAAGTAAGTCCCTGCTCCTTCGCTCCGAGATCGAACATCATGCGTCCGATAAGGAAATCAATAGTAATGCGTCTGTGCCTTTCTGCCAATTCATAAAGCAGGTTTTGGTGAATTGGCGATATCCTCTTTTTTCGCTGAAGTTCATTAACAACCGCAACAATTTCCTTGGCTGTTCCGGTTTTTGTCAGATCCTCAAGGGTTTTCTCTGGTATCTGTTCACTGGGGTCAGACGGGGTCCAACTACACAACTCGAGCTCCTCCAGGGCTAGTTTAGCAGAGCCAAAACCTAAGTCTGCTGATCGCTTGTAGAATTGCAATGCGCGCTGAAAGTCGTCCTCGTCATGAGATCGCAGCCATCGGCTCCTAATGTTGGCTGCTTCAAGACAAAGCGCTGCTGGATGGTCCTCAGCAGCGGCCGCCATAGTTAAGTGGGCGGCCAGTTCATAATCAAAGTGTTCATGAGCACCTTCGTTAAACAAGAGGCAGGCAAGCATATAAGCAATGTTCGGGTCGTTCGTATTGCCATAAAGGCACTTGAGTGCTGCGACAGCTCGATGGATGTCGCCATTTGCCAACTCAATCATATAAATAATTGCCAGAGCATCCTTAGACCCTCCAATTGCTGCTTCAAAGGCCCATGACTGAGACTTTCTCAGATCATAATCCAGAAATATCGGTTCAAAATAGTAATTCGAAACAAGGCAAATTGCGCGATGGTCGCGTGTAATGCTCGATAGTGTGGTCATTAGCCTTAGATTCAGAAATTCTGGAGCAAGCCACCAATCCGCCGGAATTTCTGATTCAAGTATAAGATCGCGTTCAAACGCGGCAAGGTTACAACTTTGACGAAAATTCTCTATCACCGAATTGAGGTAATTATGGAAAACAATCTTTGGATTGTTAAGAATTTCGCTCCAAAGGTACCGCCCATACTTGTCTATTATTTCAGGGTTGAAACCAGCATTTTTACTGAATTTTTCGTTTTGTCTTATAACTCTTTCAAATGAAACAGATGTTGACTGCAATGTCCCTTGAAGTAGTTCTTTCCTTAGAGACGAAAGAACTGTCACCAAGCTAACAAGGGCATCTTCGACGTCTTGACGAGAAACTTTTGCAGACTTCGGGGCTGCGATTATCTGTGATACGAGATTGGTCCTCAAATCATCAATTTTAGTCGTCGCCCGAGTGTGAGTTATTGCCACTATTTCCGGGGTTTCAGACACCGAAAAGAGATCATCCGGCCGTGCCAAATATTTTGATAGCAAGAAACGTTCATAGCAACGCTTCATAAACCCTTCGTGTATTTGTTTCAAATCGATGGTAGCATCAGCAATCGCCGCAACGTCATTGCTAAAGGATTTAAGCTGTTTAAGCGAAAGATTTGATTTAAGAAGGCGTTCTATTAGAACAAGGTAGTCGCCAGCAATCTTGTCCGCAAGCTGAAGTTTCTGCAACAAGGTTATGTATGCATTAATGCTCTCCTTGCTCTTCAGCCATCTCTGTTCGACCTGTTCTGAAAATGAAACACTCTGAAAGTGATTTCGCCCGACGAAATCACTTTCGGACACTAGCTCATCCAGCGCTTTTAATGCTTCGGCTTCCGCGCAGAAAAAATCTTCTACCACTGATTTCACCTTCGGTACGCTCCATGAGATCCAGAAATCATTGAGAGACAAACAGAAGTCTTCAAAAGTCTTCTTCGGAAGTTAGGATGGTTGCGGTACAAATCTGCAACGGTGGTATCATTCAAAACTAGCGCAGGAATAGAGAACTCTCTAATACGGATATTGGAACAGAGTGCTTGTTCACTCCTAAAAGGAACTGAGCTTTTTCTATGGTTACCGTATATGAACTCCTCGCCTTGATTGACACAAATCAGGCGACCGTGACCCAATCCTATTTGCACACTCTCTCGTCGAGCATCGGACAAATTTCTAACGATCACCAGATCTGGAGTTAATATAGTCTGAACCCAGGTTCCTTTCTTGATCCTTACAGCCACATCTCTATGAAGAAGTAAGAAATCTTCGTTGGAGTACCAAATATGGAATCCGCTTTCCACTGAGATTTTGTTTTTGCCATCAGGCAGAAACATAGCCTGAAAGCCCCGCATCTCAAGGAAGGAAATTGGGGAAAATGGCTGATTCTGCGTTTCAGAGATGCCGACAGCAGTAATGCTGGTCCCCTTGTCGAGGACTATGTTGCCTCTATCGCTATCGAATGAAACGACCCGTCCATCGCCGGTAGCTCGGTTGGCTCCACTTATCGCACGGACCCTTCCTGAGCCCCACAGAACAGCACCATTTACAGTGAAATTTTCCAAGTTAGTGGCTGGAACGAGTTCAGTTTCACTGGGTGTAAGCGTTGCAATGCTAACGTTTCCTACTGCGGCGTTTCCCCCATTTGCATCTGCTCTTATCGTGGATCCAGAGAGATTAACTCCGGTGCCTCCGACAATCCCAACATTGCCTCTGCTTGCGGCAATTGTTGTTCCCCTAAGAATATTGATGGTCTTACCGGCATAGAGCTCAATACCTCCGTTGGTAGCATTTAGCGTTGCATTCTGTTGCACCGTGAGGTGGTCCCCATCGGTGCGTATTGTGACACTAGCAGCGGAAAGCGAACTGTTTGCCGAGACCTCGATTCGTCCGCCGCTTTGTATGGACATCAAAAGTCCAGCAGTAGAAGACTTCAGAATCAAACTTTCAGAACTCATGTTGTTGATTAGTACTGTTCCACCGAAAAACTGCGGCAGTTCGCCAGGGGAGCCGCCTTGCGTTATGCCCACTTGCGCATCGACTTTAAGTTCTTTCGTTATGACATTTAATGCAAATGCTGGATCTGTCGATGGCGAGTTTAGTGTACCGCCAAAAATATTACCAGTGAGCGTCCGAAGTTCAATTGCCGGCGCTTCGATCCTTCCAACAATTAATCGTCCTTCAATATTGCCTGTGCCACCAGCTTCAATTTTGGCCCGGAGTGCTGCTTTTACAGGTCCGCCTATGATGATGCTTCCATTTGACTCTTGGCTCGTTTCGATTTCTAAAAATTGGGGCATCACTTGTTCCCCAACGCTACCCAATTCTATATGATTCGCATTGTCAAACAATCCAGGTCTGTTAGACAGTCCCAATGTGTTTGCAACATCAGCATGTTCGACAAGCATTCCACCAGTACTCTGAACAAAAGCACTTCCGCCGCTCGCGGAGATGGTCACTCTGGGCATTAGTCCGGTAGCTCCCGGTAAGAAAGCTAGAGGTAGGGTCACTTGGACTCGCTTATTACTGGAGCCGATATTACCCTCTGAGGAAGTTAGATGGACAACGTTTCCACTGAGCACACCGTTTTTTCCGATGATGTTGCCGTCAGCCCTTATTGTGATATGGTTTGCTTCTAAGATTGAGCCAATGGAAACAAAGCCACTCTTATTAGCTGGTCCGTCAACCACAACTTGGTTTATGATCACCTCGTTACCACGAACTTTGTTTAGATTATTGTTGGATCCCTCCAACGAAATACTATCAGCAGCCCGCAATTCGACGGTACCGGTAGTAGAATGAATAGCATAGCTATCGTTGCGACCGGAAACAACAATCATGGAGTTTATCGACTCTATGAAGTTTCGTATGGCAATCTGACCATTGGAAAATGCATGGGCGATCCGGATCAAACCTTTGTTCGCAACATTACTGCTACCAAAATTCACCTCAATAGAATTGCCGTCTAGCACTAGCGCTCCAGTTGATACTCCATGAACATTAAGTTGCAAATCAGATGCATCCGCGTTCACCCTAATTTCATGACCGGCAATTAGCACGCCATGCGATGAGACATCTAATTTGGAGCCGCTAAATGAAATGATGCCGTTTTTGCCTTCTGTAGTAATCTGTCCAGCGATAATCGAAGTATTTGCGATAACGTTAACATTGCCAGAAGAAGCCTGTCCAACAGCAGAAATTATGGCGTTTTCCTCCAATTTAAATGTCTCGTTGGCAAAAACCTCCACGAGACCGCTTGTGCCATTAGCAGTTACAGAACCTTTGATGGATATTGGCTGTTCATTTCCAGCAGACAATCTAATGAATCCTGCATAAGTTTTGGCCCCAACAGAACTGGATGAGCTTGTCAACGCAGCGAACTCACCCAGGATCAATGAACTCGCAGAATCAATAAAAACAGAAGGATCGGCAGGAGCAGTCGATTTCCATTGTCCATCAGCGTTGGCTCTGAAGCTATGTTCTTCGCCAAATAAAAGTGCGGCACTGCCGTCCGTCTGTCGAATCGAAACGGTGCCGCCGGCGCCAGTACCCGCGGCAAGAAGTTCGATACTGCCATCTTGAACGATGTTGTACGCTGCTAAGTTGATTTTGCCGCCGGAACCTGCAGCCCCAGAAGCGTCAGCATGTACATTCTTCAAGGTTAGAGTTCCGGCATCTGGATCGCCGATGCTGATCTCAACACGACCGCCGCTCTTTCCAACAGCAGAGAATGACGAATCTGTAATCGAAAGATCGTTCTGTGAGCTTATCGTTATTGAACCATTGGCATCATTCGCAGTCTCGGATTCAGCATTTGCCAAAACGTTCTTCAGACTAAGTCCGGCTACGTCAGATACCTCTAGTATCTGGATACTACCAGCTTTTGCTCCTGCATTGCCTTGCGCAAAAAGAACCGTATGCGCAAAATTGAGATCGTTTGTCCTTAAGGTGATATTACCATTTCCCTTTCCGGCACCTGAACCGTTTACATCGACGGAAAGCCCACCGGTTCCAGAACCTGCCTGCACAAACAATTCAGCGATGTGTGCTTGACCGTGGAGAGTAGCTTCGTTTTCAACAACTAGACTCTTTGCACTGACAACCAGTTCACCGGCTCTGCTATCAGTGAGAAGATTGGTATTCTTTGACACTGTGATTTGGTCTGCTGAGGAAGAGCTGGCTCCAGCTACTCGGATTACTCCGCCTGTGCCCTTATTCGATCCCGCAGTTGCCCTTACTGTAACAGCAGAGGCGGCTGCGGAATCGCCGAAATGTATGTTCGGTGATTCAACTGTAACACTGCCGCCATTCCCATTCACACTGCGCGCACTTACGTCTACAGTTGCAGAAATCACTTTGACTTGATCTTGAGCGCGAAGAAGCACCTGCCCACCGCTACCCGAGGTGGTACCTCCTCGCGCAAGAAGTTGGACGGGTGTACCGTCTCCTCCGATGTCTCCAACAGAAACATTTACAGTTGACGATGAACTACTTATCGTACCGCCAGAACCGCTCGCGCCACCGTCTGCAGTGACAGCGACAGAACCCTGAACCATTAGCTCAGGAGTCTCAAAGGAGATGGCTCCTCCATTTCCAGTTCCACTGCCATTCGCATTTATTGCGAACGAAGCGCTTTCAGTCGAGGAGCTCACTAGAACGCCCTTAGAGGAAGCAATCACAACATCGTTGCCATTGCCGTTCGAGTTTCCATGGGCTTTTATGCCGCCGTTCCTAATAACGATTGTTTCCGCAGAGTCTAACGAAACACCGGTGCTTCCTTTTGCTCCTTCTGTCATCGCAAGAATTTCAATAACGCCTGAGGCATTCTCTGTTATCTCACTGAAAATTAGTTGGGCGGAAACTCCGGCGCCAACACCGCCATCTCCATCGTGCTGCAAAGGCTCGCTTTCGCCACCGCCTGCAGACACTGCTGGAATTGAGACTTTTACATTTCCGCCTGCAGCTCCCTCAAGCCCAGACGAGCTGAGCAGCACCGTCCCTGTATCGATCCCGTAATTGTCTACGATCAGATTTACAGACCCTGCTGACCGGGCTGTACCTATACCGTTGGTAAAGATGCGCAGCGTTCCCTCCCCAATTTGCGTATCCTCTGAATTGGAAAGCAACGGAGTAGTGAAATTGACATGTCCTCCATTAGCCCGGGTCACTCCGCTTGCCGACAGATCGATGTGTCCCTTGCCCAGCACAATTTCCTCGCTGGCAATTAAATTTACCGCACCAGCGGAACCGGTATCGGAGTTTGCCCTTAGGTGAAGAGTGCCGTCGATCAGATATTTTCTAAAGTTGTATGTTATGGTTCCAGCTTTACCCGACAATGAGTCAACATTTCTGCTGTGTGTTTCACCCTCCTTTACTTCAAGCACATCGCCCGTCTTTTCAACGGTGCCACCACTGCCAGACTTTGACGTAGCAACAACAGTGGAAGTCTCACAATCTATATTTGTCCCAAAAGCACTAACTGTTCCAGCATCGCCGCTTGTTGCAGAAACATCAGTTGTTGAACTGCCGAGTTTGAGATCCTTTCCCGATACGAAATTTACAGCGCCGCCGTTGCCTTTGCTGTTGCCTCCCTTTGCAGTTATTTGTGAAGAGCTGCCCTGTCCCACCAACAGATCAGTTCCACTGGATTCAGTAGACAAGACGATGTTTCCGCCCTTGCCGGTTTTTGTCCCGTTTGCATGAAGGTCACCGTTTGCGACGAGTTCCTTCGAACCGGTTTGTCCTAACGAAATGTTCCCACCATTTCCGCCACCACGTGCATTCGCAAACATCGAAGATCCGGCGGCTGTCTCAAAAATACCCTGTCCTGAAATCTCGATAGTCCCTGCGTCACCTGATTGAGTTCCGCCGTAGGTCGAGAGTACAGTTCCATTTTGCACACTGATACTTCTTTGAGTACCTTCCGCCTGCAACAGAACAAATCCTCCCGTCCCAGTCCCTCCTGCATCCGCTTTCAGTGTTGCCCCTGTTAACTTCAATTGGGCCTCGTTCGCTTCGAGCGTTGTTGGTTCTGACATAGGCGAAAATGCGAATGTCTCAACGGGACCGCCTTCTAAGTCGACATCTCGAAGCGCCAAACGGACCATGCCACCATTGGCAGAGCCGCGGCCGCTGGCATCCAGTGTTGCTGAGTCAACGGCGATACCTGTATCGCTTAGTCCACTTATTTCACCGCCCACGCCACCAGAGCTACCACTGCGGGCCGACGCTGATGCACCAGCCTGGAAGTTAATAGACGTGTCGTCGCCCGTTATTTTGACTAAGCCTCCGGCACCAGATGCGCCACCATCAGCTCTTAGTGTGCCTGCGATATTAATTCCAGGTTCAGGTTCGTTAAGGATCGCATTCGACTGAATCTCTACAGTGCCACCATCACCAACTCCTCTCGCACCTGCACTGAGCAGTCCGTCAATCGACACAACACCAGCTCCACTTACTTTTATGAAACCGCCGTTGCCACTTGCTGTACCTCCCAGCGAAGTTATGTTCGAAGTTGAAGCTATTTGTAAATCCGTGGTTCCTCTACCAAACAAGCTCGATCCGAGCTGGCCAATTTCGATGTGACCGCCGCTTCCGTTCTCGCCAGCGTTTGCTGAGATATTCTTGCTGATCAAGAGGGCTCCCAGTCCGCTTAAGCCCCACATGTCTATTTGGATATTGCCAGCTGCTTCACCTAGCAATCCGCTATTCGCTTGAAGATCGCCGTTCAGGATCATCCCGCCGCTCTCAATTCCTCCCGAGCTGGCCAGGAAGATAGATCCACCATTCCCAGTGCCTTTGCCATTTACAGAAAGGTTCCTGTTAAGCGTGAGCAGCGACGGTCCGCTTGGTCCGAAGAAGTCACCAGCGGCTAGCATTATCACTCCGCCGGAACCATTTACTCCTCTAACACTTACGCTTAGCACGGCGTCGGCGTTGACGGTGAGATCGCCCCCTGTCCTTATCTCTATCCGTCCGCCTGAACCATCTGCGCTACCACTTGATCCGCCTCTTGCAAACAATTTGCTATCGGCACCCAAAACAAAAGCGTTAGTCCCGCCACTTCGCAGGAAGATATCGCCGCCTCGTCCTGAGCCGACGGCATCAACATTAATATTGCCGCCGACAGTCAAAAGCCCGTTCTGCGATTCCAAATGCACGCTGCCACCATTGCCATAGCCTTCCTCTGTTGACAGCGCTTTGACATTGAATATGGATGTATCAGCCTGCAAGTTACCAGATGCAACTACTGTGGCTGTGCCACCATTCGACCCAGTGGCCGTCATCGCGACTTGCCCTTTACTTACAGATTCCGCTGAGGTCAGATTGAGCAAGACGTTTCCACCTACGCCGGTCCCATTGCCATTTGCAATCATGTTGAAGTCACCGCCAGTAAATTCTGGTGCAGAAATTTGGATGTTGCCACCGGCGCCATCACTTCCACCGTTTGCAGTAAGAGTGGCTCCTTGGGCATTAAATGTGTGCTCCGCGATGATGTTGATCAGCCCACCAGAACCAGAGCCTGCTCCATTTGCTGAGAATTGCGTTCCAGAAAACGTCAGTGGGCCCTGTGCAAGAATATTGATGACTCCACCCTGTCCTTGACCGCTGGCGTCTGCCATGTCCAAAGATCTGCTGATCGTTAATGCGCTTGGACCTGACTCTGTAGAATATGCGGACAGATAAATAGAGCTTCCATTGCCATTGCCGGCTTTTGAGCTTATCCCGCCTGAGCCAATATTAAGCGCACCATTGTTGCCGATGAAGATCGATCCGCCGTCTGTTGCGCTGTCGTTTTTGATGCTGAGTCCGCCACCACCTATGTTTAGACCCGCAACTTGGCCAGCCTGCACAGAGACGAACCCTCCACTACCGATGAGGCTCGTATTGTCTATGCCGTCAGGTATTTCGATGTTGCGAAACGCTGAAACTGTAACAAAACCACCAAGGCTGTTCTTGCTAACGTTGGTGATTCCTTCTTCAAGTACGATGTCGTTACTAGAGATAAGGCTAATTTCTTGCCCATTTCCTAAGATCGCCTTTGCAAAAAGGTCACCGTTACTTGCATGTATTGAGCTTGAGCCCTGCCCAACGCTCTTACCAGTCTCGTTTGATACAGTGTTGATTGTAATCCCGCCGGTACCTTGCCCACCACTGACAGGCACAAGAAAACCGCCACCGAGTCGCTGAGTAGCGTATCCGCTTCCCACGAAGATGTCTCCACCTTTTGAAAAGACATCGTTTCCTGTAACACCATTAAATGCCGCTATCGTCATTGCGAGAATGTTTCCAATCCCGCTTTTCTGCGTAAGAGGACCAACGCCTGTTGTTATGACACTATTGGGTCCTAGACTTACTGCGCCGTTGCGTGACGTTATGAATACAGTGCCACCGACATCGTTGCCTTTGCTCGAATCGATGGAAGCAGATACCTTGCCATCAGTGAGCACCACATCATTGAGTCCCGCAATTAAAATTCTGCCGCCATTTGATTTTGCACTCAGTCCTGGTGCGACTATCCCACCCGACTCAGATACCAGTGCGATTTGCTGTCCATTAGTAGAAATTTGCGTGCCTGGAAGCAAAATGCTGCCATTAGCAACTAGATTCACAGGACCACCACTGGACGCGATAATTGCGGTCCCAGCGAGATTTATGACACCCGCAGCCGTGAGGTTGATAGCACCAGCGGAAAATATTGCCACGCCGCCTTCCGATGTATCTGCAAGAATATTGTTAGCGGATGCAACAAGGAAATCGACGTCGGTTATTCCGGTGAAAGTCAAATTACCATTTGAAAACTCATAAGGATCTCCATTTACGAACTGGTCTCCAATTCGCAAGTCGCCTTCGGTCGCTCCAAGATAGGCTTGGTGAGCACGTAAGTTGACGATACCGCTGACTGAGTTGAACTCAGCAGATAGTGTTCCTGCATCGGCATTGATGTTAACATTCTTGCTTAGGAAGTCGCCACCAAGCGCATTTATGTTCATTACATGATTTAGCACTTCAGTTGTGCCAAGTTGAACCGAACCATTGAGTGCGGAGAATGTGCCGCCAATCGAATTAAGCGCCAGCGAATTATTGAGACCTGCAATATTTATGTTGGCTAGCGCCGATGTGATCGAACCTTGATTCAGTACCGTTGGCGATACCAGATTTACGGCTTCGACTGCGGACATGACTGGAGGAAGGGAGGTCGGAACAGCAACATTAGCAATAACGTCAGCATGCATGCTCAGCGCTCCAGCGCTTGTTATTGAACCGGCGTTGTAAATCGAACTTGCATTGAGGACCAGGTTTAGATTACCTATTGCCCCAGCAATGTTAACGTTGGCAGGTAAAATTGTAGTTATCGATGTATTTGCCGGATTGATAATAGTGTTGGCTGTTAGGGTGGCCGTATTCATCAGTGGATTTGTGGAGTACACAACGAGATTGCCCGTATTGGTCCACGAACTTGTACCACTAATATTGATCTCACCATGTTGGGAAATGTCTAACAACGCATATGTCGGATTCTGCACTGGCGCCAGAATGGACATGATTTCAGATCCAACAATAGTAGTTGGGCTCGGCACAGTTGGCGGTGGTGGCATCTCATGCGTCGGTACCACTGGTGGCTCAAAGCTGACGCCAGCGCCGCCATCACTTGGAGGATCTGCCCAAACGGCTAGCGGCAAGGACTGGGCGAGGAGCGCCATCGCACAAGCCAGTACGGCATGCCCCTTCTTTGAATTCTTAGCGGCGGGGACGTGCTTTCTTTTATACCTTTTTCTTGTAAGGTTTTTCAACAAGAAACGTGCGGCGGCGGTGCGAAGAGTTTCCATGCAAATTCCCCCCGGTTTCCAATTTAGAGCAAAGCAATCCCCACGACCACAAAGCTCTTTGTCGTAATTCCCCTGCGTCTCATAACTTTCACTGAGACGAAAAGTCAACAGAAGCCAATACGTCCGTCAAATGACGGATAAGAGATTCATTAAATTTATGACAGTCCCGTTAGTAATGTAAGTCCCTTGCATCCTCTAATACAGTGAAAGGTCAGCCGCAGAAGTGCCTGATTTTAGAGGGGAAATTCTCACCCTGGTCACTCTGCAGAAACTCGCCACTTGTGATACCAGCTGATCGCAAGGCGCTCTTGAACCGATATCTAACGCCAGATCTGTTAATATTCGCAGCCATGCAAACCGAGGAATTTCTATGCGACAGATTAGCCTGCTTCTAGCATTGATGTTGACAGCCACCACGTTCGTGACGGCGAAAACGGCATCATCAGCGGCAACGAAGGGTTCGAACAACGGTTCTCAAGACAAGGGTTCGCAAGTGCATGGATCTGCGCCGAACTCAGACGCGGATGCCGACAAAGACAAAGCGTTCAACGATATAGATGGATTCTTCGTCAGAAACTATGGCGCCTTTGCAGGAGTGCATCAATCCCAACTTCGACCAGCCATTGTGATAACCGGATTCAAGTATCGTTTGCTTACGGAAAAAGGCGAAGCCGATTCTTTTGAAGCGCCGGACCATGTATCGCCAGCGTTGAAAGCAATCGCGCACCTCGGTCCCTGTTTCTTCGCTATTGGTAGCGCTCACTGGAACGATCTAAAAGATAAGAGCTGGAAGGGAAACCTCACTGATCTCAAAGCGAAATTGGAAACGGCGCTAAGTTCCGCGGATCAATATGACTGGTCAAGCGAAGCCTGGCCCGGCGGTGAGGAGAAACTCAAAAATTACGCCAAGGAAGCACTAGTCAAAGCGAAGGAATTTGCAGATAAGCTTATCGCAAAAGGTGAATTCGAAAGAACAGATTACTCGGAATTCGCGACCAGCTTTACACCGTATATGGTATCACTATTTTATCTTGAAGCCTTAAGCGGGACGTATCACACTATCAAGAAATTGAACGAGTGGAAGGCGAAGCTGGGAGAGGATGCCTGGAATAGAATGTATGTGGTGATCGGTGGTAGCTCCGGAAGGACCACGGCAGGCTTGACGAAGGAAACGAATCCGGCGGCTTTAGCACTCGGCTATGTTATGGATCCCGAACGAGTCACTACACACATTCTGTTGGCTCCTGGAGCGATGAACACGGATGACGCGCTCCAAAGCCTGGGAATGGTTATGAATGCACACGATTTAGCTGAACTTTCCTTCGTGACGCCAGAGACCCAAAAGGCAGGAGGCTTCTACAGTGCTCTTCGGACATTCGACGTCCCCTTGGCGGACTATAGCTTGAAAAACATCCTCCGCGATCTGCGAGAAGGCAAAGCCCGTGACCCGGTTCTCGGATTGGGTCCAGACAAACCAATTTAGATTAAACGGCTGCCTAAAAATTCGTCCTCTTTCGTCAACTATTCCGGGGAAATCGGGAAACCGGAGGGTTTGCTTTGAATACAGGCGGTTTTGAGGACAAGAATGGTCAGGTTCTGGACTTTCGTCCGGAGGTCGGAACTTTTGATGTGCCGACAAAGGAAGAAAGCATAGATTGCAGCCCGCCATCTCTTGAAGCTACTGATTGCCATGATGATGAGCAAATGTTCGAATGGTATCAGGAGAAAGCATTCGAAGGAGACCTGGAAGCCATCCATATAGTTGGACTGCTCTATCTTGACGGAATCGGAACGAATAAGAATCTAGCCCTGGCAGCAAAATGGTTCGAAGAGGCTGCAGGACGAGGTCATTTAGAATCGAAATACGAATACGCTCTTTTGCTCGAAGAAGGCATCGGCGTCTCACAAGACGAAAAGTCCGCCGCCAAGATATTCCTCGAGCTTGCAGAAGGGGGTGACCAGCGAGCGCAATTTGATATTGGTCGCTGCCTGGAATTCGGATACGGTGTCGAAGAGAATTTATTAGAAGCTATAGACTGGTACGAGAAGGCGGCAGCTGGTGGCATTGCCGAAGCGCAAAGTAACCTTGGTTACTTATACATGCATGGAAATGGGGTCGAGAAAAACTATGAGCGCGCGCTCGATTTGTTTCGCAAAGCTTGCGCACAAAATCTGGCTGAGGGAATGGCAAACCTGGCGGTGATGTACGAGCGAGGACGTGGTGTAGAGCAGGATTACGAGCAAGCTCGATTTTGGTACCTGCAAGCTGCGGAGCAAAATCTGCCAATGGCTCAGCTCAATTTGGGCATCTTATACGAGAACGGCAGAGGAGTCGAGGCTGATTCCAAGATGGCTATCCGATGGTATCAAATAGCAGCGCTGCATAGAAATAATGAGTCGGCAACATCTGCCCAATACAATTTGGCGCTCTGCTACAAGGCAGGCGAAGGCACGGAAAAGAACCTCACGGAAGCGGCGCGCTACTTTCAAATGGCAGCGGAGTCAGGCGATTTAGATGCACAAAAGCAACTGGCTTACTTGCTGGTAAATGCAGAAGAGTTAGCTGCGCGGAAACAGGAGGGTCTCGATTGGTATCTGTGCGCTGCTATGCAAAACGATGTATCAGCTCAGTATGAGGCAGCACGCATTTATTATCATGGCAATGGCGTGGAGCAGAGCTATGAAGAAGCAGTCAAACTCTTCAGGCTAGCGGCAGAAGCTGGTCACAAAATAGCACAGATGTATTTGGCGGAAGCGTACAACGAAGGAAATGGAGTCGGGGTCGACAAGCTGGAGGCAATCAAATGGTATAAGAAATCAGCGCTCCAGGGGGTCAGCGGAGCGCAACACACACTGGGCGTACTCTACTCAAACGGAAAGGGCGTGGCTGCCGATAAGGAAGAAGCTCTGCGTTGGTATCACATGGCTGCTGCACAGGAAAATGATAAATCCCAGTGCAACATCGGTGCCCATTATGCAAATGCGAAACAGTTTGCCGAAGCACACAAATGGTATCTTTTGTCCGCCGAGCAAAACAATGCAATAGCTCAACAAAATCTTGGTGACATGTATCGGCTCGGATACGGACTCCGCAGGGATCTTTCAGAAGCTCTCAAATGGTATGAACGAGCAGAATTACTGGGCTGCTCCGAATCGGCACAAAAAGCCAAAGCCATACGTGGACGCAAGGAAAGTCTATTTGATTGGATTATCACAATCTTCGATAGAAGCTAAATATTTTCACCGGGCCTCGAACGTCGACAACTTTTCCAATTTCAATTTCCTTTGCATTCCGATGCGAGCACCGATCTCAGTTTGACCAACTATGCACAGTCGGGTCTGCAAACTTCTGTATGCGCTTCTGACGCTTCCATTTCCTCACAAGTTCTCCACAGACTGATGTTATTCTTTATAAATGGAATAAGACCGACGGTGGAATCATGGCATCCGAAGAATCCAATGATAAGAAGGGAAAAGTTCGTAGAAAAGCTCTTCCCAAGGTGAAAAAACTGAAGAATACGACGTCTTTCACTGTGCAGGGTGGACAAGGCGATGCTCCTTCAGCAGGCGTAAACTGTGCCAACGGTGGCACCGAACCTCTGACGTTCACTTGCCACACCGTCAAATGTGCTTTTTAGTTGCTTTTCATTGATGATCCGCGCCACAAGTTGAGCCAACGAGTCTAGCTCTTCATGGACTTGCTCCAACTTTTAGCGGTAAGATATCTACTTCTTGTCTTTGCGTTCACGGAAAATGTGCGAGAAGGATTTTGAAAAGGTGTGAGCGTCCATCTCAAACTTTCCATCGAGCTTTCCGTCAAGCGGCTTGCCGTATTTATTGACAGGCTCTTGGTCTTTGTGTCTTGCGTCCACCGAATATGGGTTTTGCAAAACAATTTTTCCCGAATCCTTGTTGTAGGACATGCCAAAAGCGTGCGATGATTGAACACCGTCTGCTGCCGGTGACTCTTTCGATGCAGCGATCAACATCTCGCCTTTTTCTGCGGCTTCTTTCGCCATTTTCAGCGCGTCTTCGCCACCAGGGACAACATAAGCAGTTTCAGCATTGGAGCCTGTCAAAGCTGTTATCGCTTCTTGCGGACTGCCACGGTCGATCTGTTCTGTAGAAATCAAAGAAGACTTCTTCTCAGGATGATCTTCCTTGTAACGAATTCCGAAAGCCTTTTCGATGATTGAGGAGTCTTTGTTATTTGTATAACTTGCCAGCTCAGCTTCTGTCGGAGCCTTCACCGTGTAAGATTTTGGAGAATCAGGAAATTTGACCGAGAAAGTTCCATCTTTATTGTCGCTGATCATTTTTGAAAGAGCCTCGGGATCTCGTTTAGCTAGCTCTTTCATTGGAGCAATCAGGAAGCAATCGTTGACACTGCCTTGACTAATCTCTGCTGATTTCCCACTCTTCACAGCAGCGAGGTGCCGGTTAAATCGCTCAGTGTGATGAGCAAGAGATTCCTGTGCTGCGACGATTGCAATGGACTCTTCCTTACCTATTGCTTTGAGATCTCGCTCACTGATGGTTTCATCGACCATCTTTTGAAGAGCTGGTGTTTTCTGCGGCTCCTCGCCTGCATTCATCGCATCCCCTTCCGGATAGTCGTGCAGCTCGTTTACGGCTTTCGCAATCGAGTCATACTTATACAAAATTTGCTTGAGCGACTCTCGGTCATCCTTGCTCCAGTTCTTGTCAGCAAGTGCAGCATTCAATTCCTTTCGCGACACCCTATTAGTTTTGTTTGTATCTAAATGCGCAAACTTATCCCATGCAGTTGAAGCGGCCGCATCAGCACGCGCATCTTTTAATTCTTTCGGATCGCTGACCATAGCGTTGAAGGCTTCGACCGAAGCGCGGCTCAAGGCATTGTTCTGCAAAAACAGACCATCAGCGTTCTTCCCTTCATTCTTGGCCACAAACTTAGCTAAACCGTCTTCAATGGTAAGCATTGTCGTATTAAGTGTTGCAGCGTAAACGGCGTCCTTGCCTTTATTTGCTGGATCAAGAACTTGCGTCTCAACCTCTGCGCGATCTAGCTTTCCATCCTTATCATTATCGAATTTGTCGAAGTTCGTGGCGAGCCAGTTGGCATACTCAGGAAGGGATGTCTTGATTGCTTCGCTCGAAGCGACAGTTCTCGACCCAGATTGGCGGACAAGCTTATCAGCAGACTCTCCGATATGACTGGCTTCAGCTGATTCGCTCTGTGGAGCTCGGTTCGATCCTGGGAGCGCCGGCATCTTGCCGGCTTCTAATTTTGCAGGCGATTCGCTCGCAACGCCCTCCTCCCTCCTGCCATAAAGTTCATCGGAAGAACCAAACTCGAGACTCCCCTTTTCCTCCGCCCGACCAGCCGAACGTCCGCTCAGCTTGCCCATCTGATCGTCGCGAATTTGAGCAAGCTCTTGTTCCCAGGGATTTGAGAACGAATCATCGCCTGGGCTGGACTTGTCATTGACGGCAACACTTTTCTCTTCCTGTTCATCGGAAGGCGGGCGCTCGTTGGACATTTGTTGAACCCATAGTAAGCCTAGATTAACGATAACTTGTCAGCGTGACAAATTGGTACCCCAGCCTCCATGGACGGGCACGCACAGGGGCGTCTCGATAGTGTAAATTCAGTACACCGCAAGCTCATCCTCCGTATCTCAAATCTGAGCTGCGGGTTTGATTTGTCTTCTGACTGAGCAAGATAATTCCCGAGAGCCAGCAAACGCGAGATTCACTTTTTTTGTCTCGTAAAGAGGTGAAACCATGATCGGCTTTAACGCAACTCAAAATCGTTCGTTTCTATCGTGTGCCGCCTCCTTGCGATCATCTAAGATTCTCTTATCTGTCGATTGTTCAAAGATTCTATTAGTTTTTCGATCGGAAAAGCGCTCTATAACTGGCGGAAAGATTGCTTCGAACTCACGCACGTGAGGCGATTGCTTGCACTTCAACGACGCCAGTAGTGAAGTGAGGCGATCGAGGTTTGTCATTGATGATTGCCCCATAGGATTCGTCGTCCATACATATATTGCATCACCGTTTTTGGTACCAATACAGCAGCCACCTGCTGAGCTGGTTGCGAGAAGCAAGGCTCTGCCAGCTCCCTTTCCTGACAGGGCCAGAATATAGGAGAGGATGATTAACCATTTCGGGGGGACGCAAATTACAGATTCTATATTGGTGATTTCCTCAAACCTGGCAGACCTCACGCCTTGAGGGCAAGCTACTATCAATCGGTCATCCAGCATGTATATGCAATAGACGGCGTAAAAATAGGACCACCACAACGCGCACAAACCGAGAACTGCAAGGGTCCAAAATATGGCAGTAAACCAAAACCATGTTGTCACAGCACCGACGACACTGCCGACGATTAACAAGGGCATTGCCATGAACATTCCATAAAGCAGGCATGAAGCGAAGTCGCCCATAATGACTTGCCATCGCTTATAGGCACAAACATTTTCTGGGTGGCGAGGCCACGGCAGAAGGACATAGATCAGCAGCGCCACTGTCAGTGTCAACCACCAGTAGTGGCGCAATGGATAACTAAATGCCTCAGGTATTCCAAACAATGAGCTGCCAAGCCCAACAAGACTAGGCGCTTCTGAATAGTAAACCATCAAGTATTCTTTCGAAGAACCATTAGCTAGCGATAGTACCACCTCCTCGCCAGGATGCTTTTGGCGCAATAGTGTCGCAAGCGGCTCCTCCTCTTGACCAAAAACGAGACGCCTTATGGATGGTTTCAACAGAGCCTTCCCCTGCTCGAACCGCTTGATGTCATGCAGTTGGTCGCCAGCAAGACGGTAACGCCAAGATTGCATTACGTCGCCATCAACCAGAGCCCGCTTGACCGACGCAAACCATCGTTTCCCCTGCTCTCCCTCAACCAAAATAATCTGAGGTTTTGCTGCCCGTTCAGCCCTCTCAGGGAGCAGCGCAGCTGTAGAAAGGGCGCCATTTGACGCGGCAGTGGTGAGCTCCTGTAAATCCCATTTCGTTGGCTCTGTGACTGCATAATAGGGACGGAAGTCAGTCCAGGAAAATAAAAAGGCACAAAGAAACAGTCCTATGGCAAGAACGCAACGGCGCATTGACTCTAAGGCAACTAACCGCTTCGCCCCCGAAACAATTGTGCAATAGTCGTCATCGTGCGAGTCAGTTCTCATTGGACCTCCTCAAAATCGCTTCTAAGATTCTGTCTTACACAACCAACATCAGCATCGATACTACGAATGATGATCTGTGACAGTGCTTGGATGATCGTTTCTCCGAATCATCCAAAAGGATGATTCGAGACTGCTCAGAGCATCTATCATTTGCGGAGACGCTGCCGGTTACCAACTCTAGAAAACAAGCATCCGTTGTGGCACCATGGGCGATGACGGCGGCAGCGTATGAGACATTTAACAGAATGGAGAAGCCAACCTTATGGAACTCTGATTGATTTTTCGGAGATGAGGCGCCATTTCCCATTTTTCAATTCAAAAGCAAGCGTCTTCCTGACTGTTAGATCTGCCATGCCATCTTCAAAGGTGCGATCTTTCATTGAAATCGTCACAACGCCGTTCTTTATGTTTACTGCTGTGACTTCTACTCTATCGCCTAATTCTCTGATTGCTGTTTGCCGCATTTGCCCGTTTCTGTTCAGCATAGCCAGAAGTCGTACAAAGTAGCCGCTTCCGCCGCCGTTAAATCCCAAAACGACAGCACCGTCCTTGGTACCATCGCGGTCGAGGTCGCCAACAGCCGCCTTCTCCAAACGGCAAAGCCAGCCATAGGGGAATTGAGTTTTGTCTTGACCTTCTGCCTTGCCGTTCTTTAATTTGATGGGTTTGTCGTAGAATTCGTTCAATCTGTATGTGCTGTTGCTGAAAGAGGTCAGGCTGGGCTCAAAGATGCCGCGCTCTTGGAAGGTTTTGGACATGCGAGCGATGATCGGCTGATAGTAATCGAAATCAGCTGAAGGATAAAAGAGAAGTATCGATTTCTTGATTGGAATCGGTTTTTCTCTGCCCAAAAGAACCTTCGTGTAACTGTAGCGCTTATCAGCTTCACTACCGGCCTTCCAGACAGCAAACCAGTTATCGCCCTTCTCTGATTTCAAGACTACTTCGTCGGGAGCGGAGGTAGCATTTGTATAAAGTTCGGCAAACGACTCGACTTGGCCGTCTTCGACATTGGTCGCTTCTTCCGCGTCAACAACTAATAGCGACTTACCATCAATACCATGCGCTGCGAACCCGGCTCTAGCGACCTTCGGAAGCTCTTGGGAGATTTTGAATAGATTCACAGGGTAATCCACTGAATATCTGCGATGAATGAATGTTTCGTACTGTGGCTCAAGTTTTGCCCCTGCTGCTGCAAGGCAGGCAGACACAGTCCAGCCATTCACTGTAAGCACTGCCAGGCACACAAAGCTTCTGGTAAGACGATTACCTTTGATTTTCATATGCATTTTTCCGGTTGAAGCATGTAGAGCATTTTGCACGCTCAACTTGATCTCCGACATCGTTCCTGCGAGCGAGCAACTTAAGAACTTTCGACTGATTCCATCAGGGCGACAATCATCCTATTGCTAAAGTGCCGTGTCCTTAAGGACGATGTTTTGGTTTGTTTGATTCGAATAGTATTTTGAGTGAACAGCAGGAGGCGTTGCTATGAAGCACAGGTCTACTCAAATTCTCGCTGGTTTAGTTATTTTAGTTCTGCATGCAGATGGATTACCAGGATTTGCCGCAACTAATGAGCAAAGAATATGGACCAGCCTGGCATCAGTTGAGATGACGACAAAAGCCCGTAATATAGACAAAGGAACGCCCATGGGATTTCCGAATGGTCCAGATTCTCCAGTAGAAAAGAACTATCAGATTCCATGTGAGGGACTGTTGAGAGTGACGGTTTGGACTGATCCATATTATGGAGGTGCTGTACGCAATCTCAATACCGGAGGGGCCGGAGTAGGTCCGATGGAAATATTTGAAATTCATCGACTGACGAGACCCAAGGATCCAGTCGATGGCGTTCCTTACATGCGCACAGCAATCTCTTCGGTACCGGCCTGTAAATCGGCGTTTGTTAAGATAGAGCCTCCGGTTGCAGCTTCCGGTTGGAGTCAATTGGGTTGCTCTATAAAGGCACTAGTTGAATTCTCGCCTGGAAAAGCTCGTGCGGGAGAAAATTTTGGACCCCCTCAAGATACGAGGCAGGGGAGTCCTCAAACTCCGAAGATAAGCAGCAAAGCCGATGGCAGAGGAATCGGCGCCACCGGCACTAGTACCACGGCAGGGCGCCCCGACTCGACAAAGCCTACTACTGACAGAACGAAAGCATCTGGCACAACCGGTTTGTCAGAAAAGGCAAGCGCCGGCGCACAAACATTTTTGAACAGCATTGTCGGATCGTGGAAGATCGATGCTAATGGTTACGGTGGCGCAATAAAAATCGACATCTCCACAGGCAATAACATTGTGGTGAAGATGTTTTATGACGTCACCGGCAAGTGGGAAACAATGACAAATGCGACCTACTCGGCAGAAAACCGCGAGCTTAAGTTTACTCGACCATGGACTGGAAATCCTCAGTTTCAGCAATATAGAGGGAAGTTGGTTGATGGTCGTCTTAATGGCACATTTACCGATACGAACACACCTAATCAACAGTTTCCCTGGAGCGGAAGGAAGTTTTGATAATCATGTTGAAAGCACTAAATGCAATCTCGATGGTGCCTGTGTTGGCAAGCCTCACTCTGCTTACTCCGGCTTATGCCGACGTGACATTGTCGGGTAGTCAGATTAGAGGCAAGGGCAGCAACGGCCAACTGATATCCACCGGAGTAGTAATACAAAACCCAGGCACTATTGTTAAGGCAAACGACGCAGGCGCCGGCTTCTGGCTACAAAGCGCCAGCGGTAAAATTCGTCGCTTCAACAAAGCCAGTGATTCAATCGGTACGATTGTCGAGCCAGGTACTTGGTACGCCTATCCCAACATCTACCAGAATCAAGACAGGGCGGGAGTATGGGTTTTGGTCAGTACCGGCAGCGGTACTAGCAGTTCAGCTGTAGTGCCGTCAGGCGGCGGCAGCGCCGTTGGACCTTGGAAGTATACTACCAAGGTTCCGAGCATGGGAACCTTTGCTCTGCCCAGGGAATTCAAAGCCGATGGATCGATACTCGACAAATCGACAAACAAAATTGACGGCTTTTGGGTTCAAGAGGGAGAGTTCGTTTACTTTGGACAATCTCCGGGACAAAGAACCGTTAAGTTTCAAATGTCTCCAGATGGAACGAGACTGAAACCCGTTCAACCATCAAAGATCACTGGACATTATGAACGCTAGCTACCGTAAAGCTCAGGCGCCGAAAAAAACTCCGGTTCTTCGGAAGGAGTCCTGGATACGCTCCATACAGGGCGCTCCGTACACGTACATAGGGATCGATTAACTTCCCTTTGCAAAATCTTGACTGGGGATTTTTCTCGTTCATACTGGTGATATGAAAATTCAGTACACCGCAAATTCATCATCCTCATCTCAATTCTGAGGTGTGGGTTTCGTTTGATTTGTCGGCTGAATGAGCAAGATAATTCCGGAGAGCCCGCAATGCGAGGCTCTATTTTTTTGCCTCGCTATTTAAAGAGGTGAATCATGATTGACTTAACGCAACTAAAAGAAAAAGAACAACAAATTAGAGAAGCGATCGCAAAAAAGCATGTGGATCTCGACTTCGACAAATTCCTCGCGGTCCACAGCGAACAAGAGAAACTGAAGGAGCAGGTAGATCGCCTCCGACAGGTGCGAAATGAGCTGACGGAAACAATCGCGCGTGCAAATGTCGAGGACAAGGCCAACTTGATCGCACGAAGCAAAGAAAACAACATCCACCTTCAAGGGATGGAAGCGCAGCTCATTGAATTGCAAAAACAGTGGCAAGAACTTGCCGCCCGCCTCCCCGGCTTGCCACATCCGAACGCACCGGTTGGCCGTGACGAGCATGACAATATCGAGAGATATAAATGGGGAAATCCTCGGACCCTGGAAGAGACGCCACGCGATCATCTGGAGCTGGCGAATTTACACCAAATGGTGGACTTTGATCAGGCACGCGAACTGGCCGGATCGCGCGCATATGCATTGACCGGATGGGGGGCGTTGCTTGAAATGGCTGCTATGCGTTTTGCATTCGACCACATCCTGGCGAAGGGCTACACTCCAGTCGCGCCACCGGTCATGGTGCGCGAGAATGCAATGTACGGCACAGGATATTTTCCAGTTGGTCAAGAAAATGCGTACGAACTTACAAAGGACAAGTTATTCTTGACCGGCACAGCAGAAGTAGGAATGGTCGCACTTCAGGCTGGAAAAACTTTTGACATAGAATCGCTCCCAAAACGATTCGTGGGGATGAGCACTTGCTTTCGTCGCGAAGCCGGCGCGGCTGGAAGAGATACGCGCGGACTCTACCGCATGCATCAGTTTCAAAAGGTCGAACAGGTCGTTATTTGCCCGGCAGATGAAAAGTTTGCTCAAGAAGAGCATGATCAATTGCTGGCAAATGCGGAAGAAATTCTGCAGGCTCTTGAGTTACCTTATCGAGTCGTCGAATGTTGCACAGGCGAATTAGGCTTAGGCCAATATCGCAAGTATGATATCGAGACGTGGATGCCGAGCCGCAAGGGTTACGGAGAAACGCATTCGGCTTCGAATTTACGTGACTTTCAGGCGCGTCGCCTAAACATCCGACATCGTGACGCCGCCGGACAGAAGCATTTCGCTTATACACTAAACAACACAGCTATTGCTTCGCCTAGAATCTTAATCGCGTTGATTGAAAACCACCAACAAGCGGACGGAAAGATATACATTCCAAAAGCCCTACGTCGATATTTAGGCGATACGGAATCCATATAGAGGAGCGCTCCCGATCATCTGCTAAAAACGTAGAGACGAAAAGCCGCATGGGAACTATGAAAATCTTCCTCCGTCATCTCAGGCATTGACAATGAAGTCGGAATCGTCAAAAGCGAGTCCGCAAAGAGGAAAATTGATTATGACAATTCTAGGTTTCATACTTTATCTAATCGTTGCTGCAGTGTGCGCATGGATCGCGGATTACATGGTACCTGGACGTATACCGGGAGGATTCCTCACCGCAGCCATCGTCGGTGTAATCGGCGCTTGGATTGGGGGAGCTTTGATGGGTAGCATGGGTCCGGAACTTGGCGGAGTATCGTTATTGCCTGCAATTATAGGATCGGCAGTATTGGTTTTCTGCTTGGGCTTGTTCTCAAACAGAGCAGTTCTTCGATAGGGATGTAGCGTTCAGACAACGCACTATGAATTGATGGTACGACCATCAAAGACATGGGAAGCCGAACCACGCGTTTGGCTTCCTTTTTTTTTCTTGTAATGTCGATTTTACACCGATTTGGAACAAAAAACTTTTGTCTCCAGTCCTCTCAAAGGTGCAGTTCGGAACTTAATCGAAGAACACAGAATGTCACCGTAAGTGGTTCCGCTGGTAAGAGCACAAGTTCTATTCCAGGAAATAATTCAAGCGCAAAAGCGCTCACATGCATCTGCAGGAGGTTTTATGATTATCAAAGAAAAGCAAACGGATGTGGTTCCAGTTTCTACTGAGGATACAGGCGTTAACGCTGCTCTCGCCATAGTGTTGGTTTTTGCGCTTATCGCTGTAATCGGCATCTATGCTTACGTGGTAAACAATGGCAATAATACGGCGCCACAAATGCCAACACTCATCGAGCGCAACAATACGCAAACAGTGACGCCGGTGCCGACACCGACACCAATCCCGACACCAATTCCGGTGCCAACGCCAACACCAGCACCGTCAGCTCCATCGGCTCCAGCACCAGCTCCTGATGCAAGCTCTGGCGGCTCCGATTCTGGAAGCCCACAGTAACGAGTTTGAATAAGACGTTGTCTTATTCTCAACTCAGGGCAGCACGTAGTGACCGTTACGTGCTGCCCTACCTAGTGAAGAGGAAAAAAACATGAGCGAGTCTACAAGTACAAGCGGCAATCCATTCAGCGCCGCTCCCGATGGCGACCAGAGCAATAAAGCGAAAACGTTTTCTCCCAACGTCCAAGAACTCAGACAACGAGCCAGAAAGGACGTAGAAGAAGGAGCGGTTACTAAAGGCTACCCAGCTGAAAAAGAAGCCATAATCAAAATGCTGGATTCAGCGTTAGCTACAGAATTGGTTTGTGTGCTTCGCTACAGAAAGCACTATTACATGGCAAAAGGCATTGACTCAGAGCCGGTGGCACAGGAGTTTCTCGAACACGCAAATGAGGAGCTGGCACACGCCGATAAGCTCGCGGTCAGAATTGCCCAATTGGGCGGTGAACCAGATCTCAATCCAAAAACTCTCTTAGAGAGAAGTCATTCGGAATACATTGAAGCCGACAATCTTAAAGACATGATCAACGAGAACCTGGTGGCGGAGAGAATTGCAATCGACTCGTATCGAGCCATGATTGATTTCATTGGCGGCAGCGACCCCACAACTCGTCGCATTCTCGAAGAGATTCTCGAAGTCGAAGAAGAGCATGCCGACGAGCTTGCTGATCTCATTTCCAAATAGCAATCGGTGATGAGCTACATGCTACAACTTCCAATGAACCGTCAAAAGCTGATGGCAGCTCGTCATATGCGGTCGCTTGGCTTTTAAGAATTAGAGCCTTGTCAGTAGTGGAACTTCTATTTTTAGAGTTCCGTCCGCTGCAACATCCTCGTGAAAAGATTCGGAGTACAAAGTATGATTTCCAAAAAATTCGCAACAACCTCGTTGTGCTTTGCGATTTGTGCAGGGACGTTTTCACTAAGTCCGGCACTTGCCCAAGACACTTACGTTTATCAAGAACAAAGATTGCAGTCTCGAGAAGTAGAAGCGCCTGCAGAAGAAGCAGACATGCAGGAAGCTGAAGAAGCAGAGGCAACAGAAGCAGAGGAAATGACAAACCCTGTTGTTACGGAACCAGCACCGGGCACTGTGCAGCAAAGTTCAAGCTCATCAACTACTACAGTGGAGTCAGCCGCGCCAGGGTCCGTCGAGAGTTCAACTAGCTCAACGACAGTGGAGACCACAGCTCCCGTTCCCGGTCTTGTACCATCCCTCAGCACGGGCACAAACACGACCACCACTACAGAGACCACCGTTGCAGCACCAGCCGTTGTTGCTCCCGGCACAGCCGTTGTGACGCCTGTAGTTCCGGCGCAAGTGGTCGCAGCACCGGTAGCAGTAGCTCCCGCAGCAGTTGCAATTACACTCCCGACAGATCGTAATTACTTGCTGATCGATCCCATCTCAGGTGAGATCAAGAACGGATTCGATCCGACATTGACACCGGCGGAAATGTCCTCGCTAGGTGGCTTGGTCGTAGTAGAAAGAAGCACTGGACGGCTCGTCGCAGGAATCGATTCCGGAAGATTAATAGACGTTGCGGTCATGCGCCCAGGCCAAACCATGATTGCTTCTATAGATCAACGACGCGCAGAACTGGACAGAATGATCACAGAGTCTATCGCTAACGGTAAACTTGATGCATCATCGGCAACGGCTATGCGCAGCAAGCTCGATGCAATCGCCGCTCAGCGTGCTCGCTTTCTCAGTTCAGACAACTCACTAACCTTCGCCGAAGCACTGACACTTGCTTACGGCTTGAATAGTATGGCAGACCATGTTGTCACTGTAGCTCATTTGCCTACGTTATCGCCACTGCCCGGAACGAGATTCACCCTGGCGGACGGACGCATTTCCTTTATGGGAGACCTTGATTATCGAATCTTCCAGTTGAATAGAAGAATCGATAGCGAGTACACACTAGGTCGACTTTCGTCCAGACAGGTTGCTGATCTCAAACAACGGCTGAACGACATCGGCTCGGAACAAGATCGCAATTTACAAAGAGGCTCTTTGGACAAAAACAAGATCCAGGAACTAGTGATGAAACTAGACGATGTGGGCTCTAGGCTCGCCAGATCAATTGCCTACCGCGACTAAAGAAGCCAGGTAATAGATCCGAAAAACCTTGTGAGAGCTCGATTGTCCAAGCAATCGGGCTCTTGCACAAGACAAAAGGAGGAATCTCAAATGCCTTACGGCTCAATTTATGAACTTCCACCCAGCGTTCAAAACGTTCTTCCGAAGAAGGCGCAAGAAATTTTTCGCTCGGCATTCAACAGCGCATGGAAGGAACATCCGGGTGATGATGAAGTGATCGCATTCAAGATCGCTTGGTCCGCCGTCAAACAAAACTACGAAAAAGACGGAGATAAGTGGGTAGCCAAAAAGAAGAAGCGAACACATTGAGCGCAAAGATCCAACGTCAACGCGATGAGCCAACATCAACCCACATTCACGCGGATAGAGAAAGATCAGGCAATATTGCTTACTAGCAATAAAAAAACGTTGTCAATTATTGCTAGTAAGTACTATTTCTGATGAATATTGCTTACTAGCAATAAAAAACCACTCTCAATTATTGCTAGTAAGTAATATTGGTTTCGGTCCTCTGCAAGATGCGTTGCCGCAAAACGGTGTACGTTAGTTGGACACAGAAGCAACACCGACTCGTGGTCTATTCGTCGTCGTCATCATCGCTGTCATCAGCTTGGCAGCCAGCTTCCTTTGCTGCCTTCTTCTTAAGCTTCTTGAGTTTTTCTTTTTCTTTCGCCTTCGCTCTTTTTTCAGCCAATGCCGCTTCCCTCTGAGCAGCTTGCTTAGCCTCTAACGCGCTATTAGCTTTCTTGGCTTTCTGTTCCAAATAATAATCATAGTTGCCACCATATAAAGTGAACTCGCCATCACTGATTTCCACGATCTTATTGGCTACTTGCGATATGAAATACCGATCGTGCGATACGACGATAACGGTTCCATCAAAAGCCTTAAGAGCTTCTTCTAGAGTTTCCTTCGCAGGAATATCCAGGTGGTTGGTCGGCTCATCAAGCATTAGCAAGTTCGCGGATACTACCATCATTTTAGACAGCGCCAGCCTGGCTTTCTCGCCGCCGCTGAGATCGCCAACTCGCTTGAAAACAGTATCATCACTGAATAGGAATCGTCCCAGCAATCCTCGGATTTCGGTTTCTTTCCAGTTATGAACTTCGTCGGCAATAGTTTCATAGACTGTCTTTTTCAAATCCAGCGCTTCAGCCTGATTCTGTTCAAAATAAGCGGGAACGATATTGTGCGCGCCCAAGGTGACCTCACCATCCATTGGTTTTTCTCTGCCCGCAATTAAGCGAAGCAGCGTCGACTTGCCGGAGCCGTTAGGACCAAGAATCGCAATTCGGTCGCCACGTTCTATATATAAATTAGCGCCCAGGAAAAGTAGCAAATCCTCATATCCATGCGTGAGATTTTTGACATTGATCACATCACGACCACTTCGCACACAAGGTGGAAACTTGAACTTAAGAGTGCGTTCTTCCGAATCTGGTGCTTCAATTCGCTCTATTTTCTCTAATTGTTTTTCACGGCTCTTTGCCTGAGTGCTTCGAGTTGCACTGGCGCGAAAACGATCGACAAAGGCTTGCTGTCTTTCAAGCTCGCGCTCCTGCCGCTCAAAAGCCGCCTCCTGTGCAGCTCTTTGTTGGGCGCGGAGTTCCTGATAGGCAGAATAATTTCCATGATAGAAGCTCGAACTTCCTCGCTCGATTTCTACAATTCCGGTGCAAACTCGATCTAAGAAAAATCGATCGTGAGATACGATTACCATAGGGGAGGAAAGCCCTCGCAAGTAGCCCTCCAACCATTCAATAGTTTCTAAATCAATGTGGTTCGTTGGTTCGTCGAGAAGCAAAATATGCGGTTCTTGCAGCATTATTTTGCCGATGCCGATTCGCATTTGCCAACCACCGCTAAACTCGCAAACAAGCCGGTCAGCATCTTTTGGGTCAAACCCAATTTCTGGCAAGATCTTATCGACCTTCAATTCAATTCCATAGCCATCCTTAGCTTCAAACTCTCTTTGATATTTGTCGAGATCGTGAAGCAGACGGCGGCTCTCTTCTGCGCTTGCATGTTCCAATTTCACTTGAACGTCATGCAACTTGTGTTTCAAGTCATCGATTTCGGAGAAGGCTCGCAGCAGTTCATCATGTATCGTGTTCGTCTGGACGAAGTCAAATTCCTGGCTAAGATAAGCAATCCGGATGCCGGGCGTCTTTATGATGTCTCCGGAAGTTGGCTCTACCTGACCCATAATGATGCGGAACTGGGTCGTTTTGCCTGCGCCATTCGGACCGACCAAACCCAATCGATCACCGGCTTTGACCTCCCAAGTTATGTCTCTGAGCGCTTCGCCGTTGGGGAAGACTTTTGAAATTTTTTCGAGCCTGAGCACGGGGACACCATTATTAGTTTCTATCGCAATGACGCTATGCGTTGCCTGTCCATGATCTGAGCAGGAGCGTCGAATTCATTTTACAGCCTTAACGGTTATAAGGATTTACTGGGATAATTCTTGTATGATCAAATGATCAGCTACGAAAGCAGAAAATGCCAGAAACGCTGACTAGACAAGCCTATTCCGGAATCGCCCCCAAAGAGGACCAGTGTCTGATATGACTAGATTCGTTAAGATGACCGCCTTAACGCTCCTCTTCTGCAATTCTGCAGCCTGGGCTGATCCAACACTTTACGGCAGCGTCAAGCATACAGATCGCAGCGATCACGTGGTAAATGTATTGCAGAAACACGCTCCAGCAGCCATTCCAGCAACTGCCACGCCAAAAATCCCGGCACCGGCACCTTCATTCCAAGCCGAAGATACGCTGATGGCGCCGCCGACAACGCTTTCATCCGGGGCCGAATCAAACGCACAAGATCCTGATACCATCCCGCCTGATCCCTTAAAGTCTACATCGCCAACAAAGCTTTCGGGAGTAGCGCACCCCAATTCCGAACTAGCGGCGGAGCACCCGACTCCAGTTTTGAAGATCGGCACATCGGTGACAAACTACAATGTGGAATGGTTCATGATCCCGCGATGGATGGCGGGCTCGTGGGTCAAAGACGGCGACATGACCACCCAAGAAACGGATTTACGCACGGGCGCATCATCTAACTCCCAGATTTGGACGGAGAATAGATTGCAAGTCAATTGGGGGCACCAGATGGATGCGAAGGGAAACATCTGGCACGTAAACCTTCTACCGTCAGAGCGTGACGGCGTCTCCGCTGGAAAACAAGTTCGATTTTTGACTCTCAAACAAAAGTGCGAATTGTCAGATCCCAATGCACTTATTACTCGTACATTTTATGCGGTGGGCGAATATGCAGGCTTCCGGGGCGAACAAGTTGATGCATTCCAACAAGAATCGCTGAATCACTATGCTCTTGATTCACGAGGCACACTGGTAAACAACAGCTCTAATCGAGTATTTAATTACACGGGTGTGCCAATCCGGGACGGACATTTAGTGAGCAACTTCCGAAAAACAGGCGACTTCAAACCACTAGAAACCATGCGTGGTGTCACACTAAAAGACGCGCTTACAGACTACCTTCTCTCGCAGGGCTGGAACGATCTCGTTCCGAAATCGGCCGAGGACGAGAAGTAAATTCGAGCGCATCGCTTCCAGATATTAGAAGCCGGCAGGATGCCGGCGCTCCCGGGATCGAACCAAAGCGACGCATCACTTCGCTCCTTCAGGGTGACGCATGGCATCACCCTATGCTGTCTACAACCGTGCCAGCAATTCGCGGACAGTAACCGTGCCACCCTGCGCTTGCTACAGCAGTGCCACCAAGTCGCTGACAGCAAGCGTTCCACCCTTGCGCAGGCTATGACCGTTTCACCAATTCGCGGACAGCGATCAACCCGGAATAAATTCGCGGACAGTCACTGTGCCACCAATTAAGATCACATCAGGGGCTCGTTTGAGTCTATAGGAACGAAATGAATCCGCGCTTTTTTAACCAAAAGAGCAGTCCGCCCGAGACTCCGAACATCGCGCCCAAACACCAATAATAGCCGCCGCTTATGTGAACTTCCGGAATCTGAAAGTTCATTCCGTAAACACCCGCAATCAATGTCGGCGGCAGAAAAAGCGTTGCGATAATGGTCAATACCATTGTCGTTTCATTGGTTCTTAGACCTAATCCAGAAACGTAGACATCCATCAGATTGTAGGACATGGCGCGATACGTTTCGAACAATCGCAAAACAGAATTTGATTCTTCAAGGCGCGCTCTAAAATCGGCAAGACCATCAGCAGTTAGAATTGGACTGCGCGAGTGAATTATCGACTGCAACACAAGTTCGATAGGCCAAATTGCATTTAGATAGATCCAAATTATTTGCTGAGATCTATTTATTAAATGCAACTCTGCCTTTCCAGGCTTACGAATGATTTTGTTTTGAATCGATTCAAGCTTGGTTCCACCTAACTTCAAAAGGTCCAAATAACTTTTGAGAATATCCTCGAAAAGTTGGGCGGCTAACAAATCGACTGTAAAGGAACCACATTGCGCGCCCTTAGACATCAGGTGGTGAGCTGCGAGCGTGAAAGCATTGTCGTGACTGAACTGCCGCGTTATTAGAGCCTTGTCGAGCATGAAGAAATTGATGGACTCCAATGTGTCCATCTCAAAATTCGTGGATGGTCGCTGTAGAGACCAGAATAATCCATTCTCAAAATCATCCGCTACCGATCTTACATGCGGACTCCGAATATGTTTAATTTCTTGATCACTCAGGTCGAACGCCTTGCTTAAATGCTGCCAGAACTCATCGCCTGGCGTGCCTGAGATATGCAACCAGACCAGCGATTTATTTTTGCGTGCTTCGAGAAGCTCATCGAATCCAATAAAATGCGTCTCCATCAATCCATCAGCATCGAGATAGAACATCTGAAGGCGAATCTCCAGGCGATCGGGCAAACAGGGAACCATTTCAAATGTTTCTGTGGAAAAAGATAGGCGTCCGTGGTTGAAGCTGAGTTCTTTCATTGGCAGATTCCTTTGAGTTCAGCTAATGATACAAGACTCAAGTTGATTTGCTTCACAAAGTTATTGACTAGAAAAATCTGTGCAGTTATATTGGTTACAGTTCACTTCAGAAAGGAAAAGGAGGCGTCCGAATGAATGCAGTCGAAGTAAAACTTGGAAACGATGCGGCCAAGGGCATTGACGCTTCCTCTTCAGTAAAGTAGAACGAAGTTTCAAGCTCAGAAGTAGCCACGCGGATTTGATCCCTCAACTTTGTGCATGATTATGCTCAAGCTTGTGCAGGGGCGATGCAATCCATTGCCTGTAAACTAGCGCGATCAACCGTTGGCGGCGCATGGCGTAGCTCTGCGCCAGAGTGACAAACCCAAGTGAGCAACTCTATGTGCAACTTGGTCGAATCGTTTCATGCATTCGAAATCTATTTTTTACACAAGAAAAGGATTACACAGGAAATGATTCCATCATCAATTGCCCAAGTCGAGCCGCCGCTTACTTGTGCGCGCGTTATCGCACAGGACAAAGGTTCATATGTTGTAGCCACTGCCGGTGGTGAATCACGAGCGCAAATCAGAGGAGCACTGCTACACGAAAATACCGAATCGATTGAACTGCCAGTAGTGGGCGATTATGTCGCAATAAAGCACTCGGACGGAACAAGCATGATCGAGCGCGTCCTTGAGCGAAAGAATCTCTTCACACGAAGAGCCGTGTGGGGTAGCCACTCAATGCAACCTATCGCCGCAAACATAGACACCTTATTCATAACAATGGCTATGAACCGCGATTTCAACTTACGAAGAATCGAACGTTACGCCATTGCTGCTGCTAACAAGATTCCGTTTGTAGTTCTGCTCACAAAATCAGATCTCATGGAAAAACCGGAATTCTTCATCGACTCCGTATCGTTGTTGTTGAATAAGATTCCTGTATTTGCGGTCTCAGCAGTTGAGGGCGATGGACTGGATCAGATTTCACAATTTCTGGGGAGAGGAAAGACAATAGCATTTGTCGGGTCCAGCGGAGTCGGCAAATCGACGTTGATCAATGCACTGCTTGGAGAAGATGTGCAATTCGTCCAAGATGTTAGAGAGCAGGACGATCGAGGCAGGCATACGACGACCAGACGATTACTCCTGCAGATGGAAGATGGAACCTCAATCATTGACACACCTGGTATGCGCGAGTTCGCTCTTGCCGATGCGGAGGATGGCATTCATACAGCATTTGCTGAAGTGCTTCAGCTGTCTACAGGTTGTCGATTCTCTGACTGCAGGCACAACACGGAGCCAGATTGCGCCGTCCGAGCCTCAATGGATGCCGCACGCTATGCGAGTTACCAAAAGTTGGAACGTGAGGCAGCATTCGAAGCAAGAAAAAATGATCCAAGGAGGAAATCAGAAGACCGCCTAAAATGGCGCGCCATTCACAAGGAGAATCGAAGACGCGAGAATAATAAATACAAGAACTTCTAGATACAAAGGGCCCGCCAAAAGCCGCACGGATCTTCCAGAACGAGGTCTTGTCATATTGTGATACGAGCAGGGTCGTCAGCTTGCCGGACAGGCTAGAATATAAGCGCCTCCCGGCAACTGACCATACCTAAGGGAATATCGCAATGTCGCACAACTTCATGAACAATCTCTTTCAGCTTGGTAAAGACGAGACGAAATATCGCCTCTTATCGAAAGACAATGTGTCAGTTCAAAAATGGGAAGATCGCAAGATGCTTTTCGTGAAGCCGGAAGCGCTCACGGAGCTAGCCAAGGCTGCATTTACGGACGTCTCGCATTATCTGCGCACAAGCCACCTGCAAAAGTTGCGTGCAATTTTGGACGACACTGAAGCATCTTCCAATGACAAGTTTGTTGCCCTGGAACTTTTGAAGAACGCGAACATCGCAGCCGGCGGAACATTGCCCATGTGCCAGGACACAGGCACGGCCATAGTAATGGCACATAAAGGCGATCACGTGTGGACCGGAGCCGATGACGCGGCGGCAATATCAGCTGGTGTGCAGAAGACTTACAACGAGTGCAACCTCCGCTACAGCCAGATGGCACCGCTAAGCATGTACCAGGAAGCTAATACCGGCAGCAACCTACCAGCGCAAATTGAAATCTACAGTGATCCAGGCGATTCCTATGAATTTCTCTTTATTGCAAAGGGCGGCGGTTCGGCAAACAAAACCTTCTTGCTTCAGGAAACGAAATCTGTCTTGAATCCTGATTCTTTGCGAAAACTGCTGACGGAAAAGATTTCAGGACTAGGAACTTCCGCCTGCCCACCGTATCACTTGGCAATCGTGATCGGTGGTTTATCCGCAGAACTCACACTGAAAACCGTAAAACTTGCTAGCTGCCATTACCTGGATTCGCTACCGACCGAAGGGGACAAGTCAGGAAGAGCAATTCGCGACATTGCGCTCGAAAACGAGATCCTCGAAATTACAAGGCAACTTGGAATCGGCGCGCAGTTTGGCGGAAAATATTTCTGCCACGACGTGCGCGTGATTCGCTTGCCACGACACGGCGCTAGCCTGCCAATCGGCATAGGCGTTTCTTGCAGCGCGGACCGCCAAATAAAAGCAAAAATCGACGAGTCGGGCATCTGGTTGGAACAACTGGAAACAGATCCTGCAAAGTTCTTGCCAGAAGTCGAAAGTAATGAACTAGAGTCACAAACGATCAGCGTCAATCTTAACCGCCCGATGACTGAGATTCGCGCTCAGCTCGCCGGCTCGCCAGCCGGCACGCGATTGATGTTAACTGGAACATTGATCGTGGCTCGCGACATCGCACATGCAAAATGGAAAGAAGTCGTCGAGCGCGGTGAAGAATTGCCCGAATACACAAAGCAATTCCCTGTATATTATGCGGGTCCCGCCAAAACTCCAGCTGGATACGCTTCTGGATCCTTTGGACCGACAACAGCCGGTCGCATGGATTCATACGCCGATCTTCTCATGTCCAGAGGCGCAAGCTTGATCTCACTGGCAAAGGGCAACCGAGCAAAGAACGTTCGCGAAGCTTGTGGTCGCTGGGGTGGATTCTACCTCGGCACCATTGGCGGTGCCGCAGCCAGATTGGCGCAGGATTCGATCAAGAAAGTGGAAGTAATCGACTACCCAGAATTAGGCATGGAAGCAGTGCATAAGATCGAAGTTGAGAATTTCCCGGCATTCGTCGTCATCAATGACAAAGGCGAAGACTTCTACGCCGAAGTTGCCGAAAAGCGCGTCGCCTTATCGAAATAACTAATCTTCTAGGACGGTACAAGCAACCTTGCAAGTCCCGGCACGAATCACATCGAGCTCAACTGCAGCCGCATGAGAAAGATCAATGACCTTTCCAGGTGTGAAAGGCCCGCGATCATTTATCACAACGACACACGAGCGACCACTGTGCTTGTTGGTTACTCGCACCTTCGTTCCAAAAGGCAAAGTGCGATGTGCAGCTGTCATTTTTGCTTTGTGCAGAATTTGACCCGAGGCTGTCTTCTGCCCGTATAGCTTGTGATGGTAATAGTCTGCTAATCCCGAAAATTCTCTGTTGCTGGAAGGCGCCTTTGCATTCCTATTAAACTTCTCTTCCTTAGAATGCACTACGGGAAGCTCCACCGCACTAAGCGACACGCCGGTGTCTTTGTCCTTTACCGCGTTCTCCACAGTGGACTTGTTGACCAGCTTGGTTCCGGGCGACGCAGCCGTTATATCTGCAGGCTTTTTTCCATGCCCAGGTTCAAGCAGAACAGGCCCCTCGGGAATTTTTCCCATGAATGGCAAATGCGCGGATATCGGTTGCGTATCCGGAATACCATTTTCCGAAACTGTCGGCTCAACAGGACAATCAGCAATGACGGGAAGCGCGACGAGCGCGACTAACAAAATACCTGAAATAGCAGAACATAGGCGGATTTTGAACAAAGCTTGCGCCCCCCAATGCTTCAACATTGTACAGGCAGTTAGGAGAATTCGCCGCAAGCTAAATTTGTTTTTGCCCCACGGCAAGGCACTGCGTGGTCCGCCCTATTTCTTCTTCTTGGCGGGCTTACCTTTGTTCACAACGTCACGCACAGCCTTTGCAGCGTTATACCTGACCTTTTCCAGATCCGATACTTTCGTGTAAATATCGAGCGCGACTTTAGCCAGGGGGACATTTGTATCCTGTTCCTGACCAATCAACTCCTGCATCTCATCCAGTGATTTGTTGATGCTCAAAACATCATCACGCCACGGAGCCCACATTGGTCGCAAAACCTTTGAGAACTCGGCTGGATAGCGCTCGTGATTGGCATCTACATCTTTTAGATCCTCACAAAGCAAATGAATTGTTGGTTCGAGAGTATTCACGTAGAACACCAACCATTCCTTGCGTGGCGGCACAAATTTCGATTTCGTGTTGATCATCTTCGCCGTAATTAGTTCAGGAGTATGCTCCAAGGCCGGCTCTGCTGGCGTCATTTCAGTTCTTGTGGCTTCCATAAATACATTTACTGCTTGCTGTTTGACTTGAGCCAAACAGAGCCTTGCATCGCGAAGATCAGAAAGAACTTCCTGCACAGTTTCTTTCCGTGGGTTAGGTTTCGGCAAATTGACTTGTTTGTCGCTTCCGTTCTCAGCATGTGCCGCACCGGATGACAGAAATAAAGCAAGAATCACCGCGGAGGAATGCAGGAGTGTTAATCGAGTCTTGCTACCAATCATTTGCTATTTCCTTATAAATGAAAGAGATCGTCAGAAAGCCCCTTGTTGGGCTGCAATTCTTCGAACATAACAACCGCATGAGGCTGCCCATCTTTGTATGTATTCCAAACCAAAGGAAGTTTTGTACGCGGATCAAGAAAAACGACTTCTGAAATCGGGCTATCTGGCTGCGGTCCCGAGTTCAACACCAGCACTAGTACGGGCTCCTTAAATGGTTTCAAATTAACGGGAGCAGGGCTAGTAAAAGCTGAAACACCTTTTCCGATGTTTGTTTTCAAACTATCGTAAAGAGAAAAGAAATCGCTTTCGACCAGGCTGTATCCAGTCGGCAGCCTTATGGTGCGCGAATCAGGCTGAATAGTCATTTTCACAAAAGTAAGAGTGCCACCACCCTTGCCGCGAATGGATCCATCAGAGCCCTTCACTACAACCGAGCCGTTGCGATAGTCTGATGAGCTGATTACTGCACGGAACAACTGTTTCTGTTTGAAAAAAATATTGGCAGCGCCAAAATCCTTCCATTTGGCTTCTTTCTTGGTCATCAGGCGGCAAAGAACCTGATAATCACTGAAATTGGCAGCATCACGCAATCCATCAACAAACTGTTTGTTCACTGATGACTTTGCAGCAGATCTCAAGGCTCCATCATCTACGACCGGAACTTGTCCTTCCGCAACCGACGCTTTGCCAAATGCAAGTTGAACCGGAAGCAGCATCAAACAGCTGACAATCAAGAAAACGCGTGCACTTCTATACAATCGTTGAAAAGATATAGGCATCTAAAAATCTTCATCCTGCCTGAATTGATAGATAGGAGGACCGTCAATTTGGCCAGAGCTTACTTTTACCACAGTGCGCGTCGATTTTCTGCCATGGCATCGCCTCCTGAAAACCTTTAGCGAACTTTCTTAAATATGAATTCAAATCTTTCTAAAATGCTGACATTTTCAGTCGAGAACTGGGCAATAGGTCTTCAGGTGCATTACAGCAATGAGGATGATCTAAGCCCAGCTATGCCAACGGGGAAGAAAAATGGATAAAAGATTTTCGGAAACAAAATACTTGGTGCGAAAAAAGGTTCTCCACTTATTCGGCGGAGCCTTCCATGTATTTGACAGCACGGGACAGAACGTATTGTTTTACTCTCAAATGAAAGCGTTCAAACTAAAGGAAGATATTCGCTTATTTACTGGCGAAGACATGGCTACAGAAGTGCTTACTATCAAAGCTCGAAACATTCTGGATTTTTCCGCTGCGTATGATGTGTTCGATAGCCAGAAACAAGAAAAGGTCGGCGTTCTAAAACGCAAAGGCTTCAAATCCATGTTCAAAGACGAATGGATTTTAATGGATGCAAACGATCGCGAAATCGGATTTTTGAAAGAAGACAATCTTGCGATGGCCCTTGTGAGACGAACAATTGGAATTTTTCCCCAGAGTTACCATGGTGAGATCAACGGAAACAATGTTTGCAAGTTCAAACAAAACTTCAATCCGTTTGTGATGAAGATCAATGTTGATTTCTCCGACGATGTACGCAATCAGATGGATCGTCGTTTGGGAATCGCATCCGCGATATTACTTTGCGCAATCGAAGGTAAGCAAGAATAGTCGCTTGAGAAAGTACCCATTCAGACAGCCCCAGCTATAGGACTTGGCAGCTGGCGACCTCCTTTGCAAGGGTTGAAAAGTAAAACGCCGTTGAAAGAATGCAACTAATGCAACTAATATGGCACGTCGATTAAAGGTGTTTAGCCCGAATCCCTTTGTCGATAGCTTTTTAGGGCCAGTCCTTACTAAACAAAAGGCGCCAATTGTATAATAAGAAGGCGTCCATCGACATGGCGTGCAATCGCGATTTAGCTCGCACTACATTGCATCTTCTTCTTTTCCTGACATAAGTATGCCTGGCAAAGACAAAATAATAGGCATCGATCTCGGCACGACAAACTCGTGCGTAGCTGTTGTCGAGTTCGGAAAAACAGTTGTAATTCCCAACATCGAAGGTGCACGAACGACTCCGTCAATCGTTCACATAGATCACAGCGGCAATCGTCTGGTTGGTATGCCAGCGAAAAAACGCAGTATAAAATATCCCGAACGAACGATTCGCTCCGTGAAGCGCTACATGGGCAGCAATCATCGAGTCCGCGTAGATGAGCACACATATTCTCCGGAGCAAATGGCGGCTACCATTCTGCACAAGTTGAAACGCCAGGCCGAATCGTATTTGAACGAGCCAGTCAGCCGGGCGATCATAACGGTACCAGCCTACTTTGACGACTTGCAGCGCCTGGCTACCCGCAATGCAGGGAAACTAGCCGGACTCGATGTACTCCGTGTAATCAACGAACCAACGGCATGTGCATTAGCCTATGGCTTCAGCAAAGTAGAAGCCGGTCAGGAAATGAACATTATCATTTTCGATTTCGGCGGAGGAACATTCGACGTCTCCATCTTGCACATTGCCGAAGGGGTCGTTCAAGTAAAAGCGACCAACGGCAACAATCGCCTGGGCGGAGATGATTTCGACACACGGGTGGCTATGTTCATTAATGAGCACGTCAAAAAGAACTATGGTGTTGACGCATCGAAAGACCTTGTTGCGCGCCAGAGAATGCTTGAAGCGGCGGAGAAAGTCAAAATCGAACTAACCGGAATGAGGTTCTCACATGTATCCCTGCCGTTTTTGGCAGTGGCAAATGGGGAGCCCGTCAATTTGGAGTTCGACGTTACTCTTGATGAATTCGAAAAGATAACCAGAGATCTAGTGAAATTGACTGCGCTTCCAATTGAGACCGCTTTGGCTGACGCGCATCTGACCGGCAATGATATAGACAAAGTCGTATTAGTGGGAGGAACGACCAGAATTCCGGCAGTACAACAATTCATTCGGAGCTACTTCAACAAAGAGCCGGCGAAAACCATAAACCCTGACGAAGCCATCGCCATCGGTGCGGCGATCCAGGGCGGTATTTTGAGTGGCGACATTGAAGATCTGCTCTTACTCGATGTAATTCCCATGAGCTTGAGCGTTGAAGAAGAAGATGGATCCTTTCACAGGCTCATCGAAAAGAACACAGCAATTCCAGCGACTCGCAAACATACTTTTGCAACAACCCGAGATCGCCAAACTTCTATTTCTGTTCACGTGATGCAAGGTGAAGGAAAAACGCCAGCAGGAAATATCTCTCTTGCTCGCTTTGATATTACGGGATTGCCAAAAGCACTTAAGGGCGAACAAAAGGTCGAGGTTACTTTCAACGTTGATGCCGATGGTATCTTTCAAACCAGCTACACAATTGGCGGAGAAAAAGCGCAGCAAGTTTTGATGAAACGCACAAGCGGCTATGATCAAGAGCAAATGGCGAAGCTAGCAAAGGATGAAGCAGCGGTTCTGGAAGTGAAAGCGCTTCTCAATCCTCCTGAAACGATGGAAGATTCGGCACCGGCGCCGAACAAGAAAGCGACTTCTGAACACACATCGCAGCAGCAGGGCGCCGCATCAAGTCCAAATGGGCAATCATCGGGCTTCGGCGCTAAAATCATGGAAATGATCAATAGCATCTTGTCCGCAATAGGAATAAAGAAAAATTGATAGTTCGAAGAGCTGGTTCAGACGATAATTAGCTCCAACAAGTTACTTGCTTAGGAACCAGAGAAAAAAAATGAGCAATACGCTTTCCCGCAAAACCATTTCGCCCGCCTTGCAGGCTTTGCTCGATCGATTTATCGATTACGCAGGTTTATTTCCGCCCGCAAAACTTCCTCTCGATACTTGTTTGACCAATTTTCAAAGCTATGCGACGAGCGATCACAAATGGATGCTGCGCTGGTTTGTGTTGAACGAAACCGATCTGAGCAACACTCCAGAAGCAATGAATGGTTTGCTCTCTATTCTTACGGAGAAAGATCAGAATCGGGCAGCAACGCTCGAAACAAAATCAATAGTGAAAGCTAAGCATCCAGTATATTGCGAAGTTCCATGCGACATACTTTCCATGCTGGATGAGGTCAAGGCGAATGGCTGCTTCGCGAAAATTCGTACAGGCGGAATAAAAGAAGAGCTGATCCCAAGCACAAAGGATGTAGCTTCATTTATTGAGAGATGCGCGCAGCTCCGGTTAGCGTTCAAAGCAACAGCGGGTCTGCATCATCCGATCAGGGCAGTCTACGCATTGACCTATGAACCAAATTCCAGCAAAGCTACAATGCACGGTTTTCTAAACGTTTTGATGGCTTCAGCATTTGCGTGGCACGGAATGGAAAACGTGGAAGCTATAGTTGCCGAGACAGACCCGGCGGCATTTTCTTTCGATGACAGCGCTAAATGGCGGGACAAGGCATTGACTATATCTCAAGTGAAAGATGCTCGTGCCAACTTCATTCACGCGATTGGTTCGTGCTCCTTCGATGAACCAGTAACTGAATTGCAGGCGTTAGGCTTACTTTAAGAACACAATTTCTCCATATTTTTCATTCTGTTTCCATAGCTTTTTTCTACGATGTAATCATCACCGAGAAAGAGGAACAAACAGACAGAGCCTTGCAGCTAGCGAAAAGGAATTACTAGTACATATCGCCAAGATTCTAATTCTGGTGGCTGCAAGCTCTGTCCATTAGACCCCGTTGACTGAAGCAACTAACCTGAAATCGCCAAGTCCCCCTACAACAAAAGGAGAAAGCGAAGTCCCCCCGATCACAGAGATAGAGATTGCCTGAAAGCTCCAATTCCCCGCAAGCAGGCAATGTCTGAATTTGCATGCCTGTCGTTTCCGAGGCGACAGGCATTTTCCTTCGCAAGAAGAGCGAATCGCTCTTGAAGATCGAAGCCGGCAAGATGCCGGCGCTCCCGGGATCGAACCGAACTCCAAGAGAGCGAATCTGTCCTAAGTATGGAGCGCGGACGTCTCGTCCGCCCATAAGTATGGGCAGCGGACGTCTCGTCCGCCCATAAGTATGGGCAGCGGACGTCCCGTCCGCATTTAACCACGACAAAGATAAGGAGCGAATCGCTCTCAAAAATTAGAAGCCGGCAAGAGGCCGGAGCTCCCATGATCGAACCGAATTCCAAAGAGCGAATCTCTTTATCCAGACGGTTTTTAGAGATTTAATCCAAAATTGCCCGGCAAAAGCGAAACCTTTTTGGCGCTAACTTGTATTGATCTTCAAAGGAGTCCACCCTCATGTTTGAAGGCAATCAATCGGTTATTGCGGTTTTTCTTCCGCTGGCATTAGTTTTCGTCGTCATAGAAGCGCTAGTCGCGCACTTTCGAAAGGAAGCCATCCACTCATTACCAGATACGATGTGCAATCTGGCGATCCTGCTGATAGGAAGACTGTCCCAACCACTTTTCACAATCTACATTTACTTCACTCTAAGTGCAGTGGAGAAGGTCGCGCCATTTCACCTCCCTGAATCCACAGCGACAACAATTGCTGCAGTCCTGTTCACTGACTTCATCTATTATTGGCAGCACAGATGGAGCCACAAAAACAGATATCTATGGTTTTTCCATGAGGTCCACCATTCAAGCAAGTTCTTCAATTTGGCTACAAGCTTCCGATTACATTGGCTCGGCAGAATCATGGCACCAATATTTTTTGCGCCAGCAATATTGTGTGGATTTCGCGCAGAGCAGGTTGCATTGTTCTTTATTCTCAATCTGTTCTACCAGTTCTTCCTCCACACAAAGTTGATTGGAAAAATACCTTTTGTTGAGGGAATCTTCAACACGCCATCCGCGCATCGCGTTCATCACTCTCGAAACAAAGAGTATCTCAACAAGAACTTCGGCGGCATTCTAATGCTGTGGGATCATGTGTTCGGCACATATCAGGCCGAAGGTTCCACACCGGTATTCGGTACCATTGGCCGGTTTGAAAGTAACAACCCTTTCACAGTGCAATTTCACAAACTGAAGGGATATGAGAAACTAACACATTGGATTACTGCGAAGATGCCGCTAGGTCGGAAAACATAGAATACAGGGGCGAAGCCACGCGTCGCCCACGGAGAATCTTGTCGCGGGAGCAGCTTACGCGGGGTCTTGCGTCACCTACAGTATTCGGTTCAATTCCATGAGCGCTAATGGCAACGAAAAAGATCCTGCGACAACGGCAACTCTACTCAGGAGCGAGCTCAGCTAGATTGTGCGACTGCAAAAATTTCTTGAAACTCTCGCGCAGATTCTTACCGCGGAACGAATTCAGAACTCGAAATGGTTGTATTTGGCTTTCCTCAACAGAACAGCGTTCAACGGTTGTATTTTGATTTCCTCGGGCGCTAAACCCCTGAATCAAACATTCCCCGCGTGCGGCTCCAGGACCTGCTGGGAAGTAGCGGTCAAACTCTTCCTGTTTCGCGACGCGAATAATCTTTCCGGTCTTATCATCAACATCCACATTTGTAGAACAGACCTTAACGCAGAATTCTTTCTCGGATAATTTGATCGGTTCATATCGGCTGATTATTTTGTATTGGCAATAGCCATCAAGCGTCAGTTTGGTGATGTTGGGCCAACTAACATGGTGCCAGACACCGCCTCGTTTATCGAGCTGCATTCCATATAGATGATCCACCTTACTAACGCTTTCATAATCGCCAAAGAGTGTGTGGTCTATTTGCTTATCTCGGTGAAACAAGCCGGCACGCCACTTGGGGATCTGATACCAGAGATCTTCCTTGTCTTCGGCAGGAAGCTCAATCGAGCTGAATAGTTTGTGGGGCTTCAGATCTTGAGGAACCGGATCGACTTTCTCGCTAAACGAAATATTAGCCGGAATCGGTTTTCCACCGTCCTCGATCGAAATATCTCCAGAAACAGGTAACGTTTCTTCCAGTTGAATTTTCCCCTGAAGCGGCTCTGATTCGCACATTGGGATATAAAACGAGTTCAGCAAGAGCAGTGCTACTGCGTAGGAGATCGTATGCGACGAATTTTTGCACTTATTAATCATGAACGACATCATATCAGTAAATAAGCCTATAGAATGCGGTCCGAAAGCAAGTAGTAACGCATTTGTGGAAGAATCACCTACAAAATCTGTAGGAACTTTTGGAAATTTTTCCTGTCAGATTCTGTGCTCCCGATCCCTTTCAACTTTTCACTCCCCCTCCCACAGCCTCCCTTATCCCAGAGGCTGTGGATCTTTTTAGTAAGAAAACTCGATTGTCTTCCTTTCCCTATCGATTGTGAATCGCCGCCCTCCTAACAATTCAGGACCTATCAGAGTGAACTCGCCTTGATTTATGCGAGCAGGGACATGGTGTGACATGATCGGACCGAAATCGAAGCGCTCGACATAATTGATGTACGGAGAACGTAATCCGAGTTTCATAGCGTGCTGAGGGCAGATGGAGATGTCGTCGCCCTGGCAGCCCGTATCAAAAACCGCTGGAAACGAAATGCCATTCATTTCAATTTTCACCTGCATTAAGTTTCCGACTTGTTCAAACGGGACAAAAAACTTGCTATTCACAGTCGGACGCAATGCAATGTTGCTTTCCGTTTTCTTTTTATTCAAACGAATAAACCATTCATCAATTTCATAGTTGTAACCATCCCAGAAATTTGCTCCGACTAAATTAACAGGCAGGTTCATTATTATGACTTTTACTTTGCGCGTTAATTCACCGAATTCAATAGTCGCCTCAGTTAGCACCGCAGGCTCAGGCCCACGAGGAGTACTGGTCATTGTTCGCACACACTTTGCCGGATCAAATTTGAGTTTCGAGGCAGTCTCTCTGTTCACTACTGTTAACTCAGCACCAGTGTCAAATACAAAATCCTCTCGCGATCCGTTTACTGTCGCCTTCATTCTCATGAGTCCGCGATCTTTTTTGTACTCCACCTTAACCCTGTCAGGAAGCTTGCTGAGTTCAGCCTTCCGAGCAGCTTCCTCCGACGCTTCCTTGATCTCTGAGGGCGTCGCAGAAGCAGCCTTTGTAGGCGCCTGTATTTCAATCGTACTTAAATAGGTATCTACGAGGCGAGCTTCGGGAGATTGAGGAAAATTCTGCTTGATGTGCTGGAAAAGTGTTTTTGCAGTATTTTGATCCTGCAAACTTGCATAACACAATCCTTCGTAATAAAGTACTGTAGCCGTCTGCTTCTGAACGCGAAATGCTTCGAGCGCTTCCCTGTATTTCTTTTGGTTATACAGACTCACGCCATCCGCAGGGCGAGCCCCGGCACTTTGCGCTCCAACTGGCGCTTGAACTACAAAGAGGAAAGAAGCAAGTACTGAAGCAATCCAAAAAGCTTTGGCAAAACTTTCCGCCAAGTCCTCAGACACCCTTTTCCGGCTCGCCCTTCTCAACGCCAAGCCCCTTTGCACAAGCGTAACAACAGCACCTTCAATATTCCCTCAAACACCCTCGTGGCTATGTGGTAGGTAGTTCAAATGAAGTAATTTTCGCAAATCACATAGCCACCAATGCACAGCAAAGCGACAGTTTTTCAACTTTGAGGAATTACTTGCTCAAGATTCGAACCACTTTATCGCCAAGACCCACTATATTGCCAATCTACCGTCCGGCATCTTACGCTAAGCCGGTTTTTATGCTATTGTAAATAATACGGTTACTTAATGGTCGTACCATGCTCCAAGAACAAATCGAAACTAGCCTTATTTCGGAGGATTTCAGCCAACAGCTGGAGGTTTCGTTCCCTGGACTAACCCATACGCGGAAGTATAACCAGACGTACACGCGCCACAGTTTTGGGGATACCGAACATACAGTATCCCTGCCAGTAACCTTCACGCCCTTCGCTTCGGCACGCAACTGCTCGGCAAGATGTGTGTTTTGTTCGGAGACTCTTATATTCAAGGATGCGACCCGCTTGTCGGCGAGCCTTCGGCCCGGCAGCAGCTATTTTGCCGGTCTTGAAAGAAGCTTGAATGAGATGAGCGGATTGAGAGTCGGAATTTCATTGTCTGGTCTAGAAAGCACGGATGATCCAGCCTGGCTCTTAGAGACACTTGCGCTGCTATCCAAATTTCAACTGAATTCACCAGTTGAAGAAAAAGTACTCTATACCAACACATCCGGACTCGCAGAAAGAACGCACGGAAAGCTTTTGCTTCCGGCTCTGGAGAAGTTCGGTTTAACTCGCGCAGAGGTTTCTCGCCACCATTATGATTCGAAAGCCAACAATCAGATTATGCGATTTCGCGATCCGAACGGGGTTGCGCAGAAGGAAATGTTCGAAGCAACTGTGAGGTCAATTCACCAGAGATTGCATGTCAGGCTTGTTTGCATAGTTCAACAAAACGGAATAGCAAGTGCTTCCGATGTGACAAAGTATCTTGAATGGGCCGACCAACTTGGAGTGAACGATGTAGTATTTCGAGAATTTTCTCGAACTCACGATCTTTATCAATTGAACGCGACCCTCAAGACGATTCAAACGAATCGGGTGGACATCGAAGATCTAATGAGAGCCGCATTTGAAGAGTCAGACGATTTTGTCGCGTTGGAACTCGTAAACGGGTATTATTACTCGAACTTAAAATGCAAATGGCGTGATAAAGTAACAGTCACATTTGAAACATCAGATTACGAGCTAATGAAACAGCTGCACAAATCGGATGTAATCTACAAGCTGATCTACCATGCAAATGGGAATCTCACAGCCGATTGGGATCCGGACTCATGCATCTTACTGAAGAACGAGAATTAACGAACAACAGTTGGTTCATTCTAGAACGAAACGAATATGACAATCTAGCGCCAGAATTGCTAGAAGGTGACATCTTCGGCGGAAGGGATTGTGGATGGGTTTCACAGATGAGACCATTCATTCGTGCATTCAGCTCCTCCGAAGATTTGGTGCTCGATCCTTTTGCCGGACTCGGCACCACATTAGTTGCAGCAATTATGGAAGGACGCAATGTAGTCGGAGTTGAAATCGAGGCAAAGCGAATCGAACTGATCAACAAAAGACTCTCCTCTCTAAACCATAAGCAAGGCGTTTCACTTCACCGAATGGATGCGCAGAAAGCCTTTCCTGAGATGAATTCAACAGTCGATTTGTCTTTAACAAGCATTCCCTATTTCGGTGCTTCAGACTCTTTTGACGCATCAAAATATCAAGGGCAAACGTATAATAGTCTTGATTATCAATCATATTTAGGAATATTGGATCGCGTTTTCTCGAACATCAAAAGATGGCTGAAGAAAGACAAGTTTGCAATCTTCATGTGTGAGAACTTGCATTTGCAGAATGCCGGATTTGTTCCTCTCGCTTGGGATGTTGCGCGCATTCTACAGCAGCATTTTGTGCTCTGTGATGAGCGGATTATTTGCTATGAGAAAGAAAACGGAGAACTTGGCTCGGATAGTACGCGCACAAACAGATCTCACGAATATGTTCTTATATGCAGGAATTCTCTTATCACATGATGTGCGCTGAACAAAATGAATACATAAATGCCTTGAGCAAACTATCTCAGGAGAATGTCCGGTACGCCGTGATTGGAACGTTTGGATTGCTTGCCCACGGCTTTTCAATTGACGGATACACAGTCTCAGATTGCGACATTATTGTGGATTCCTCCGGTACTCATTTACAACAAGCCTGGCAAATTCTCAAAGATGATGGGTGGGAAACATTCCTATGGGATGTGCTTATCACCGAATTTCCTTCGCAAGAATCGTTGAAAAACAAATACTACATTCGTGCTCGACGCGGGCACACAACAATCGATATTTGCTACGAGCATGATTCCATCGATTATGCAGAGTGGCTGGAAAGACGGCGCCGAATTGGTGAAATATACGTAGCTGACAGCGCAGATATCATCGAGCTAAAAAGAACAAACGACCGGGAAAAGGATCGAGCGCTACTGGCAAAACTGAACCTAAGAACCTAGCACCAAGGGAGACAATTCAGCAGCGACAGCATGCGCCACTCCCAGAGTCGGCAAGACGCCTGCGCTCCCAGGATCAAACAAGCAGAGCCTGCAGTACGATTCTGGTTACTTCTGCTTGTCCGGATCGTATTGATTTAGTCTTTGCACTGTCAAATTGGAATTGCCTTTCGCAATTCGATCTTCCAGTTTCTCGCGCATGATTTTGTTCAGTTCGGCAGCCATCGCCGTGTCTGTTTCCGCGTTGATAAACATCGTCTTCATTTTTTGAGCAGTGGTATTCTTCGGATTTACCTTTAGTACTGAATCCATTTCCCGAACACCATCCTCATAGCGGCCTAAACAACCATAAATGGTGCCGCAAAAAAGATAGGCTTCTTCAGCTCTAGCCCTATCGTACTTTGCTAGCTGGCGTTCATCATTAATGGCTGATTCTAGTTTATCTTCATTGAGGTGAGCTATCAGCAGCCCCGAGTAAACGATGCTGACTAATGCTTCTAAATTCGGGGACTTAATCACATGAAAATCTTTGAGTGGCATCAAAGCGAGCGCCTTGACGAAAGATGCCTCCGCGTTTCGGAAATCTTTTGACAAACAATAGCTCATCCCTAAGCCAGTATAAGCAGCAGTATTTGCTGGCGATTGAGGATCGCTCACGATTTGGTCGTTGAACTGTTTTATAGCGGAAGGCAAATCATTGCTCATCATCGCTGACCAGGCAGATTTCAGCTGCTCTCTCTTTGCTGAAAGAGCTGCGTCCAAATCTTTGTACTTGCCTGGAACAGCAGCAGAAGGCTTATTTCTATTCTTCTCCCCAGGAGGCTTTGCATTAGATTCCGGTGAACTGCCGGGATTGGGAGTTGGCGATGGCTCAGGAGTCGCCGCGGGAGAGTTTTTGCTATCATCCGTGCTATCAGGCTGCTTTTCACCTAGCGATTCGAGTACTTCTTTTGCATCATCGCTAACCATAAAGTCCGGATCTTTAGCCGCTTTTCGAAGCACTGGCAATGCAGGTCTTGCAGCATTACCCATTCTGGACAGAACTTCAATTGCATGACGGCGATCATCCGTATCGTCGCCTTCAATCACCTTGATCAAAGTGGGCACCGCCGGAGCTGCACTTTCTTGCATCGCACGCAAGGCATCGAAAGCTAGTGCCCTGATATCTTCATCGGGATCGCTGAGAGTCTCTGCCAAAACGGGCACAGCTGCCTTAGCCTCCGCTCCCATAACTTGCAATTTGAGCAGAGCTTCCTGCCGATTGTACTTATCCTTTCCCTTAATATAATTGATGAGGGCAGGGACATTTTTAATTCTGATTGGATCTTCCGGCGGCGCAGCAAACAACGGCGTTACTGAAACACAATATAAACTCAGCAAAATACATTGCTGACTTATCAAATACCGCTTGCTGAACATGAATACCTCAGAATTGCTCTTTCGGGAGTATATCTTAATTGACATCGCCACAATGTTTTTTAGCCAAGGGTAGAAACAAATACGCACTAGTCTTTGTAAAAAGAATCAGTGGTATTTCTCCAGCAGCAGAACTAGAGTTGTTTCATCTTCGCTTAGCCATTCAGACGCTACGTAGCAGTACCCGCTGGGATACTGCTCGGGAATAATTTTCTCTTGCGTCGGGGCCACTATTCGTTTCTTTGCGTCTGATTTCCAGAAATTGAAAATGCCGTCTTTTGAGATGCGCTTCAAGGGCATTCCGCAATCAGCGACGGCCAACTCCACGCGATCAGCTCTTAATAGATCTGCTATGTCCCCAGCGCTTAAGTTTCGTCCACGAGAAACAGTGCTGCCATTCTCAGATGAAAGTTCATATAAAGGTATCTGGGTGACGATTTTGGTCATTAATTAAATGCCGATTGAGCTAATCGCACAGGATTTGCACACCCCATAAATTATAACTCTCATAAGGGTTTGGAGATTCTACGTTATGGGCGAAAGTGCATTTGAACAACGGGCAACGGGCAAGGACGCCTTCGAGCCCCTGTCTGAATCGGCAAACTCCGCGATGCAGAAGTTTCTGCAAGCAATCGAGTCTGAAGGCGCCGAGGCAAGACCCGAGCGCCAAGACGATTCGAAACTTCAACCGGAAATTCATGAGACGCCAGAGGCAAAGAGGGAGACCTCCCAGAAGCTTGAAGTCTCGGATGCCAAACAAGATACAAACGATACATCTGGCACCCAAACAGAAACCAACGAGATTCCCGAGTCCAAGCAAGAAATCCAAGAGGTCTTTGAGGTAAAGGAAGAGATTCCCGAGGCTCCCACGGTCCAGCCGGAGCTTATTGAGGCTCAGGAGGTCAAGCCAGAATCCTTAGAACTTCCGGACGTCAAACCAGAGACGTTAAAGACTTCAAACTTAGATGAAAATGGACCGAGAGCAGAGAATGAAACGGCGCCGGTGCAAAAAGTTGGGCAGAAAAATGACTTCGAAAGCTTACTGAAAGAAAACAACATCGGAGCAGTTGGAACGACCAGCGAATTCCCGGTTAAAAATCAGAATTCGCCCCAGTCAACGGAATCGACACTTCCCGGAGTTGACCTGGATGCCCTTGAGCTAAGACCCTTCCCAAACAAAGATTGGAAACCAACCTTTGATGCGGAGAAAGCACCAACAAAAGGCGTCCTTGACCCAAGCACCGACCCAAATTTTCGATTGCTGTCACCACGCGAAGTTAAGGATCTGGTCAGCTCCAAAAAGGTGACCGAAGGCGAACCGGTTTCGCTCTCCCTCGACGAGATTGAGAATCAAGTGGTCGATCGTGGATTCGGCACAATCGGACTCATTTCTCCATCCCTTTCTTTCAAGACAAGCGCATCGGATGAGGATATCACCAGACTGGCAGATAGCATCACTAAAGCTGCGGTCGAAAATAAAGATGCTGAAAGAGCATTGCAAGAAGAGATCAAGAGCTCCAACGATCTCGGCTCCTTCGGAGCCGCCGCCGGCAGCATAGCAAGCACGCTCGGTATAGGTTGGGCGGTTAACAAGCTAGCCTCGAACTTGCCGGGCGTAGCCAGGTTCCCCGCAGTCATCGCTACAGCCTTTACAGGTGGTGGCATGGTAAACAATGAGCTATCCGGAAAAGAGCTTTTTGATTCTAGCGGATTCATAAAGAATGCAATCGATTCGACGGTAGCCTGGGGCATCTACAAGTCCCTCGGAGCTTTGCCTGCGAACCAGGCAGTTTCAGCAGAGACACTTGCGAAAGCTGGCATGGATCCAAGCAAAAACATACTCGCCAGCCAGCTCGGCAACGAGCTGAGATTGCACCACCATAACTTGGAAGTTGCTGCATGGAAAGCAATGGACAAGAGCAAGGCTATGGAAGGTCTATACTACAAGCAACTCTTTAGCACCTTATTCAATCCATTAGGCGCCCTCACTGCAAAAGCTGAGATGAACTATGTACAGAAAGGACCACAATTGTCCTTTGAAGCTGACAAGCTCTTCACCTCGAGATTCAAACCTTCAAACTACACACCGTTTCGGGAGACACTCAATGGCCGCAAACGGGTAGGCATGGGTGGCGACAAAACTTCCGATGCACTCATCGCAGGACTGACCAAACGTGGAGAACCAATCTACGGCGGAATGAGCATCGGCGAGTACAATACAAGACTCATGGCAGCAAGGCTCTACGGAGCAACTGCAGGAGCCTTCGTATTCGGTGCCGCACACAAAACCGGAGACATAATTACAAGCGAGCAAGCAAACGATAAGAGTTTGACAGAGAACCTTAAAGACATAGGAAAAGCAGGCTTCGGAGCAGCATACACCGCACCGCTAGTGGCTATTGCCTTGCGCCATGGACATGGTGCCGCCTTCGGCACAGGCATTGTAATAACTGCAAAAGGCGCAAACTCCCTTGAGCATCACTACCAAGAAAAACGCTATGAGGATCTAAAGAAACTCGGACAGGAGCGCGAAGAGAGAAGACAAGCTTACAAGAACTTCAATGAAGAGTTCTACAAGGCACCACAATCGCAGCAAGCAAAGTAGTCACTCCGAGTGCATAGCCTGTTTCTCAAACTAATCTTGCCAGAAACTAACATGTATCTAAGCTTTGCCAAATTTGCGGGGATTCGCATATCCAGGTGAAATCCTAAAGCCTACGATGCTTGCGGTGGGTTATCGGTGGCAAAGATCATGAACGACTGTAGCGTTTCGAGCCTGGCTAACGTTCTGGATAAGAATCCCGGTCCTGTCAAAGACGACGAAACGCCTACAGGCTCACATTTCATGGACGTTTTCTGGAACTGCGCTGCCGAAAAGTATGCTGATCAAATGGATTCCCCGTCCGCGAAAAGCCTTTCTCAGGTTGCCTTTGATCTTGCAAAGGAGATCGATAAGGTTGAAACAAAAGAAGAGGGAGTCGATCTAACAGAACTCGAACTGACGGATATCTCTTTAACCATAGGATTAAAGGACAACCGAGAGAAAAAGTAGCTTCAAGAACCTTGAATCGGCGGTACTTTGCCGTTGTCACCAGGCTGTCACAGTGCCAGCCATAAACTCCTTTCATCACTTGAACGAGGGCGATTCAAGTATCGGAGGAAAGGCAAATGGCTGCTAATAACGAAATCATCAACGACGACAGTATCAAGATGGCGACCGCGGCAGCAAACAGCGACTCCGAAGGAGTTAGAACCGCTGCACAAGATATCTGGAGTAAACATCCGGGCGACTCAAATTACTGGGCAGGCGTTAGAGAAGGTGCTAACCACATTCTGCGCGAAGGCTATGCTCAAAAGACATCATCAGTAATGGATGCTCTGCGGGATAAACTCCCTCTAGCAAATGAAGGTTCTTCAAAATTCGCCAAGGCACAAATCGAGCATGACGGCAGCATCAATTTTTCCATGTCGGCAACTGACGCAGCTGTGCAGAGAGCAAGCGACGTAGTCGATCCGAAAGCCGCTGCTGAACGTGAACAAGCTAAAGCCCGGAACTAATAGAATTTCCCGGTCCACAATTCCTCATCTCCTCGGCCAACCTGGCAACCAACTCTGCGGCCGGCAAAGTACGGGCAAGCGGCGCTCCCTGCCCCGCCCATTGAGCGCCATAACTGCCATCGCCGCAAGCCTTGGCGGCAGCATGCAGTGCCTTACCAGCATCATATGCTAAAGGGTAATCGGGTATCTCGGCGGAGCCAATGCTCTCACCGAATTTGGTGAATGAATTAGCCAAACAACGTGCCGGACGGCCAGAAATCGCACTGGTCATTACGGTAGTAAACGCAGCTTCTGATCGAAGCGCGGCGCGATAATGAGCATCCGCAGAGGACTCTGGACAATTGATAAAGGCAGTCCCAAGCTGTGCTGCTTGAGCACCTAGTGCAAGGCAGGCAGAGATACCCGCACCATCCATAATACCACCTGCAGCTATTACCGGAATATCCAGATTGGTTACCAGCAATCTTACGAGTGCCGAGAGCCCTAGACAGCGGTCAGGCTGAGAAGGCTCAAACACTCCTCGATGTCCGCCAGCTTCGTATCCTTGTGCAACAATCGCATCGATTCCGGCAGCGGCTATTTCTCTAGCTTCGTCCAAATTAGTAGCAGTAGCTAGCAGTACAACTCCAGCCTTCTTCAAGCGAGCGATCTTGACAGCAGATGGTAAGCCGAAGTGAAAGCTAACTACTTGTATGCGCAACTCCAGAAGTAACTCCAACATTTCGTCATCATCAAGAAAACTGGTATAGATTTCCTTTAAGTGTTGTGGGGGCTGTGCTTTGAATTGCGCAAACAGAGAAGCTAAGATGCCTAACCATGAGTTTTCTCGCGCCGCATCAAGCACAGCTGGACGGTGGCAAAAAACGTTCACATTGAATGAGTGATTTGTTAACTGTCGAGTAGCGAGAATAGTCTCACGAGCTACCTTCACATCCATAGCACCAATGGCAATCGAACCTAACGCACCGGCATTAGAAACCGCAGCCGCCATGGCAGGAGTGGAAACGCCTGCCATTGGTGCTTGGACGATCGGTAAGGCTAAGTTGAGTTTTTCAATAAGTGATGTCTTCATTAATGATTCTAATCATTTATTTGAGGAGAGTCCGTAATTATAACCTCAGGAATATGCTCCAATCGAGAAATGAAGAGTTCAAGATAGCCCCAACCATCTCAACAACGGGTCTCTCACCGATGCATACTAATGAGGTTGAGTCGGACCGTTTGCGCTATCGCAGTGAACTTGAATAGGAAATGCGAGTTCGGCTGATCCTGTACCGTCAAGACTGTTAGTCCGAGACCAGGAAGGTCAGCTGCGGACCAAAGTTCCAGCCTAAGAATTATGAGGCATTTTTCCGGGTACATTTCAGAGGGTACCAGTAAAGAATGAGCTTGATTGATTAGCGGAGATTTGTATGAAATACCCATTGAACAAACGAATCCAGCTTGCGACTGGATCAATCACAATTAGTATTTCTCTGACAGCCTGCGGACAAATTCCAGAAGAACTTAAGACGTTTAATGGCTATGACGTCTCACGTGAAATTTGCGACGATGTGAAAGTGAAGCTCCCAAAGAAATCTACTCACGGAACAATGAATTGTATCCACGATAAAGAGACTACACAGGCGGATCTAAAGCCCGGAGAAGTGCGTGTCGTTCTAAAGCGTGATGGGAAAAACTTCGGCATGAATAACTACAACGGAATGTTCTCCGGTGGAGTGATTCAAGGACCAAATAGATACGCAGCCTATGAGCGTGCCACAGATGAATCGAATCCGACAGCGGCATTGATTCAAAGTCGACAAGAGATTCTCAAATATCTTGGAGGGAAGCAACTTTCTGAGCACCCAATCATGATGAACGGACAATTTCCAGGAGTGGAAGTTGATTTCGAAGGGAAGGAAGCTGATTCCCTCGGAAAGCTCCGCATTTATTTCGTACAGAACTCAGCGAGCCGTTCGGGAGAAGCGAGACCGCGACTATACGGCGTGCAAGCTATCGGCTCGAAAGATTTTCTTGCTTCAGAGCAGACGAAAGAGGTTCTTGATTCTCTAACCATTAAAACGAAATAGCTGTTGCTTTGGCATTGAAAACGCATTGTAGATTCGCCTGAGTTATAATGACTTGCTAATTAGATGATCTCTCTGGACTGCCATGCAAAAGAAGATATCCACCAGAATAATTCCGTTAGTGATTTTACTTACTCTGCTGCAACTTCCATTGGGTGCAAAACAAAAGCAGCCAACCAGAATGATGAAGATTGGCGATGAGGTTGTGAGTATTGACGCTGGCGAAGCCTTTTTCAAAGCTCAAGAGAATCTCACTAATAGACAGTTCGATCAAGCCGCCGAAAAAATCAAACAGTTTTTGGCAAGCTATCCAAACAGTAGTGCTGGACGCTACAAGTACGGCTTCATTCTGTTACAGCAAGGAAAAGATACAGAAGCACTTGAACAAGCCAAGCTCTGCACAAAACTGAAGCCAACCTTTTTCGGAGGCTGGGCTCTTATGGGCGAAGCCTGTATGAATCTCAAACTTGAAGATCAAGCAAAAGAAGCGTATCAAAAAGCCCTGGCTATCCAACCAACAGGCGAGAATGCCGATATCATTCGAGAGAACCTGGCAGACATGAGCAAGCAGCAAGAGGTTTCTGCAACCACTGCGGTGCAAGAGAAACAAGTAACAGCACAAAATCAAGTTATCACAACCTTGAACAATGCTCTTGCGCTTTGCGATAGAGCAAATCAATTAGGCAAACAAGGTCAATACGAACAAGGACGGCAGGCTTGCCACGATGCATTGAAGGCTGCTCCCGATTCGACACAAGTCAAAGAGAATGTTGTTATCTATCTGAACAACTATGCCGCGAACTGCGTTCAGAATCAAAACTTGAAGCAAGCCGAAGAACTGATGAAAGAATCACTTTCCCTCCAAGCGAAAGGTGGTATCAGCTTGCAAAGCCAAAAGACCACGTTGAAGAATTACTCTACTCTACTAAAATTTCTTGGACGAAACGACGAAGCAAAACCGCTCGATGAGAAATTGAGTTCGATTGGGACATCCAATTAAAAACAGAGAATCCATCTGCTACTTAGCCCAAGCGTTATGGACGAATCGAGTCTGGCTGCGCTATTAATGGAATTCTCGACCTAAAGAACAGTAATCCCTCACCGTTACAACAACACTTCATTGCGTTTTCAAAGTCGCTTTGACCTTATTGATTTTCTCTTCCTGAGCTTTCGCATCCGCGGACATCTTCTCAGCCTCTTTTGGCTTATTTGCCTTTTTCAATAATGGTACGCATTTCTCCATGAGTTCTTTAATGCGCTGCTCCGCTGCCAAATCTGGCCCTGGGGTTCGACTAACCGAATTAAAACTCTCCGCACGTATCTCCTTTTCGTAATAACCAACGGCTTCCATAGGCTTTCCGATTGCTTCGTAAATCTCTGCAAAAGCCAGGTTCCTCTGGATGCCTCTTTTACTTAACTCGGTGTACATTTCCAATGCCTCAGTGTAATTCTTTTGTTTAACATTAAGCCATGCGATATTCTCTCGAGCTTTGTTCATTCTCGGGTCTTCTGCTCCACTAGCCTCCAAAAGAGCCATTGCTTTATGGAAGCACCTTTTGGCTTCGAAATAGTCTTCCTTTTGGCAGGCTTCCCTGCCTCTTTCAACTAACTGATCATAGTCAGCTGCAAAACTGCCCTGCGCTGCTAATAAGGTGATGACTATTAGATGCACCGGTCTTTTCATTAAGAACTCCTTCACCCAAACCAGACTCTTGGCAACACGAAGTCTAGCATGTGATAATTCGCGGCTTGAGTTTTCCAGGAATCTAACGCCTTTGACCTTGGTGATTGCTAAGAACCACGATTGACGTTTCTGATCCATCATGCACAGGCGACGACATGTAAACGACATCATCTAATGGTCTTAGGACAAGAACCCCACTTCAAGGTCGCGGTTTCACTTTCCTATTGAGGCGCGATCGAATCTTGCGTCTTGATTTTCTCGGCAACGAATTCTGATCGAGCTGAGCTATCGAGAGGACGGTTGCGCGCCAAACACCAACCAGCTAGCTCGCTCACATCAACATCAACCTTGATTAAGCAAGATTTTGGATAAGGAGAATGTTTCCAGAATCTGTGCCATCCACTCAGCCAGTCCTCATACCTTTTGTCGAGAGATTTCTTGTCGTCAGCAATCTCTTTCAAACGTAACCACTGTTCTCTCGAATAATATGCAACAGCCACCAACGGCATATTCTTCATATCAACTCCCCCGCAGAGACATCCTATTCTAGACCAAAACGGAGTAAAACCGCCATCTTTCCAAAAGAAAAATCAATGCGATCAATATGACTCGTCATCGGCATTAAAATTTTTGTTCCAGAGAAGTTGGTGGATGAAGCATCGAACTGCTAGCTTAATCCTTAGCCGACTGCAATCCGGTTCAACACACGTTTCTGCTCCAGATTCCGGTCCAAGGATTTTCCACAGACGTTCTCTTTCAGAGGCTTCCTTCCTTTTGTAGTATTCTTTGAAGTCGGTGGACCACACTTGTTCTAAGAACTGTTGAAGAGTATGATGCCCGCGTCCTACGAAGGTGAAGTTCCCAACAAGTCCATAAGAGAAATAACAATATGGATTAATCTTCTCGATAGCTCTCCAAAATCTTCCCGTTTCTTCTTGCTGAAGATCATCGAGCGAATACGGCTCATCAAAATCCAAAAGAGCTAGCATCAATTCCTCATCAGCAATATCCTGGTCAAGAAACATTTGTGCGTTGTCGGCTCCATGATAAAGTTTTGGAAGAATGGTCGAACGCCCACTTATCGCATAATCGCCAAGTTGTCGCCATCCGATTTTGGATGCATATATCGCTCCAGTCCCATCAAAATGCGTGACCAAAACGCTAAAAGGCTCGGATGGCAAATCAATGGTTGCAAGCAAATCAGTATCTCCAAGTTCTGAGGAGCGCAACCAGAAGAAATCTTGATGTCGACCTTCTTCTAGCTGTATCTGGGATTCGTCGAACTTCCAATCACGCAACTCTAGATATTCATCAATGGTTTGTATGGGCTCATTTGTCATCGTGATTTGTATTTTCGGCAACTGGAATAGAAACGAGAGGGGGATCATTCGGAACCATTTTCGATTTTAGCGAACATCTGTCATATTAGTAAGAAGCTTGAGCAGCCAAACACATTCTTGGAGGGCTCATTTGAAGGAACGGAATAATTGGAACTCTTGACAGAATGAGTGAGAAAGAGCCGAGGGTGTTAAACAATCTTCGCCAATCTTGCGACGCTTCTAGGATTGCAGAAGCGAAATGCTGGCTGGAACAAAACTCCAAACATAAAGCTGCAATTGAGATAATTAACGAAGTCGAGAATGGGACAAGTGAGGTCGAAGACATCCGTTGGTGCGCTGAGTGGCTAACGAATCATGCAATCAGATCGGAACTCGTTAATGAGCTGCCTAAACACAGTCATGTCCGCATTTTACTTGATGAAGAACATGTTCGCTCCAACCTTAATTCCAAAAGCGGAAGCATGCTGGATAAGTTACTAGATCTCGCCAGCAGCGAGTCTATCTTCGCTTTAACAAGGAAATGGTTGACAGAATTCCCAGACAGTGAACACGCAGATTTTGTGCTATTGAATTTGCTAAGGGCAGACTCGTCTCAGCAACATCTAGACTTGGCCTACAGTTGGCTTGAGCGCAACTCAGCGGAATTTACATCGATTCTGGTTCTGTCAAAGTTAATCGAATGCGGTAACCAAGACGAACGACTACTTGTGAAAGCAGTCGATGCTTTATTTGTAAATAACGATGTGTATACTTCACATCTAGCTTGCGCCCTAATTAGATACTCTGGCAACGAGAGTGCACGAAATTCCGCACTTAAATGGTGCAGGGAAGCACTTGCCAATCCGGAAGCATACGTTGTCGCATCAATGATGGACACAGCGCTACCCAACGAGGAGCTTGCACAGAGTCTGCTCGAATTTTGTGTCAACAATGCCAAAAGCAAATGGGTTGGCAACACCTGGATTACGCTAGTATTCTATGCACCAAGTAAATCAGTGTTTCAAGCCTGCTGGGATTGGCTTAAGAATCATAAGAAGCATCGTCAGTGGGAGGATGTGTTTTGGTTCTTGCTACAAGCTGCGGCAGAATCAAAAGAGACGCCACCGCCAGCTTCAATCAAGCACGCATGGGAACTATGGGAACTAGGCAATAAGCGATGGGTCGGCGTAATGTTGGAGGCAGATCGAACTGAAGAAATGGCGGAGAGGCTCTTTTCGTGGGTATGCTCCAACCCTGAAGAAGTGAAGACAGTAAATACTATTCTTGCAGGATTACTTCGAACATTTCCCAGCAAAGAGTTAAGTGAGTATTCCTCTAACTGGATCAAAACAAAGTCGAAGCATGACTTTGAATCCCTGGCAGTTCTGCGGCCGCTACTAGCCCAAAGACCCGATCCACAGCTAGTGCACATCACGAAGTCACTATTGGTGAGGTCTAGAAACCCTATGCTCACTTGGTCAATTTTAGAGCTGCTAATAAGAACCGCCCAAGAGCCATCATCTATTCAACGCGCGAAGCAACTGGTTGATATTGAAGCGAGCTTATCTTTTCGAAGAGACTTAGGTTTGTCGGGCGGGCTGTTGATAGAAACTTTGCTGGAAGTCGACGGAGTAACCCCCGAATTGCGGAAGTCTGGACAAACATGGTTGAGACTTCATGAACATAGATACTCGGAATTGTCCCAATCCATAAGAAAGCATCTCGACGGTTAATGCAGATTGCACTACTGCTGTTCCTGATTCGTGCTGTATGGACCGCGGGCTGCCGTCACGATTTGCAGGCTTGCAGCGGCGCGAAGAATTTTGTCTAGCGCTGCTCGCCCTTCTTCCGTTTTCTTGAGGGAATTGTAGAGCGGTGTATTCTGCAGGGCGGACATAATTGAGAACTCAGTTACGAATGCAGTGATACCATTATTGAAATGCGTCTTCTCCACTCGGCGATGGGCGACAGCACTTGCTGGATTGATTTGCTTGAGAGAAGCGCTTGCATTTCTGGTCAGCACAATCTCCTGCCCAGGAACCAGCGAAACCGAATGCCCGCCGGAAAGGAATTTGACGTTGCCGGTGTTTTCATCTGTGAGATTCAAAACGGCAACATCATTGCCGCTTTCAAACACAAGTGCGGCCGCTCCGGCTGCGATACTTACATCGCCCTCGTGAGTACTGACGAGGATGTTCGAAGTAGGCGCAAAGAAAACAGTTCCTTTATCCAGAACAAAATTTTGCCCGCCGCTGCCGTTGCCGAAGGAAATCCCTTGGTTTGTCATATTGACCAAGACTTGATTGTCAAACTGCGCATCGAAGAACATAGCAACGTTATTGTTGTTGCTGTTCATCGAGACACCGCCTCGATAAACCAGCTGTTCGTCCACCTGCTCAAGGTCCGATGTCGCGGCAGCCTTGCCCCGCGATTTTGTCAGATCGGTTGGCACCAAATCATTAGTTATATATAGATCGGGAAGAGTTGCTATGACCGGCACCACCAGCCGAACAGTTTCCGATGTAGTTCCCTGGCTTGAGCTAATTAGCTGCACTGGCGGAGGAATGACCTTCGTAAAAGTTTCGCTTCCGTCCGCTCCCGCTTTACCTGCGACACCGCCAGCGCCCCCCTTTCCGGAAAGTCCGCCAGAACCATCGGACCCAGTGAATCCGCCCGCACCAGCACCGCCACTACCGCTTCCGCCGGCGCCGCCCGAACCGCCACTGCTAACGCTCCCGGTAAATCCGTTTGCTCCGACACCGCCGCCATTTCCAGCCTGCCCTATGGTGCCAAAGGCAGAAGCACCGCCTTTACCACCTAGACCACCTGAACCGCCCAGGCCGGCTCCCGAAGTGGCAGGGGTACTCCCACCATCTCCGCCGTCGCCACCATCTCCGGCATTGCCACCGTCTCCGGTACCAGGAGCACTGCCACCAGCTCCTCCATTTCCACCTTTACCACCATTACCGCCTGCCCCAGGAAATAACGGACTGGTATTACCACCAGCGCCACCACCGCCGCCGCCGCCTCCTCCTCCTCCAGGTCCGGCATTCCCATTGCCGCTAGTGACACTACCGCCGACACCACCGACACCACCGAAGCCACCGGCGCCTCCGGCTCCCCCAAGACTTTTTGCACCGGATGTACTACCACCGACACCGCCCACACCGCCAACGCCGCCCTTGCCTCCGGTGCCTCCAAACATGCCGGAAGCGCCTGCGCCACCAGCTCCGCCAGGACCGCCAGCGCCTCCGTTGGAACCATCACCAGCCCCCGGAGTGGAACCGCCAGCTCCGCCGGCACCACCGGCACCGCCGAGACCGGCTGACCCATTGAAACCACCACTTCCACCTAAGCCTGCGGAGCCGCCGTTTCCTGCGCTCCCACCTTTGCCAGCCGACCCATCAGCTCCGCCGGCAAAACTGATAGTACCAGCGTTCAAGCTTACGGCGGTGACGTTGAGCGCTCCGCCTTTTCCACCGTTGCCTCCGTTTCCGGCGCTACCACCACTTCCGCCAGCCCCACCGGCGCCTCCAGCACCAGCATTGCCGCCTGTCCCTGCAGCGCCCCCGGCTCCACCCGATCCACCAGCACCACCATCAGTTAACGGCACACTGAGGGCGTCACCGGCGGCACCGGCTCCGCCTACAGCACCATTTCCACCATTTCCGCCAGCGCCGCCGATACCGCCTTTTCCACCTACACCACCGGCTCCGCCAGCTCCGCCGGCGCCTCCGGCACCAGCGGCACCACCATCCAACGTTATGTTGCCGGACTGGACTATACCGCCAGACTTTATCTGAATGCTTCCACCAGCTCCACCAGCGCCACCAGCCCCTCCAACTCCACCTATTCCGCCGGCTCCACCGGCTCCACCAGCGCCGCCAACTCCACCGGATCCGCCAGCTCCACCGGCTCCGCCAGATCCTCCAGCAGCGCCTGTTGTGCCACCAGAAGCTCCAAAAGCTCCGTTGCCGCCGCTGCCTCCATTGCCACCGTTGCCTCCGATAGCACCGGAACCGCCATCACCACCGGAACTGCCACTACCACCATTTCCGCCATTACCACCTTTGGACGAAACATTACCTAGCTGTATCCCGCCCCCGGCCGAGATTTGGATTGTGCCACCAGCACCTCCAGCATCGCCATCGGCTCCAGAAATACCATTGCCGCCCTTTCCACCAAGATTTCCGGAGCCCCCAGTGCCGCCGGCACCACCAGCTCCCCCCGACCCCCCGGCGAGGAGGTTGTCACTGCCGCTTCCGCCGTTACCGCCGTTGCCTCCAGCGCCGCCGTTTCCACCGCCAAAGGACAGACCACCAGAGCCACCAAGTCCACCAGCGCCGCCCGCGAACCCACCGCCGCCAGCTAAGCCTCCGAGCGGTGCATTCTTTCCGTTAGCGCCAGCACCGCCCTTACCACCGGTCCCCCCGCTACCACCAAGAGGGGCGCCAGCACCACCATCACCCCCCACGCCACCACTAACATCGAACCCGACACCAGAGCCACCGGCTCCGCCGTTGCCTCCACCTTGCCCCGGGGACAATCCTGGAAAACCGGGAGCGCCCGCGCCTCCAGCTAATCCATTGATGCCACTTGCTGCTTGACCAGCAGGAGCCGCAGGAGTGCCATTTGCTCCAGCTCCACCGGCAGATCCATTAGCTGTGATATTGCCAGCTTGCACACTGCCCCCGGCGGCGATTGCAATGGCTCCGGCATTCGGAGCAAGCCCGCTTGTCGTGATATTGCCGACCGTTACACTTCCGGGAGCCTGCATGGTGACTTGACCATTAACAGCCTGTCCGCCAGTATTAAATGTCGAGCCACTCAGGTTTATCGAAGCACCAGGGGTGGTGATCACGCTGGTATTCGTGGTGAATGATCCGGCACAGTTATCGCACAGCTGATTTGCCTTGTTATAAGTGAATTCATAGCCAGCCGAAAGAAAAATTTGACCGCCGCTAGTGTTCACCGTTACAGGTCCACCAATGATATTGCCTCTTGCAAGTCCAATAAAGTCGCTTTGAACTAAGGCATTGAAGCTAGGAAGCGTAAGGTCTCCGGTTTCCGCAACGAAGATCGGATCTCCATAGATATTTAAGGAGGAGAGCACAAGGTTACCCGAACTGCTGGCAAATGCTGCCTCCCCGGCTTCGATATTGACACCGCCGGATACTGAATGCACCCATCCATCCACTCGACCAGTGTACCCACCATTCATATTTAACTCTCTGGAGAGCCAATCACCGCCTGTAATGCTCAAGTTAGCGTTGATACCTGCGCTTCCAATGCCGATCGCTCCATTGAGAGCCTGCAAGATGCCATTGGTGCTATCAACAGTAAGTTTTTGCGCAACATTCGAAGCAAGCAAGGGTTGAAGAATAGAAATATTGCCTGCAACAGCCGCCATAAGACCACTGTTCATTATATTGTTGGTCACCAAATTGAGATTATTCGCTGCTTGCATTACGGGAAGCGCCCCAACAACTCCCTGGGGCAACGCGTTAGTTATAGTACCGCCCGCAGTGACACCCAAATTCGCAGAACTTAAAATGGTTCCGGCATTCACTATATTGTTTGCTGCGACGAGATTCAAATTCAAGTTAGAGCTAATCAGCCCGCCCGTCTGGTTGAAAATATTGAGGGCAGAAATGGTGGCGGTATTTACCGCCGGGTTTATCTGGTTCACTAGAATACTACCAGCGTTCGTCAGATTGCCGGTGAGATTCAGAGCAGAGGCGTTGTTCAAGACTGAAACGCCCTGAGGAACTGTTATGCTCGCAATGCGCCCTGCCCAATTCTGACCGATCGACATACTGCCGCTGATGGCCGCACCGCTGCCATCGATCACAATGTTCTGTGCCCCTGTGCGCATAACTTGATAGACTGCGACTACTTGAGCAGGAGTCAGCAGCTGTCCTGGAAGAACGCTCTGCTGCTGACCGCCAACGGTGATACTGACTGGAGAAGTTTGGTGATTCGCCGACGCATTTTGGATGGTGGACGATAGATCGAGGTTGAGAGGAGGTGCGGCAGGAGGTGGAGTGGTCGGGTCTATTGCTTGCGCCCTCGAAGTCGAGGCCGAGCTGACAGCTACAAACATCGATAATAGGACAGAACCGGTGAAATGATGCGAGGGTTTCTGCACAAGGCCTCCAATGCCGCCCATACGGTTAGTCTTAGCTTTCACAGGGCGGCGCCAACGGACATATAGTACCATCGCTTGTGTTGCGAAGGTTCCAACGAGTATTAAAGTTACATCGAGCAATCCCGAAGGGCTCGTCCACACATTCGATCCAAGCCCACTTATTAAACGTTCCAGCAAGGTTTCTTGCTAATGAAGCTTTAGAACTCAGTCCCATTCGAAGCGATGCGGCGCCCTTACAAAATGCTAATATTCGTGGATCCCCCAGCGACCGCCCGGGCGCACAAGACCATAATGCAGCTAAGACGACGGGGTAAAGGCTCTCACTTCACGAGGGCTGTCATCTTATGGATGTACTAAAAGAGAGTCGTGGAAGCGCAAGCTCTCCTTCCGATGATCATCGTGTTGCACTTTCCTTGGACGCGCTTGGGCGAGCCAGTGCGAGCAGGGTTCAATCTGAGCTTCAACCTGTTGAAATTCAGTCTGTCGAGCGGGTAGCTGCAAAAGGTGCCGCCCCAGCAAGACCTCCTATGATTGCTGGCGAACACCCATTCAAAATGATGTCCGAGGGCAAAAATCGCGACTTCGAGGTCTATGTTCCGAAAGGATACGATGGAAGGCGCACGCTTCCTGTTGTGTACATGCTTCACGGCTATGCAGACAACATAGAGGGAATCAAAGATTCATCCAGGATGAATGATCTGGCAGATCAAAAAGAGTTCGCAGTCGTTTACTTGCAGGCCCAGCCAAAAGGTCCGCAAACAAGGCAATGGAATTTGGAGGCAGGTGTCGTGGCACCAAAGGAGCCAGGTTTCAATGATTTGAACTACTTCAAGGGAGTCATGCAAGAGGTCGATTCGAAATTGAACATCGATCCGAAATCAAGATTCATCGTCGGACATTCAGACGGAGGAAATGCAGCGCAGTACATTGCGTATCGCAATCCCGGTTTGTTTGCTGGCGTCGGGGCAGTCAATTCCACTCGATTCATAACGGATCCACCGCCAACACTCAACAGCAAGACAGCAGCTGTAATACTCCTAGCTGGAGATGACAGAGTGCTTCCACCGGCGGGTGGGTCGGATCTGCAACTTATGATGCTTCAGCCGAGATTGTGGCATTCACGGCCGCAAGAACAAAAGAATTTTTGGGCGAAAGTGAATCAATGTAGTGGTCCACCCCGAGTTCAAGATGATGGACATAAACTCGTCACTCATTACAGCAATTGCAAGGGCGCGGCAGTAACGGAGATTCACAGATACACAGCCGAGCACGGTTGGAATCAAACGCCACAAAGAGATACCACATACGATGTGATCAATACATTGATGTTGAATCGAAGACCATAAACAAGTTTCTTCATTTAGAGAAACATGACCACGCATTCACTTGACATTGAATTGACTGTGCACTACTGTTTCAAAATCATAGGACTGAAATTAGCAAGTCCTTTCGAATAAATCCTAGCGGCAAAGATAGAGCAGGAGACAACTAATGACCTGGATTGCAATTAACTAAGGCTGACGTTTTTAGCCACATCGAAAACTCGAGATGCATGTTTGCACTCGGTTGACTTGGTCATTGTTGCCGTTCTATGCACAAGTACCGCAGCAACTTTTAAAACGTAGCCTTCTCTGTTTGTGCTTGTAACTAGCTCGACAAGTCTTGAGCTCGGTTCGGCACTAGCAATGCAGCTGATGTTTTCATTGCGTTTATAGTTTGTCGAAACCGAGTAACACGGCTTGTCTTAACGGAGACAGCTGATGAACTCGTTTATACAAAGAAATCCCTTTGGATTTCTAATATCTCGCGGCTGGCAATATGCCGACCAGCACCGATGGATCATCGTCGCGTGCTACATCATGCATGCCTGCGGGCAAGCAGCACTCTTGGCAGAGCCTTATGTAATTGGGCAGTTAGTAAACACTGTTCAACTGAGCACAAAAACTTCGATGGAGCTGTCTCAAGACATCTTCAATACGCTTGCGATTTACTTCGCGATGCAATTCGTTTTTTGGATCTTCCACGGACCAGCGCGCTATCTGGAGATGTTTGTTAGCTTCCACATAAAGCTAAACTATCGAACTTCACTATTCAGGATGGTGACGTCACTGCCGCTCGCGTGGCATCGACAGCACCACTCCGGGGAGAGCATCGACAAGATCAACCGCGCCGTCAGCTCAATAGGAGCACATTTCGATGACAGCTTCTTGGTTGCGCACATGGTATTTCGGTTAATCGGCGCACAGATCATGCTCTGTTGTTTCCTGCCGTCGGCTGGTTTTGCCTCACTGACAATATTGGTCGTCGCAATGATTATCGAGATCTGGTTTTACTCCTTTCTAGGAAAGCTATACGAAGCTCTCAATCGCTGCGAAAACAGCGTAGCCTCTGCGGTTCATGACTATGTCACCAACGTAGAGAGCGTTATTATGCTCCGCCTAGAAAGCCGCACTACCAGTGAAGTAGCGCGCCGAATTCTTCTCCAACTGGGGCTCATCAAGAAAAGTGTGGCGATAAACGAAACTAAATGGTGCATCACTACAATGTTGATTGCAACAATGACGGTTATCGTGCTCGGACATTACGCGTTCTCGACCCTGTCAAACGGACAGGTGCTAATGGGCGGCACATTCCTGGCGCTGTTCGAATACTTGCGTCGAATCGGCACTTCATTCTTCGACTTTTCGATGCTATACGGGCATGTCGCGCGACAAGCAACCGACGTGAGAAGTGCGGATACAATCGTGTGCGCCGCCACGGACTTAGCTAATGTTGCTGAGCAACACAATTTACCGAGTAAGTGGCAAACACTTACAATCAATAATTTGAATTTCTCATATGAGGATGCCGAGCACGGAAAGAAACATCTTTCCCAAATCGATATCGAATTGAGTAAAGGACAAAGTATTGCGTTGGTCGGCGAGAGCGGCAGTGGAAAGAGTACCTTACTGTCCCTACTTCGTGGATTGCAGGAACCTGATTATGTGCAAGTTCTGTGCGATGGAAACACATTGCCACACGGACTCAAACACATGGCGGCGGAAACTACACTACTGCCACAAGATCCACAGCTATTCAATGATACTGTCGAAAGGAATGTCACGTTCGGACTTGAGGCTCATGAAACAGCGATGCCTGAAGCTATTGAGCTTGCCCGCTTTTCTCCTGTGCTTGCAAGACTCCCGCAAGGAGTTGATACCAACATCGCAGAAAAAGGAGTCAACCTCAGCGGTGGCGAGAAGCAGCGATTGGCTCTTGCTCGCGGATTATTTTTCGCGAGAGATTCGCAACTGGTTCTGCTCGACGAACCAACCAGCAGCGTGGACACATATAACGAACGATTGATCTACACGAGTGTTCTGGGTAAGTTCAAAGACAAATGCCTGGTCTCTTCAATTCACAAGTTGCACTTGTTAGATCTGTTCGATCGAATTTATGTTCTCGAGGACGGCAAAGTAGTCGAATCGGGTGAGTTCCACAGCTTGCTGAAACGCAATGGTGCTCTTGCGCGAATGTGGAAACACTACCAGCTAGGCTCGTCGAGCAGTGATGAACAACGGTGGGAGCCCGATGTTCTTAGCAGAACATCGGACCCTCTCCTCGCTCTCTGAACCATTTCGTGATTATGATTTTGTGCCCATCTTCAATCGGCAATCCGGAATGCATGGTTGCTGGATTCGGTGCACCAGTTATGGTGAGGTTATTCCAGATTACTGCCATGCCCTTCTTTGGAGTGAATGTTGTGTTGAGCGCAAAGAATTTTGTTCCACCGCCAACCATTCCTTCATTCAGATACACCATAAAAGTCCACGTGCGCTGTCCTCTGTTACCCGCATATTTTGTATATTCCGGAGTTTGGGGGCTGAAGTAATCGGTGTGTTGCTTAAATTCTTGACCGATATCATATCTCTGCGCCTGAATTCCCTCAGAATACGCTCGAGTAATTCCTAGCGTTTTGGAAATCTTTTCGTCGATCAATTCGACTTCGGGATGATGAAGCAATGAGAGGTCGCTTGTACTGCTGGTGCGATACTCCTTTTCGCCTGTAGTCACCGTTGATGGACGTAATTGCTGGTTAGAAATTGCGATTATCCGATCGCATTCATCTATGGTGAGAAAGTCATCCAATGTATAAATTTGGACCTTGTCCGTCGGCAGTCTTTTTGCGCCGCTGGATTCGGTGCGTGTCAACTTAGTGTTTGCTATCGCCCTGTAGTCTATCGAACTGCCGGTTAAAGGGACGATCGGAAAACTTTGTCCCATCTGCTCTTTTATTACTGGAAGAGTAAAACCATTTTTTTGCAGAATGCTTACAAGCTCAAATGGATCGCAATTGCGTTGCATATTTTCCTGCAGCCAATTCTTCCATGATGCGTCAAATTGCTTGCTGTATTTTACTGTTAAATGCACGATCCTGTTCCCCTTGCCCGCCAATAGATCCGGGAACCCGTCCCGACTTGCTCCATTGAAACTGCCCACGGGTAAACAAATCAGTTGGAAAGTTCTTTACCGACAGAACGACAAGTCACCTATTGGATGTCCTTTAATCTTGAACGGATGACAATCTGGGAATAAAGTTAGCGGCTTGTTGGAGTGCTTGCGATGAAACGGACGAATCTGGTTTTCGCTGCAGTTTTGGCAGGAATGATGCCGATTGGGGCATTTGCATTCGATGGAAAAATGGTCGGTCACTGGCGATGCAATATCACAAAGCCCGAGGGAAACTGGGTCCTGGATTGGACTGTGCAGCCTAGCGGCGCTTATCACTGTGAGGTAACGGGTCCCGGTCAACTGCCGAACGAAGACGGCAAGATGAGTTGTGAGGACGGCCGCTGGAGCCTCCGGGCAACAAATGGACGAAATGAAAGCGGAACGTATTCATTGAATGGAGACACCCTTACATGGACAACACCGCGAGATACTACTAAATGGGCGCGCGTTCCTGAACAACAACAACAACAACAACAACAACAACAAGCACCAGTCGTCAGCAAAAGCGTCAGTGCACCCCAATTAACGTTACCTGCTGCGCGCGTAAATTCTGGACTGAACGAAAATACTATAGTGCGGTCCGGACCGGTAAATTCCGCATCGCGAGCTTTATATGATCAGGCACTAAAGGCAAAGGAAGCCGGCCAAAACGAGCGTGCGGTGCAGTTGCTAACTATGGCGATTAAGACGAGTCCCGGATTTGTTGATGCGAGATATCAGCGCGGCGTTTGTTTGAATCGAATGGTTCTGCATGATGAAAGTGCTGGACAGCTGACAATGCGTCTTTTGCCAAAGTCGATTTTCGGCAAAGCGAATATGATCTGGATGGCGATCGAGGATTTCAATGCTGTCATCGGGCTACAGCCAAACAATGCCAAAGCGATTTGTATGCGCGGTTTGTGTTATTCGGAAAGCCTACAGTGGAAACAGGCAATCGCCGATTTTGACCGCGCCATAGCGCTCGACCCCTCCTACAATTTTCCATACGGCTACCGTGCGCTCGTTCATATCAACACGTTCCAGCCAGAAGGAAACGACCTCCAGAAGGCAATTGCGCTTGATCCATCTTATGCGGATTATTGGCGGCAACAAGAAAAGGATTCTCGTGAATTCCGGCATGAATACAAAGCGTTCCAAGAAGCAATGGATCGAAAGATGGCAGCGGCTTCGGCAGGCGCAGGATCTGACTCATCATCATCATCCAGCACCAGCAGCGACTGGACTCCTTCAGACCGAGCCCGAGCAAACGGAGACAATCAAGCAGCGCAACGTCTTGATTATGGAAATGCAAGTTATGCAGAAAGAGCTAAGTACGGTGGTTGGTAGGTGACGGAATCTTCACGGCAAACAGTGGCAAATAACGATTCGGGCTATGATTCACCGCGCGAGACTGAACACACCGAATCCTCAACCTTAACGCAAGTAAAAGACCAATCCTTCGTTTTTGTTGGGTTCGATGCTCGGTCACGCAGTTCATATGATGATCTCGACTCAAGTGTTCAGCGACTCCGCAGATTTTGAAGGAATTTTGGGGTATACAGAGAGCAGCTTTTCGCATGGCATTGTTGATCATTTAATAACATAGGAAGTGCTCTTGCCCTGTCCAGTTCGCTGAAGCAGCTCCAGCTCCGCCAATTTACTCAGATCTCTATTGGCAGTGTCGGCAGAGCAGTCGGCCGAGTTTTTGTATTTGGTGGCGTTGACAAACTCGCCGAATCCCCCATTTAAGAACTTGACCATGATCTTTTTCTGGCGCTCATTGAGCTCTAGTTTTTCCATCTTTCTTAAGACGCGCGCCTTTCTAATTACGTCATGAAGCGCTTGCTTAGCCCATTGTATAGAGCGGATCAAGCAACTTAGAAACCAGTCAAGCCAGTCGGTTATATCAAGCGTCCCTTTCTGAGTCTTTTCCAGAATGATGTAGTAATCCTTGCGATCACTCTTTATTTGTGCTGACATGCTGTAGAAACGCTGGCTGACACCGTCAGCTTTCGCCAAAGCGAGATCTGAAATCGCCCTGGCGATGCGACCGTTGCCATCATCAAATGGGTGGATAGTGACGAAATACAGGTGAGCAATGCCGGCCTTCAGAATCGGGTCAATTTTTTGATCTGATTCAAACCAAGCGATGAATTTTTCCATCTCTTCGTTCAACCGAATGTCGGCTGGCCCTGCGAAGTGCACTCGCTGTTTATTGAATGGACTGGAAACAACTTCGATGGGAGACTCTCTCCATTTTCCAACAATGATTTTTCCCAGGTCACTATAGCCGGTTGGAAATAGCCAGGCATGCCATTTGTACAAGCGCTCAGCGGTCAGCGATTCGTTCCACTTGTAACTTGCGTCCAAGACGAGATTGACTATCCCGTCTATATCGCGCGTCTTGCGTTCGTCCACTTCACGAAGCCCGCCCAGATCCAGACCTAGTTTGCGTGCAATCGAAGATCTGACTTGATCGGGATCGAGCTTTTGTCCCTCGATCTCGCTAGTTTTGACCACTTCTTGAGTGAGCATCTGAACGACTGCTTCATTCCGGAGATTCTCTCCCAGCTCTTCAAAACCCGATCCTATGAGCTCTTCGAAAAGCTCGTTCCTTTCTTTTTTTGCCTGCTCTATGAGCGGATCAAGGCGCCCGGCATCCCAGTTGAAGCTTGGCCATTCATTTAACTCATGGATATACACTCTATTCTGACAACCTTGCGGCGTATTTACTATTTTACGCCGCAAAAAACTCTCCCGAAAGCTACACTCAAATTCATGTGAGTCCCTGTAAGGGGTAGTTCAGCCTTATTTCAAGAATTTCGCCGCCGTATATATGGTACCATAACTACAGTAATTATTTGGCGGTAAAATACCTTCACCCGACTCGCGGCGTATTCGACATTTTACGCCGCATAAAAGGCATCTTCTTACTATATCGCTTCTTAGGTTGCAGACCGAATGTGCCTACCTGTCACAAACATAGCTTTTCACACCGTCAGCATGGTGGTATAATAACATCAGCGAGGTGATGGTAAAATGCCTTCAAAACACGAAAACCAAGAAGATAAATACAAAAACCTGACTCTGCGGCTGCCGGATGAATACCACCGACAGCTGGTAGGACAGGCGGCACGCCGAGGATTGACCTTGAATGCCCTTCTCGTAAGCCTCGTCCATCGCCACCTTCTTGATTCCGGTTATGCGACTGACGTGATCAAATCACTATCAGGCCGCCTATTTGAAATAAACGTAGAACCGATACCCAATCGCTACGATGACTTTTTCTGCTGCCGCTTCGACATCTTCGAAAACCACCCGCTGTACAACAAGCGGCGCGCACACTACATAATCGGTGTTTCCTATTCGCTAATTGATCAAAAGATTGATCCTTACGATCAAGTCAAAGACGTCGGTCTTGCTTTGCTCAATTTTTACAACCGCCGAGGGCTGGAAATCGATCAGCTAGCATGGCAGGTCGGTCCGAATGACCCACCGTCACCAAGCTCTTCAATGCAAGACAACTGGCGATATATCGGATCTTCGACCACAAAAAATTTGGGCGAGTTCTTGATTGCGCTTGCACGAAATCACTGGAAAGATGATCTGCTTGTCTCCACCGGCCAAAGCCAGGATATACGCTGCAATCTTAGATCCGAAGCCGATTTGTACAGCCACAAAATGGGCCACAATTTTTGAAGGAATTTTGGGGTAGTCAAATGCCCGCGTGGCATCCTAAGGCAGTTTTTTCTTTGCCGGATCGTTGTTCATCATGTGTGAAAGTTTCTCCTCTATCGACATGCCGAACGCTCCCGGCCCCTTCATCGTGAAATTGAGCCGCACCTGAATCTTCGTTTTGGGTCCTGCCACACTGGCACCAATTTGCTTTTTGATCCAGGCTCTGAGCAAGAAGTCAAGGCTATCAGCGCACACGCGAGTCAACATCGGTCGGTTCGTCGGAGATGCGACCTCCTCGCCGTGGAAGACAACACAACGATATGCATAGACCGCAACCAAGAACAAAGACGCCAGCTCTAGCGCCGACTGATTAGTACCAGCACGTAACTGCTCTAGTGCAACCTTCAACTCATCGGACACCTTGTATTGCCCCGTCTTCCCGAGAACCAGGTCGGCGCGAGCAAGGTGTTCGAACCAAACGTTTTTGTCATTTTTTTCAAAAACCCAGGCTTGTAAATCTGCGTCCGTGAAACCGCTCGATGCCAAAAAGTTCTTCACTTGCTCTCGTTCGCTTGTATAGGCCCCAAGCCGATACAGCATGCTAAACGCCATCCATAAAGCCGAGAATTTGTCGATCCATTGCGTCTTCTCATCGGCACGAAGTAGGCATTCCGATACGGCGTAAATCAGATCGGCGCTACCATGGGCATCCACCATCTGCTTGATCTTGACAGTATCGTCAATTGAGATCGGACTCGGTGTAATCACTAGTTCTTCCGAGCGCGATTGGGCATAGAACGTTCGATCAAACTCCAACTCTATCGGAAGATGATGCTCTACAGCAATACTCCGAACGACCCGCAATATCTCCTGCTCTCCGATGAAACGGTTTAGCTCGTCATCTGTATCACAAGGCATTTCGAGCACAATCCCGTCAGGTGAATTTCGGAGTGAAACCAATCCAACACATCCATCAGAAGTAACTGATTGATTGCGGAGCAAAGCAGTTGTTGGTTTCGGCATGTCAGTTATCCTCGCCTGCTGGCATACATGTCAGAACGACTTTCGCACTATCGGGACCCTAGCGGGGCTGCCTCCTCCTCAAAGTCGTATCGCGCATCGTGGATCTCGAATCGCTCTTTCAGCATTGTGAAAAGACTCTTGGCCACTTTGTCGTGGAGTTCAGCTCCGTTCGCACTCTGCAAGAAGCCGGTCGCAATGAACACATAGAAATCGTAAGCGAATTGGACTACGCGCTCTAAAGTGTCAATGCTTGGAAGAACAAACGATTCTGCATCGGCTGCATCTTGAGCAAGATGAGCCATTCTGCGGTTGCGAGCCTTCGAAGTATGCTTTGCACACGAGGCAATCAGCGGTCGCTGCTTCTCTAGTACGTTTTCCACATCGCTCCGCCAATCAGAGGAAGGGTCAATGCCGTACTTCCTAACGAAACGTTTTGGCGCCTCCAAGTTCTTCAGTTCGACATTTTGAGCCAACGCCAGAATTCCCCTAACGGAGCACAAGCCCGCACCATCATTTCTCCGTTCGAATAAACTTTCAATTCCGAGAACAACGGCTCTTTGGCTTAAGATGCTCGAAAAACGCACGTACTCGGTTCCGGGCCCTTTGAGTTTTTTCGTGTTCAATCCAATAATTCTGAAGATACCCAGGCTTGCGTGCACGGTATAAAGTTCCTTCGCGAAGAGAACATGCGCGTCGTACAGAGCATTCCATGCCGCCTCAGCATCAAGTGCCAGACCCAAATGACTCGCTTTTTTCGGTTTTTCAATTCTGAATACAGGGAGGCTGTCCGGGAATTTGCCTGGGTATTTTGTGACCAATCCAGCCTCTATAAGAGCTTTTATCGATCTTGATACGTTCGATTCGGTCATATCTAAATCGTCAGCAAGCTCGTTTTGCTTGACCACGATCTCTCCGTCAACTTCATTGGAGAGCAGGCGAAGCAGCACTCTGTATTGCTCGCCCGTTAAGTCTGCTACTACTGCTTGCCTAAAAAATTCGTGCCTTCGTTCCATAACAACCCCATATCTCGACATCCGACTTATCATATTTGATAAGCTGGATGCAGTCAACCGCGACCGATAAGTGGTAAAATACTACCTATTAACCCCGTTTTTGGCACCTAACGCGTAATATTTTACGCCTTACAAGGGGAGGGAAATGGTTCATTTCGGATTAGCAACTACTGACGAGATTGCCAAGGAACTCGCAGCGAGGATACGCGCGCACAGACTCGCACAGAACCTAACGCAGAGTGAATTGGCGGCCCGTGCCGGCATTTCTCATAAGACAATAACTACCTTCGAGCAGTCGGGCAAAGTTTCACTCGATGTGTTTTTGCGTATTGTTGCCGTACTTGGGCTGTCCGAGTCACTGTCGACACTGTTCGAACTTAAACAACAAACGATTAAGGAAATGGAAGTAGCTGAGCAGCGACGACAACGTGCATCGCGAAAGCATTCATGAAAAAATTGAATGTCATCTATGCAGGCTGGGGAGAACGATTCACTCTGGGGGTGTTAGCCGACAACGGCAGAGATATCCTCTTCGAGTACACGGCTGAGGCTATTAAGCGCGGGTTGGAACTTTCGCCATTTAAAATGCCGCTGAGCAGCCAAACTTTTGGAAATCATCCTGCCCATCAGCTGCGACTGCCGGGACTAATAAGCGACTCGTTGCCCGATGGCTGGGGCATGTTGGTGATGGACAGACTCTTCCGCAAACAAGGACTTGATCCAGCTGAGGTGTCGCCGCTCGACAGATTGGGATACATCGGCGAGACCGCGATGGGCGCGCTTGCATTTGAGCCTAGAGAAATCGAGGCTTTGCCACCAGAAGATGTACAGTTACTGGAACTTGCTCAAGACGTTCGCCATGTATTCGAAGACGATGAAAGCGAAGCAATGCTTCGGAAGCTTGTATTAATGGGAGGTTCACCGCACGGTGCGAGACCGAAGGTACTGGTCAATTTCGACAAGAATACGAATCTCATTTCCACACCAGAGTCTGGTCGCGGAACGCCGATGCTGGTTAAATTTCCGGCACAGAATGAGCACAAGGAAGCATGTGCTATCGAGACGCTGTATTGCGGGCTCGCAAATGCGAGCGGCATAACTGTTCCGGCTTATCATTTTTTCGATCTAGATAAAGAAATTTCTGCCTTTGGTATCGAACGCTTCGACCGCGTTGAGGGAATACGTGTACCCATGCACACGGCCGCTGGCGCAACGCATGTGGATTTCCGTCATCCACAGCTTGACTATATTTCTCTGTTGCGTTTGACCAAGTTTATGACGAAAGACATGCGCGAGGTGCTCCATGCATTCGAACGCTGCATCTTCAACGTGCTATTTAATAATCGGGACGACCACTCGAAGAATTTTTCGTTTCTAATGGACAAGGACGGTCGGTGGACATTTTCGCCAGCTTACGACCTAACTTACAGTCCAGGACCGAATGGCGAACACCAGATGGACATTTGCGGCGAAGCACGCATACCGGGCCGCAAACAACTCCTGGAATTGGCGGACAAAACTGGAATCAAGCAGAACGTCGCCGCCAAATCGATCGATCGGATTGCGGCGGTGTCAGAATCTTGGCACCAGTTCGTTGGCGAGTTACCCATCCGCGAGAAAACGCTGGAGCTGATTGAGAAAGCTGTAGCGGCTAATCGAAAGCGCCTCAGAGAATAATCTACGGACGGACAAAGGAGGTTGTGAAATGTTCGAAAAACTTGAACTAGAAGAAAAACCGGTTCGTTCGATCGTAGAGCATGAAACCCAAATCGCAAAAGCGCTGTTCCCAAAGGTCGGACCGTATCTCGAACTGTTGGCCGGCGCTTACTCGCTCTCAGGCAAAGTGTTTGAGGAAGCGTATCCGGAGATTAACCCACCTCTGTCAAAACAAGTGTGCACAAAGCTTTTATTGCGGCTGAACAATGATCTCAGGGCAATCTTGATGCTTGCCGAAGTTGGTTACGACGTTCAAGCCAATGCTCTTGCGGCGTCGGTGTACGAATGCGCATTCACCATCGGTACGATTTTCAATAGCCGCGAACTCGCCGAACAATGGCTTGATCACGATGATCCTCGTGCCAGTTTCCGAAACGCTTATGACCTCGCTCATGCAGCGCTCTCTAATTACGGAGTTCATGCTGACTGGCCAGACGCTTTCTACAAAATATACCGCCAGCTATGTTGGGGCAAGCACCTGAATCCAATTTCGGAACAACAGGGCGGAATGGAAAGAACCGGAAACGTCGTCGACTACATTCCAGGACCGCGCGACGACGAATTGACGGAACGAGGAATCTCCTATTGCTGCGTTTTCACCGTGCTGTTTGCACTCATTGGCATGGAAATGTTCGTGCGTGTGCACGTGAGAGAAGAGCACGACCACAAAAGGGTCCACACCTTCGCACTTTTCTCTTATTGAGAATGCTTGAAAGCGTGCACCGACGATGCTTTGAGCCCTGTTTAAAAAGTAAATGGTGGAGGCGGCGAGAATCGCACTCGCGTCCAAAATCGCGGAGAGGCAAATTACTACAGGTTTAGTCCCTTATTTTCCCAGAACCGCTGGTAGAGGCATGGACAGCCATCCGGGGTCGCGATTATGTCTTAGCACAAGCTATTAATCGCTAGCTTCGCTTGTGAGCAATCACCATGGTTAGCATGAGAGCGATCGGGTAATCAAGACCTCCCTCAAGTCCGTACGGCCTAAGTGTTTAGTTAGGCTACAGCGCGAAGCGCTGGACGGAGTTGCACAACGTTATCGTTTGCATTTATTTTTTTGCCCGGTGTTTAACGAGGTACCGTTCAACCTCGACCTGCAACTTACGACCCTACAATCCTGTCGAATCTAAACGCCCCCAGGAGGTGCGCGACAGATGTCGCAACATGTAGAAATCAGGCTCAAATTTTCAGGGTTCAAAAACTCGCCGACTCGCGGTCGAGGAAGAATATGCGATATCTTCGAAATTTATTATAGCAGACTTAGGTTGGAAGGCTTTGCGGGTTTAGTTGGTCTTCAGATTTACAAGGATGGAACTTCGCCCTGACTGGCGACCGGGACCTACTTCATACCTCGAAGCCGGCAAGATGCCGGCGCTCCCGGGATCGGACCGAGCTTTGAACATCGTCCACGGGCAACATAGGGGATCGGACCGAGCTTTGAACATCGTCCACGGGCAACACAGGGGATCGGACCGAGCTATGAACATCGTCCACGGGCGACGGAATGGGATTGGACCAATCTATGAACATCATCCATTAGCGGCACACCCCTTCGCTGGCGCGCCAATCACCAGTGCGGAAGAACAAATACCGGGCTGTGACCACCTTATCGATTTACGAATACACGCATCCGTCCGCCCGAGCCGGAATAGTCGCCTGATGGACCTGCGGAGGGAATCATCGGCATCATTCCTGCATGATGTCGCATTCCCAACGGCGCCGTGATCGCGCTTGTTTGCGGATTGAATGCGCTGCGATGCTCGTAAGGTGATGGATGACCAGCCTGCGCCACCGCCGGCATTTGCACACCTGGCGCCATTGCGATCTGTGTCGGACCGGTTTGTGGCTGTGCTAGCGTTGGTGGATAAGCGGTCATACCTGCACTATGCGCACCCGGTACGTAGATCATATAAGGCTGCGTCGCACTTTGCACGGCGCCACCATATATGGGGACGGGAGCCATTGCAACAGGAGCTTGCTGTTGAGGTCCGGCATCTTGCATCGCGGCGGCATAATGCGAGTGATGAGGCCTAGCAGAACCGTCCATTCCAACAAATCGATTTTGATGCCGCCCTGAAGCCATACCAGAAGCAGCCAACATGTTGGTTACTGTTTCTTGCGCATACCCCTTCGCGTTCGTTGCTGTTTCCTGAGCATAATCGTTCGCATTGTTGTTTCCAGAAGTGATAGCGCTTGATTGCGCTCCACCCGATTCTCCAAAGAACTTACTTGCCGATGCCAACGCCGCATCTGCTGAAGCAGCAGCATCGGCTGCATCAGTTGACGCATAGCCGGAAGCGCCGTGTGGCGATCCCATCGCAGCATTGAACTGCATATCAGGACCATCATGCGCCGGATTTCTGGCGCCTTTGCTCAGAGACAATAGCCCAGAGACATTCAAAGCTTCGTTCATTACTTGCGCTTTTCCAGCATCGAAGATTTGCTTTCCATTTGCAAATATTTGCCCCTCTTGAGCGGGAGCTTCCGCCATCGGAGCCTCCGCAGGAGGAGCGCCGAGAGAAGTCGTTTGCTCTGCCTCTGGTTTCGAAACCTGGTCCTCTTCAATCGCATCCATAATGTATGGAAGAGAAATCAACCCCACGAAAAACACCAGGGCACCACCGATCACCAAACGCGGATCCGAGGTCTTCTTCAGGGTCGCAATATCAATTTTTGAATTTTCGCCGGACTGGAAGGCCATATTCCAGTTTGCCGACTGATCAGGATGCGAAAAACCGCAAGCCGATCCCTCTCCGCCGCCATGTTCGCTCATAAATTTTGAGAAACTCCCTGCCAAGTGCCCTATGGCAGCATACTAGTGCAAGCCGTCACGCGTGTCCGGAAAGACTTGGGAATCCCCGCAATTAGAATCCTCAAAGGTCTTCTTCGCGAAGCCTCTTCGCACGCTCTTCCTGCCCCGTCGAAAGCAAGTAATCAAGATAGATTTGGCGAACGTAGTGCTTCAATTCCGAGCGCGGGAATCGTGCTGACTCTATGAGAGACTCCTCATATAACTGCTCGGCGTCGGCATTCTGTCCGGCATCCGAAAGGTTGATCGCGCGCTGCAATTTGCCGAGGATTTGAAGGAAGCCTCCCTTATCACTAAATTCGCGGAACTGAAAAATGATGTCCAGACCCTTCAGACGCGGATTTAGACTAAGTTGCTCTTGAAACTCCTCTTCGATTTCTTTGAAATCTGTGCAAATTTTCAGAAAGTCAGTCGACGCAAAAAATTCTTTGAGATGAATGACGAGTGTTTGCCTCAGAAGCTCAGACTTCTCTTCCGGAGCCATGAAGCGCCAGGTGTCAGCAAGCTCGTCGCTCTCCAATCTGTAATAACACGTCGCAATAATTTCGATCGGCAATTCATCGGATTGAACTTCATCACTCTTTGTTCGAATCTCGATGTTATCAAAAACCAAGCGCTGAGCACCTGCCGAGATCAAGCTTGCCTCGCGCTCGCGGCCGCACTTTCGCAGTAACTCGATGTAGGAATTACAAACAAGCGCCAGCCGATCGTTCTGTTCGATCGAAGCGGCTTTCATTTTTTCCATTACGGATTCCATAACGACCGCGGCTTCGCCAAATTTTTCTTGCGCCAGAAAAGAGCAAGCAAGCAGTCCCATCGGATACCAGCCGTCGGCACTATGCTCGACGTTAGCTTCGTAGAATTTGAGCAATCGTCGGCAGTCTTTTTCTATGCTCACGAAACTACCGAGTCGCGCATCAATTTCGACAATCGCGCCAAGATATTCGACCTTTTCTTCTTCCTCCAGCTCTGCAGCTTCCATGCTGGCAAGAACGCGTGCTAACAAAGGACGCGCTTCAGACCATCGACGCTGGCGGAAATAGAAGAAGCCCAGTTCATGGAGAGCATTTACCACATCTTCGGATTCTGGTGGTTCGGATCTCTCAAGAATATCCACGGCACGCTTATACAGATCTTCTGCGTCTTCAACACTGCCTTGTTCTTCTCTGACCAACGCCATCATTGAGTACGGATAGGCTAGCTCCGGATGCCACACACCTAACTTATTCTCCGCTGAATCGATCCATCGTTTCAGTAATGGCTCCAACCTTTCGACATCACCGGCGCCACCACATGCAACGGCAAGGGCACGCAAAATAGCGAAACTCCACAAACTATTCGGACGATCACGATCGCACTCTTCGAGCGCTTCCAGCAAAAGCACCTTTGATTCTTCGAAGCGGCGCTGTTCCAATAAATCCGCTCCACGCTGCGATTTACTCAACCATGTCGGCGTGCCAAATTCTTGAATTTCTGCAGCATCTTTTCCTGTTACTGCTTGCACGATCCAATTGATAAACTCAGGTTTGTCCATCAATTCTAAAAACAAATCGATCTTGTCACCTTCATTTAACATCGCAGTGTATCGTTTTTCTTTTTCAAGCAGCGGCATGACAGCGCGAACGAAGGTACTCATCGCCTCCTGGTCATGAGGCAACTGACGCAAAACGAAACTAAATTCCGTAGGCAAGCGGGACGAAAGCTCATCCATAAGGTGAGGGTTTCTGATCAACGCATCAGACAGATCGCGCGCGACCTGTTCGATGGTTACTTCACCACCACCTTTGTTAGCTCGTTTCTTTCCCGATTCTTCCAACACCATACTCCGATTAGCGGTCCGCGGCTGGCTGCGCGCTTTGCGCAACGCGTTCCACAACTACGCCCGCCCATGTTTCCTGCTCTTCAATTTCCACAGTCTTAAATGGATGCTTGTCCAACTCTTTTTTCAACAAAGGCAACTTCTCTTTCAAGATACCGGACATTATCAAATGACTGCCTTCTGCCGTAAGCTCAACGTAATCTTTCAAGAGAGCGACATTATCCTCGCAAGTCAGATTCGAAAGCACGAGATCGAATTGCGCGCCTTTGACTGTTTCAACGCTTCCCTCAAGAATGCTGATCTGCTTCTCAACGTTGTTGAGTTCCAAATTCTCGCGAGCCACTACGCAGGCATCCGGATCAATCTCGCAAGCCCAAACGTGCACATCCTTTAGCAGTAGAACCGATGCAATAGCAAGAATGCCACTGCCTGTCCCGACATCCAACAGACGGTAAGCCCGATCTGCTTTGTTTTCGTATGCGTCGCATGGCACCGCTCCTGCATTGCGGGCTCCATTCTTCGCGTACTTCTCTAGCGCGCGTAAACAAAACTGCGTCGTGAAATGGAAGCCCGTTCCAAAAGCCATGCCCGGCTCGATCTGGATGATGAGCCGAGATTTGCGGTCATCGTCGGTCAAATCATTCAGTAGCCACGGCGGGCAAATCAACAATCTGTCACCCAATGGCAGCGGAGAAATTCCTTTTTTCCACTCCAGCAGCCAATCCTCTTCCTCCAGCCTATTAATCCGAACGGTCGGGATAACTGCCGCCAGTCCATACTCGTCCAGCGCTGCGTGTACAGGCGAAAGGTCGGACGGAGTAATTTTGTCCAGCTCGAAACTTGCCTGAAGAGTGACAATGCCATCTTTTGTAGATATCCACTGGCAACCATTCGCGCCGAGCTGAATCATCAGCCACGACGACATCTCTTCATGTTTAGCCTCGACGTCGAATTCGAGAATCCACCAGGCTTTCTTTTGAGTCTTTTGCAGTTCCATGCTGACCAATTTGGGGACTAAAACACATGATTTTACCGGGTTCGACGGCTTTCCGGGTGTCACGCCGCCGGATTGGCGCCCAACTATGACGAAAGGTATCCGGAGGAGGCAGGACCCACCCGGTCCCGAAAGCCAAGATGGCAACCGAATTTCCCGGAAATCTCCCGGGACACAAAGGTTTTCCTCAGTGGGAATTCTCCCATGGACGGCAAAGACCTCCTTATATAAACTTTAGGAATGTTTGGTTCACGTTCGATTTTAGGGGGTCGGTCGTGCTGGAAAGTCCTAAGATAGATTTGCCTTCAATCTCCGCACCAAGCGGTGATTCTTTTAGCGCATTACATGCAGATTCATTGTTCTCCGCTCCGGAAGCACGCTCATTTACCCCCGCAGAGATGCCAATGCGCCCGGCTAGCGTCAGTGAGAGCTCATGGGCACAGATTCAACAGTGGACATCCGCTGGCACAGAAATCAATTATGTGACCGCTTCGTCGGGTACAGTGCCTGACTACATTTTGGGAGCCGATGGCAACCTAACAAAGAATCCTGCGAAGACAGCGCCATCGCCAGATGGTTCAGTTACAGTTCAAGTCGACAATGCAGCCGGCCAACAAGCGGCCGCAAAGGCAGCGTCAGAACTGAAAGTCGCGACGATTCAATCTCAAATTGCATATTGGCAGAGAGCCAATCCGAAAGCTACTGATATTCCTGGTCACTTCAAAGCAGCACTGCACTCGGCACAAAGTGAAGGTGCGGCGATTGCTTCGAAGGCACCAGAAAAAACGCCAACGCCGCAGCAACAAAGTCAGCCGCAAGGTGACATGCCGGCTCCGACGCCCTCCACAGGACGCCCATCATTTGGCGGACCTGGTTCGGAAAGAGTGGGTGGAAGCAACATCGGAAATGGTGGATATCGCCCAGGAAACTTCGAACCCCTCGGTCCATCGGATCGCTCCGTGGTACCGCCGCCGGTTGCAGGCGACCTGCCGATTAAAGGACCGCCGACAAGCACGCCGGAACAGATTCAAGAGTTCCTTACGAAGATCGGCTCTCCTGCTGCAAAGGAAGAAGGTTTCGCTCAAGCATTGCACAAAGCCTGCACAGATCGTGGCATCGATCCATCGGTTGCAGTCGGCTTCTTCTTGCAAGAATCAACATGCGGCCGCTACGGTCGCGGTCACAACAATCTGAGCCTGGGCAACATCAAAGGCGTATCGCCCGAGTCCGGACAGACAGACGGCACCTTCCGCAGATACAATTCATGGGCTGAAGGCGCTCGCGACTGGGCACGATTGATTGACGAGTCTTATGTCGGAAAACGTGGATTGCAAACACTTTCACAAGTGATTAGCGTTTACGCTCCGGGTAGCGATAACAACAATGAGCGCGGCTATGTCGCCACGGTCAAAGGAGTTGTCGAAGGCTTCAAAAAACAAAACGGCGGAACCGCCGTCGCCTAATTCCTGATCTCGTCCCCCTTCCCCCGATCAGAATAAGGCATCATCACCGATTGTTCAGACAATCCGGTGCGGCTACAGAAAGATAAGCCAGGGTAAGGCAATCTGTAGTCAGACAAAGGCAAAGGCAATAAGTGAGTTTGTAAAAATCGGGACCACCATCCCGAATGAGTTATTGCTATTGACTCAAAATAAGACGGCGGAACTTCAAAGTTCAATCCCTCCCAAGATTAAACTCGCACCACGCAAGCGTGGTAGCATTCCGTTTCAATCACCGCCGCAGCTCGAGAGAGCTAAAATCTAAGTTCAAAAACGGTAGGAATCCGCCAAAGCTGCCGTAAACAAAATCAGTTCATTACAGCCGAAACTCGGTTCTCTGCTGCATGCGCCAAAGATGCAACGGAGATTCGGTACTATTAGACGCTCAGAAAGGGCGTCGAACTGAAGGCGGAATCTGGGCATCAAGACTTGAAGATTGCATATAGATAACGCGCTTTGCGTAGGCTGGCACCACAGACAGTGCCTTAGTAATGCATAACTGAAATTGACAGATGGATCGATCTCCAGCCAGTGCGCTGGGCGTCTTTTCATGCGCGTTTCCATTCATTCCGTTTCAAGGAGAGCCTGATGTCCGTTGAACGCCACGAACGTCAAATTCATAAGCATAATGATGCAGCCGAGAAGAACTTCAAGAACGAAGGACCCGGCAGCCAGGACAAGATGTACCATGAGATCAATTCGATCCGCAAAGAATCTGGTAACTTCTCGTCAAAAGAATCACATTCATCAAAAGGAACCGATCTCGAGCTATCCGCATTAGCCATCTTTTCCAAATACAGCACGCTGGCCAGCGAGCTGGGGATCAAAAAAGACAGCACTACCGCAAGCAGGGCTTATCACGACATCGCATCAGCGACGTCCGCCAGTCCTAAGGGACCCAATCTACCGCAAGGAACGAATCAGAGATCGGCAGATCGGCAAGGCACTGCTACATTTTCAATGAAACCAGAGTCGACACAAGCCAATCCTACATTATCAATCAAAGCAGAGTCGACGCAAGACAATCCCGACACATCCATAAAAGCAGATTCACTCGAAGCTGCTAGCCAGAAAGCAGGCACCGCAGAAAAGGAATCCATGAATATTGCTGGCAAGGCTGAAGTCGATCACGCATCTGATCGCACCGTCAAAGCCGACAAGCAGTTAACGGAAGAGAAAGAAACCCAAGAAGAAAAGCAACGAATGATTGCCGCTGCGGCTTCCCTGGAATCCCGCAAAGAAGTGGAAAAAGAAAAGGTCGAGCCGAACGTTGGAGTTCCTCAAAAAAACGAAATTGCCGATCGCGTAATACCAGTGCCCGTGCAATCCGTGAACGTTGCACTAGAAAGCAATGCACGCGACGCGAAAGCGCAGACAGCACCGACTCAATTTATACCGGGAAAGATTGAAAGCGCAGCCCCAGCGGAGGTCAGCCGTGTGGCCGCCAACGCGGAATCTAAGACAAAAGAAGAAGCACAAAAGGCGAAAGCAGAGGCAGAGAAGAAAGCCGGAGAAAAACAAAAGGAGGTCGATCAACTCGGCACTTTTGGTGACATGGGCGCAAGGCACCCGGGTCGCAGACGAAAGAGAAGAAAAACGCGCCGTAGACGTGTCAGAGGCAGAAGAAGAATGGCGCGCAGACGCGGACGAGGACGCCGTCGAGTCAGAGGCAGACGCGGCGGAAGAAGACGCGGAGGACGTAGAGGAGGAAGGCGCAGAAGACGGGGCGGAATTCCACGCAACAACTACACACCGCGAAACGATCGTACTCCAAATCCGAACCCAAATGAGCGTCGAGACACCACACCACCGAATAGACCAAATCCAAGCGAACGCCAGGACCGACAACCACACCGCAGGGCAGTGGTACCGCCCCCAGTGCAGGGTGATATGGCAATCAAAGGAGCGCCCACGAGCACAGTCGAACAAATTCAAGCATTCCTGGAGCAATCGAATTCGCCCGCGGCTCGCGAACAAGGATTCGCGAAGAACCTATATGAAGCCTGCACAAAGCGCGGAATCGACCCGAGCGTTGCACTAGGATTTTTCCTCGTAGAATCTACGATGGGAAGATTCGGACGCGGTCATAATAACAAGAGTCTCGGCAATATCAGGGGCCGCTCTCCTGAGTCGGGACAAACAGACGGACAGTTCCGCAGATATGCAACATGGTCTGAAGGAGCTCGCGACTGGGCAAGATTGATCGACGAAGCCTATGTGAACAAGCGCGGACATCAAACTCTTTCACAAGTTGTGAGAGTTTATTGCCCCGGCAGCGAAGGCTCAATTCGCAAATATGTATCTAACGTGAAAGGCGTTGTCGAGTCTTTCAAACGCAAAAACAATGGCCGCTCAGTTGCATAACAGCTCCGATGAGTAACTGTTCTAAGGCGTCGATAAGGGGATCCATAAACTCATATGATTCAAGAGCTGTGCTGATCCCACAACTCTCACAGCTCTGTAAATCGAAGCGGATGAAAAGCGGAACTTATACGTTCCAAAAAAAGATGAATTCTGGAACTTATAAGTTCCACTCGACTACCTATTCCTATTTTTTCTTCTTTGCTGGCGGCGCCGGAGGATCCTCTTCACGCTTCAAACGATAATACGCCAGCAACTGATTAGCCCTGTCGCGAACCACTCGAGTGCGCGAGGCTACACTCATGGGGATGTACATCGTTCCATCCATCGTTTCGTAAATCGCTCCGCTGGATGCGAAATCGAGATCTCTAAACTTTAGCCACTGAATCTGAGCCGCTTTCAACGCAGCCTTTTGCTTGTTGTCCAAAATTTTCATCAGCGCATTGTAGTTCTTGTTCAATTCAGCGTCCCATTCTGCATACTCTTTTTCATTGCAGTCGGTCATTCCGGAAGTGCTGCCATCTTTATCCATACACTGCTGGCATCGTTTTTCTATAGCTTTAGTTATTGATTGCTCGTCAGCAAGAACTTGTGGAGAACAAGTGAGGAAAGAGCCTATAAGAGCGGCGCTCAGCGAAGATCTAATTATTGAGTTCATGAAAACAATCCATTCAAGAAATGCGGTGGTTCAGCGGTAAAAAGAGTGTAAGATCCAAGCAATTTTCTTTTGCGTGTCCAACAAATTTTGCCCGAAACAAAGTACAAGTATAGAAGACACACACATAAATTCCAAGGAACCAACCAATAGAACATGAGCAGAGTCCTGGGGGAGTCGGTATCTGAATCGCTACCAGACAACATAAGCCGTAAGATGGCGTTGCTCCCAGGATCGAACCAATCGAATCGAAGGAAACATAGAAATTGAGAATTTGATCTATGAATATAAAAGCCTTAGTTCTAACATCAATGTTTTTGATCATTTCAACGTGGAGCACTACTAACGCGCTAGCCGCACCCGCACAAGTTACACACAGTGCAAAATTTGAGAAATTTACAAAGCAAAAAGACCCTTGGGTAATATTAGACGACCCCGAGGTCAAGAAAGCTATAACCGACGCGATGGGCTCGAAGGACGAGATGTATTGGAACTATACGCAACTCACATCCGAACCCGATGTCACTGGCGATCACCTTTTCATAAGCGCAAGCGTGCGCGGATTATTCACTATTTCAGAGTCGTTTCTGGATCTAAATCTGAAAACGAAAAAAGCATGTGTTGGATACCTGGACGATGGGCGGGTGCATGTGTATGGAGTGGAGAAAAAATCGGACATTCCGAAGCCAGTGGAGGACTACATAAAGAATCTGAATAAATGGAACGACCTGGCAATTGATGCCGCCGATAAGACTCCGCGAAAGGTAGAGCAAGGACCAGCCAAAAGAGCAGTTAGCACAAAATCAATTACGGGGGAATACGAACGAAAAGACAGCCGGTTTGTATTCTCCAATCTCAAAGTCTTGCAATTGCCGAACTCCAAATTAAAATTCTCCATCCAAGCAATGAATGGTTCGCATTCAGGTGGACTTGATGCATCGGTCGTTCCAATCAAGGATGGAACGGCAAAATATGATGACACCTTGATGAAAGGAAACATCATCATGAAATTTAAGGGCGATCAAGTAACGATAACTGGAAAGGACGAGCCATTCTGCGGCATGGCGGTAACTTTGCTAGGGAACTATAAGAAAATAGACGACCGGACACCGAAGTTTTGAAACCGTACCTTCGTTTCACGATAGAATCTAGACATGCAATTAGTGGACACAAAAATTACGGTAGACGCAAGTCCGAATGCGGCCTGGCAAAAGCTCGTTGACTGGCAGCGAATGCACAAGTGGGACATCTTCATGGACTGGGTAAAGTTCGATGGACCACTTGCATTGGGCAGTGTCGGTGATTTGAAAATGACCGGCGGACCGACAGTCAAATTAAAAGTCACGGCATTTGACCCACCAAACTCATATACAGATGAGTTCACGATGCTAGGCTCCACTTTCGTCTTTTACCACGAGGTAATGGAGAGCACTGACGGTGGTGCCATCGTGCGAATAACAGTAGATGCGAATGGCACACTAGCCAGCATGCTAGCGCCTTTGATGCGCAGTGATTTTGCAAAGAAGATGCCTATCTTAATGAACAACTTCAAACGACAGCTTGAAGAGCCTGCCGCAATCTAAATCTCCTTAAAGCCGCAACCTACTTCTGCGCTCTAGAGGATTGACGATTTTATAAAATGCTGAGACATCCATTACTTTGCCGCTCAGTATGGAGCGCGGACGTCCCGTCCGCCCATAGCCTCACAAAGCCATTACTTACTCACTTAAGGGCGATGTAGGTTGAGCGAGATATCTAACACCACTTCCGGCAACTCAGCACTTATAGGCTCAACAGGACGCCCTCGCGTGGCAGTTCGTTGTGATGAACGCCGTTGAATTTGGAATCAATAACCTCATGAGGACGTCCAGCGCCTTCAACTTCATCGTACTTATCCAAATTCTTCAATTCGCCAATGACGTCAAATTTATCGAAGAGATACGGAACGCCATCTGCACCGAGCAAGCCCGGATTGCTGGTTACATGCATATGCAAGTGCGCGCCATATGAGTTGCCGGTGCTACCAACGTTGCCGATTTGTTCGCCACGTTTTACTTTGTCGCCGGGCTTGAACTTGATGCTGTCTTTGCGCATGTGGGCATACATCACGTAATACCCATTGCCGATGTCGAGAACCAAACTGTTACCGGCAGGCCACAAAAGGCGTTCATCTCCCACAGGTTTCTGTGGCGGCTGATCGATGAACCTATTATTGACACCAAGCACGGTACCATCCGCGACCGCATAAACGGGTTCGTTATAGGAACGATTCGATTCGTTCTTGGTGATATCCGTGGAGGAATAGTTTTTCTCGTCAAGCCGCTGCCAGTCGATCGCGTAGGGCTGAGCAGAGTGCAGATCGTTATCCAGAGGAAATAGCGCAGTACGGTGTCCGAGTTTGCCTATATAGCCACCGGCGACAAGCCATTTGCCGCCCTTGAGTGGAGGCGAAATAACCACAACAGGCTTCTTATCGATCTTTATTTCTGCACAGGTGTAATCATAGAGATGGGGGGTTCCGAACTGGTTCTTCGAGTCAAAAACGAGGCGATGAGTCAATTCAGCAGGCGCATCGGATTCCTTATCCCACGAAATGTTGACCCAAACTACGCCAACTTTCGCTGCATCAAGTGTCAATGGTGCGTCTTTGTCGCCGGCAAGTCGAGTGAAATTCTTGATCAACTCAGGACCGCTCAAAGTCTTTACTGGCTTCCAATCTTCGGCTGCAGAGTTTCGACCAAGGATTTGAATCTCTTTTATCGTTGACGGATGACTATTGAAATTCGTCAAGAGAAGATCATAAATCACATGCCATTGCTGCTCACTTCCCTTAAACAACTGCGGCGCGACATAAGGCTTCACCATAATCGGGGTCCAGTTCGCAGCCTCACTCGTCAACTTGACGAGCTCCTTCTGGTCTAGACCTTTCGACGAGACCAAAGGCAACTGCGAAGCCGCAAACGCGGACGTCCCCAAAGCTCCCATCGACAGCGAACACAAGACAACGCCAGCTACAAACCGCCCAACTCTTCTCAACACAATCAGATTCCTTCTAAAACTGGGTTAATTATCCCACGTTGCGCGTTGTCCGTCTCTCATTGTGTTTATAGAAGCAATCAGTCCGTTAGCATTATGGTGAATTACCAATAAGCTTCACACTTGCCGTACTTGCCGAGAAGTTCATGAGGGGAGGTTGAGCCAAGCATTGAGTATTCGTTCAGTTGCTTGATGTAAATCTTGCCTGACGCCTCCGAATTCACCTGGCTAAAACTCAAAACAGACTGGTCGCGATCATAGCGAGTGACTTTTATTACTCCATAGTCTCCGTTGTCCCAAGCAGCCATAAACTGCTTCTTTGCAGAATCCCAGATCCATCTTCCATAGAGTTCGCCTGATTTTTCGGCGAGGTGCACATTCCATGTATCGGGAATCTTGAACGGACTTGTGAGCTGCAATGGTGGCAGTTCGTACAGAATCCGCAACTCTTCATTCTTTTCAGTGCCGGTGAGCCCCGGATAGAGCGCCGTTAGTTCAGCCGCACGTTGAGTTTGAGGTTTGATACCTTCGTTGTACAGAACCAAGAGATTGGCGGCAGTGATCTTTAGATAAGGACTGTCCGGTTTCAGCTGTTTTTGCCCAATGCTCAGAATGCGCCGCAGTGACGATTCAGCGTCAGTTTTCCTCCCCAGAGAGATTTCGTTGGTCGCAATAGTGGAGAGTATCCCCACAAGCGTAATGTTCGATGTGTCGTCTAGCTTCTCCCTTGCACTAAGCGCTTGCTTCAATACGGTCCGCGCCTCAGCATTCTTGCCCTGTGCTATTTTCGCCAGAGCCAGATTGTACAGTCCCTGCGATTTGTCTGGGAAATTGAACCACGCCGCAGCATCATCAATTTCGATCGCGCGCTTTATCAATAGTTCGGCTTCTGAGAATTCCTTCTTTGCTAAGAGCGTTGCTGCCAGAAGATTCAATGCGCGAGAAACTTGAGGGTGATCGCTGCCCAGCTCCTTTTCCCAGGAAGCAAGAACCTGCTTCGCTACAACTGCAGCTTCGCTGTACTTCCTTTGAACAATCAACGCCGTACAATAATGTTCTAGCCGGAGAGCCGCATCACAGGGGCTCGGAGCCGAGGTAGCATCTAGCGTCGTAGCCTGTTTCAGCAAAGCCGTGGCTAGCACAACTTTGCCTTGATTTAGCATACACAATGCGAGTCCATCAAGACAGCTAGCCATTGTATGTTGATTGGAAGAGCGATTCTCAATCTCTTTAATTGCGGACTTGAATGCGCTTTCTGCCTCCGCAAAATCACCCTTCTTAAGAAACTTTCTGCCAGCTTCCAGGTATGCACGGCAACTAGCGGGCATGCTGTTTTGCTGCTCCTGCTCTAGCTCACGAATCTGGTTCAACCTTTCGGCAATAAAAATGCGCGGATCATTACTACCAAGTTTGTCCCGCTCTCCTTTCAGCAAGGCAATCGCTTTCTTTGCGTCCTTATCATCATCAGATTCAAGCTGAGTTTTTGCCGCCTGCATGCGAGCACTCCAGGTCTCCCAGCTCATGGTTCCTTCGGTTTGAATTTTTGGCAACCTTCGCGGAGTTGGCGGATGAGGAGGCGGTGGCGGTGGCGGCGGTGGTGTCACAACGACTGGACGCACAGCAATTGGCTTTGCTTCCTCAACGGATTTGATTGGCTTCACGACTTTTACGGGTTTCGGCACAATCGGGGCCGTGCGTGGACTTGTAGGCGCGACTGCAAGAATTAGCTTATCGCCCTGCCATTTGCCTTTTAAGACCGGTGTTTGTAGAGCCCCTCTGTCTTTAACAACTTCTTCCTGCACGCGCTGCTTCATAAAATTGAACGCCTCTTCGAGCGTCGTATTGTTTCCCTTAAGCCGCAGCCCCTCAATTAATTGATGCGTGAATACACTGTTCTGATATGATTTCGACTCCCAAGAAGTCTGATTAGGCTCACTAGAACAGATAACCATCTGTCCAGTGCCTTGGGCAATTTCGTCAGCGTTGATATTTGTGGTGCGCAATACACCTTTGCTTTCAGTACCAGCTGCGCCACTATAACAAGTATCAAGAATCGCAATCACCCGATCGCTATGAACCCGCTTTTTGATCAGCTGTATCAATTCTTGCAGTGAGACGCCTGTCGAGAAGAGCCGCTCTTTATCAGTGTTGTGCGCAATGATGTAGTTGACTTCGCCCACATCCATACCAGCCGGACTACCATGGCTCGAAATGTAAATAACCACGAGGTCGCCTGGCAGCGCGGCATGCGGCAACCATTTATCCCCGAACATATCCAAGATCGATTCACGAGTGGCCTCTTCATCCAGCAATAACTGAACATGATCAGGCTTGAAGTTTCCTTCCTTGGTCAAATAGTCATAGAAATCCCTGGCGTCTTTTGATGCGAACTTCAAGTTCAGCGAACTATCCGCAAACTTGCTAATGCCCACAACAAGAGCCCACTTGTCGAGCACGGGGCTGTTAATAGCCTCGGATAGGGCTTGCGATGGTGGCGCTGCCACAGTTTCTGCAGCCTTGGCATCGGATTTCTGAATCGTGTGCTTTTCTTGCTTTGAATACTTTGATTTCGGTTCCGCTTTATTCGCTGCAGGTTTCGCTACAGTTTTATTAACCGATTTTGCAGGCTCAGCTGACTCGGCGGATGCAGAGCACAGGACTGCCAAAATCAAAGAAAGCAAGGAGCTGGGATTCCGTTTGTTCATTTCTGTTTGCGGGGTGCGGTGACTCTTGATAGCAAATACCCGATTTTAGTGACAAAATACCGCTTTCGTAGATTAAGACTGCATTGCAGATAAAATGCTGGAAGCTGTCCTGTTGGACACAAAGTATGGTGTTGAAGCGCTTTTAGGAAAGAAGGTTAAACACAGCTTAGTCAGTCCGCCGCAGAAAGTGGGAGCTATACGGTTGTGACCTTGTTCCCGACAATCTAGAGTGAAGCTGGGTGGATATAGCTGGATCTTGTTGCAAACCTATTGGGAATGCGACGAGGGACGCATTGATGAAGCGCTGATTTCAGTCGCTCACAATCAGGCGTTGCACCATTTATCCCCACCCGAGGAGCCTTTACGATGGAGGACTTTAAGAACGCCCGTGATGATGAGCATGTCACAAGCACGGAATTTCAGTCAGAATGGTTAGATAGCCAGATACGTGTTACTCGTATAAACAAATTAGATAGTGATTTGCTGCTTGCGTTTAACCCTAACGATAAACAAGCTCAGGCAAGCGAGAAGACGCAACCTGTAGACTCAGAAATGGGCGCGTGGGAATTAGACAGGGACCTCAAAGCATTTGCTAACACCAAGCTGGTTGATCCTTCTCGCGATTTGCAGAAGTTCCAATATGAGGTATTCAAATTTTGCGAGAACGAAGATAAAGAGTCTGCTTTTGATGATCTTAGTGATACCTGGTCCAAAATCAATTCGGTGTCAGAACTTAAAGCAGAAACCTTGTCGCGCGCGATAAAAGAGGAGGCAAAAAGCACTCCAGGACGGACACCGTTGATCGCCGCCTTAAAACTGAAACAAGATGCTTTTTGGGACAAGATGTTTAAGCAGCCGCTAGAAGAATCGTTCCGAATTCAAGACTTGATGCTTAGGCAGCCCGGAGAAAACAAAACCCAGCAAGATGAGCGCATTCGCAAGGGACTAGCCAGTAACAAGCCTATGCTTGCAGCCTTTGAGGAAATCAAAGCTGCCGAAGCGAAGGTAGATGCGAATAAGGGTCCCAGGGAAAAACAATTGGAGGCGCTCCGCGTGCAACTGGATTCAGAATCTGAAGTAATGCGCAATCAAATGGAGAAGGCGTATTTACGTTCAACGTTCAAATAGCATGCGAGCTTAGAATGCAGAAGTTGTGCTCAGGACCTTTCATTTTCCACCTTGTTCGTCGCGCGATTGTTTGATTCATTCGCAACGTGCAAACGAGTGCTACTAGTGCGTGGGGCAGACTGCTTTGGTGTAGAAGCACTGATCGTTTTCAGTTTGGATGCATGGATTGCAGGTGAAAGTGTTCGGAGCGCCAGCGGCACCACGCGCAATAAGTGCGGAGCTGTTCACCAGCAGCCTAGCTTTCGGTAGAGGTTTGCGGCCTTTTTTATTCTTTGGAGCTGAATTATTCATGGCGTTTTACCCCGCACTTGTTCGTCCTTCAACTGCGAGAAGTCTAGGCGGAAAACATCAGGAAATTGTGAGGATTGCAGGATTACTTTGAAAGGCTCTGGTAGAGGTCGATCATCGGTTGCTGGTTTAGATGAATGTAGCCCTTGCCGGGTGAATCCAAGTCGTAGATAAGTTGAATCACCAGAGCAAACGTTAGAACGAGCGCCAGTTGGGCTGGGAAACTACGTTTGCCGGAAAGCCCAAATTGGAAGCCCATTATAAACATCGAAATACACGACGCCAGCATGAGAATTACCCATACGAAAGTAGGAATTCGGAAGTTAGCACCAAAAGCTACGCGTTTATTTTGATACTCCACCATTTCCGTTATGCCTTCGGAAAATAATGCATAAATATCGTTCTTGTCTCTTGCTGACAGCTCCTCCGCCTGAGCCCAAATCATGTTAGTAATTGCAGCAGTGCGAGCTCGCAACACTCGCAATTGTTCGGGATCAGCATAAACATCACCAATGCTCATCCTGATTTCAACATAATCACGAAGCAAGGACCTCGTCAGGGTTCTGTATGGCTCAGGTACGAGCCCCGCGCGCATGTATGTCTTCTGGATGGCATTTACATCGCCCATTAAAGCGTCTCGGCGCAAATCAAAACGGCTTGCGGCCGCACCGAATGTGAGCGCGAGCACAAACGCCAGAAGTGCAAGAACTGCTCCGGACACTGCACTAACTGCAGACTCGGACTCACGCTCAGACAGACGGGAGCGGCGATATCCAAGCCAGTGACCTACCTCAATAGCGCCGAATGTCAAAAGTACCTGCAGTACAAAAATACCCCATAGCGGAACAGACCCGAGGAAGTCACCAGTCTCATCATCTTGCAAAGCCACTTCGCGGGTCGATGGCAAAATGACGTCAGGTTTTGCGAATTGTCCTGAAGAAATTCCCTTTGTTGCCTCTGACAGCAACGACTGATCGACCGCCTGTCTAATTGGGACCAGCGTTTTTGTGTACCCGTGATCTTGAGCCCATTTTGCGCCCATATCCAAAATACGCAAACCTTCATCGTTAACTTGAAGGTCTACGTCAGCAAGCGACTTAGCATTGAAATTCGGATCTTGCTTTGCGGCAGAAGTGAGAGATGCGGAGGTGAATCCGAACTGTGAATCATCGATATACCACTGGTTGACCCGCTCCCGAGACTGGTTGAAAAATTGCCAGGACTGCGCCACGGCTTGCAAAAACTTGACGGCGGCTTCGCGGTGATTGGCAATGAACTTGTCGGAGACTGAAACCAGATACAACGCTTGGTGCGAACTTAAGACTCGGGCAGAGCCCTCTGCCTGAAATAGCGAAATATCAGGCTCCCACACGGCAATTGCGTCATATTTCCCCCACTTTTCGCGCCCGCCAGCAGCGACCATCTTCTGGATTTCAAGGTTATCGACATCAACATTGTTGACATCCTTTTCCGGATTGAGACCCGCCTCCTGCTCCTTTAGCGTCACTTCTCGATGACCAATAGTCCCGAAAGTACACGCTATTGTTTTGCCTCGAAGATCTTTAATATCTTTGATCGGTGATTCAGGCGGTACCATAAGCGCTGCTGGAATGTAGTGCAAGCGCCCTAAAATCTTCCATTTTCCGCCTTTGGCTAGCAGGTTATTAACCGACTGTCCACTCGAAAACATGACATCAATACCGCCTGCCAACGCAGCAGCGACTTCCGGTTCGCCGTAGCTGAACGGAACGAACGTTGGGTCCAGCCCAAGCTTGTCCAGGAGATTCGTTCGCTTGAGAACCTCCACAATCTGCCCTTGCGTCGAGGTTGCGAGCTGCCATCCTATGCGAATCGGCACGCGCTGCTGCTGCGATTTGGCGCTTGGTATTAGGTTAGCGATTAAAATCGCGAGCAGCAGCAGACCAACTAGTGACAGGACTGCGGTAAGGGGTTTCAATTTCATAGCGAGTACATTATGACAACGTGACGATATAGACTTTTCCGGCGCCGGCTTAATTGCGCGGCGATCTGGAAAACAGTAGACCCTATTATGACAGTAAAGTTGCTACACCGCATGCTTAGCGCGCTACGCATTAAGCAAAGGACGGGTACGGATTATTAGGCTCCCATCGCCACCACTTATGGTGACAAACGAAACTGCTGTAAACGCGATTCCAATGCAGTTATTTCCACCACGGTCATGTTCTTGCTTTCGTAAAAGAACGTCGGTTTGTTGAAGGATTCGCTAACTTCAAATCGCGATGTTTACCAGATTGAACTATTTCCATTATATTCCAGACACTTCTGCTACATGGTCCCGAATAAAGAGGCCAGAGGACAGCAAAGCTCTGTCATACTTCAACGAGGGAGAGCGAAATAGACAAACGAGAGCAACTTTGATCAAATTTGAATTTAGCTTGAATCAGAAGCAAGATACTACGAGGTATTCGCCTGACTTCATCGAGAATTTTACGGACAGGACCTTTAGAGGCAAACAAACGTTTGTTATCGACGATGTTGATTTCTCTTACGATGACGTTTCAATTTTGCAATTCTCCAGGCATCTCCGCTTCGTCTGGCATTGGACAGGAGTCGGTAGCAGACCTTATGAAATGATATTTGCCACAGGCGAAATGCCGATGAGATTTACGAGAGATGGAGCTGACGTCAAGGTTGAAAAATTCGAGGATACTGCATTTGAAATTAAGGTTGCCACAGCCACAGTAAAAGCGCTGGAATTAGAGCTTGCAATTAGGCAGTATTACAAAGCTCCGTTTAAGGCTTGTAAGGCAATATTTCCAGCCCTTCAAGAATTTGGAGATCAGATAGATTACATTCCCATTTTGCGCTGCCAGGTTGTAAGACAGTTGGTTGAAGGCAGAACATATGAGGTAAGGATTAAGGATGGCGGCATGCTTGCCGAACTTGTTTGCGTTCTTGATTTGAGGCCGGGTGAGGAACTGGATGCCATTTTCGGCACAACTTCGGGCTGTTATGCGCTTTTGACAATAACTGAAGAGGAAGCTAGAAAGAGGAAAGACAGGCGAAAAAAACAGATATGACAGGCTACCAATCAACACAGTGGGTCAGATCATGATAAGAGACCTTCCAATCGGCTGCCCGTGCTGCGGTTACGATACCGTGCTCGAAAGGAATCAATATCACATCTGTCCAGTCTGTTGGTGGGAAGATGACGGTCAAGACAACGAGGACGCGGATAAAGTATGGGGCGGTCCAAACGCTGATCTTAGTCTTTCACAAGCACGCAAAAATTTTCTGCTTTATGGCAGGTTCGATCCACGGCGAAATGATCTAGTGGGCAAGTCCAAGCAAGGACATAAGCAGCTTCGCACATTCACCCTAGACCAAGAGGGCAACGTTATTGAATCTACTAATTAGCGCAGGAGTGACTGATTGAACGAATCAGCTGCAGTGTACCTTGAATCCCGGCATATCTCGTTTTGGTAGATGGATGTAGGCGGATAGCATTCTTGAGTTCAAAGGCGTTAAGAAGTGGTATTGCAAGAGCTTATGAATAGGGCTATCGGCTCTGTGATTTCTCAGCAGACCAAAATCCAGCAAGTGCTTCTTCAAACTTCTAGAAACGTGAGTCCGCACAGGCGTGGGACGAACTCCTTCATCTAAATACGTCGCTTTGATAAGCGACTGTAGGCGCACAAACACATCAGGTTTCGGTGCGAAGAAATAAACCCCAACTTGCCAGTGTCCAATAGATTGGCCCAACTGAATATGCCGGAGATAAGCTTCCTGCAATTTTAGATAATATTTGACTCGGCGTTTCGTTTCTCTATTGCCGTTCTGCTGAGCTTTCTGAATTTGATCGAGAATTATATACTCCTCGTCCGAAAGCATCTTCTGAGGGATCGGTGCAGCAAGCACTAGCATACCGAATTCATCCCCTTGCAGACCGCTGGCAATGCGTTCGATTTGCTCTTGGCCAAACGTGTCTCCCGCACCACTCTTCAATAAAGCAATACCTGTTACCACACCGATATTATTCGCCAACGGCTCAATTACTGTTCTGAGATCATCGGATGAGTAGATTCTTTGATGAATATCAATGCCATTGTAAACGCTATTCAATATGGACCTTTGAATGTTGTAGCAAACACTGCTCAGATTCTGATCCATCCCTTCGGGTGGCTGTTGGAGCGCCAAACCCATAAAATAACTCACCCCCACGGTGTTCCCGATTGTGGCAAATGCAATATAGGCTTTTTGGCTGCTAAGCCCGGTCAGAGCATCTTCCATCAAATACAGGCGCTTCGGCATTTGATTTGGATCTTGGTTTTGTGGCGGCTGTTCATTGGATTGCACACATTCTTCATCGAGTTCCACCGAGTTCAAAATGCCGTCAAGTTTAACGAAAGTAATTCCTGGGATCGGCCAACTTTGCAAATGCGCCTCATTTAACGGATCTTCAATATCATTCAGCCGAAACTCTCTTATTCCTTTCTCAAAATCATCATCAGGACCTCCCGCTCCGACAGCAGTTCGACGCCGTGGAGGCGTGCCACCACCATCATTACCGTTATCGGCATCTGCTAATGGATGCTTATCTAGGCTTTCATCATCTGGCAACATGCGTCAGCATAATTCCTGTTGAAATGATTGAAAAGAACAAGTTGGTTTCATGAAGTCATAGCAAGCTTAAACTCATTGAGCATCGAAATAGCCAGTTCAATTCGATCCCTTATTTCTGTAGGGGCCTCAAGTCTGATTGCATAAAGGCAGCAACCGTCCGCATGCGCAATTTTTAGTTTCGCCGTCAGCTCCCCAAAGAATTCATACTCATACCACCGACCATCATCAACCGAAGTGCCGGAAACACCAGAGCTGATGGCATCCCAGTCAGCAGAATCGAAATCGTACTTGACCAACCGTCCCAATACGGTCAAAAATGGCTGCAGACCATCCTCATAAACCCAATCCTCAATGATTTCTAGCGGCAAGGTGATACACCCCTGATCAGCTAATTCCATCTTAACCCAGACTGATGAAAATGTTAGAGCATTAACGAATCCGCGTAAGATGCAAACCACCGCAAGGGTAGTCCATTTAGCCTTCTGAATTCTTGAAAAGCTTCTCCGCAAACTGTTCAATCAGATCAATCCTGTAAATCCGCTCAAGCCAATGTTGCGGTATTCCACTTTTCCCGTAGAAGGCTCCAGCCAATTGACCGTAGATCGCGCCGGTTGTATCTGCGTCATCACCCAGATTCACGGCACGTACACAGCCCTCCTCAAAGGTACAGGTTGTGTAGAATGCCCACAAGGCTGCCTCCATGGAGGCAAGCACGAATCCCGTCCCTCTAATTTCCGGCGGTTGCTTATTCTTGAAAGACCCGCGCGCTATCGTGTCAATCCCAGGGTCTAGTAAATTTTGCTCCCAGTAGTTTTCTATTGGACAAAAGCGCTCTGACAACAGCGTCTTTTTATCAACACCACCGAGTGCACCGACCATCAATCCTCCGAAGTAACGGCAGGCATCGATACAGCCACTGGCACCATGTGTGGTGCGCGAGCTTTGCCCACTCATTTCAATAGCCTCAACAATGTTTGAGGCAAAGAACATCGGAACAGGAGCCAATCGCATAAGGGAACCGTTTCCCTGGCTCAATGAACTCGTACTACCTGAGCAAGGATCGCCAGATTGAATGAACCGCTCTAAAGATTCTCTGACCGTATTTCCTATATCGAAGCAACTGCCAGTGCTGCTTAAATAGCCTTTCTTCCACCAGCGAACATATCGTTCCATTTGATCTTTCGCGTCAAATCCATCGCAACTAATTAAGCTGTCCGCAAGACACAAAGCCATGGAAGTATCATCCGTCCACTGGCCCGGTTGCAAACGAAATGGTCCGCCACCTGTGATATCAAAAACTGGCTGAAAGGAACCCGGCGGTCTAAATTCTACAGTCGTGCCGAGGGCATCTCCGCATGCCAATCCCAACAGGCAACCTAAGTACTTGTCTATAAGATCAGTTTTTTCAAGCAAGTGTCCAATCCATAATTGTATTGAGCTGATTGCATCATTCAGAATTCCTATGGGCTCACATATATCAAACTCCGATGCGATCAGCGAATAACTCTATACCATCGGGAGCATTTATCAACGCAACGACAGAAGGTGAAGGACTTACCGCATGGAAAATTATGGCTGCCGTTGTATTGAGATCCGGCGCCTCATATAGTGGATGATCGAAAGGCTCGCTAACAATTCCATCTTTTATACAAACGCAAGTCCCGAACTTTTCCTTCCAAACATCGTAGTTAATCACCGATGCGGGTCCAACTCAGTGAAGTCTCATAGGTTCCAGCATCCCACGTAGTGGCGCCATCGTAGTATTGATATAGCGTTTTCCTGCCCGTAACGGTCTTTCCATCATTAGAGACGGTCATGTCCATTTGGCATCCTGGGTTCGGTGGAATGTTATCCTTTTTCTTCGCATAGCAATATCCGTTATCCGTATGCACCGTATTGCTCGACCGCGCCACTCCCCTGCGAAAAGAAATATCGCCCGGGCTCATATTAGCATTTGGAGGAACGGACACAAAAACGGCAGAGAGTTCGTTACTTGAAGAGCATGAAACTCTGACATGAGCTCCTGAATCAGTCCGCCATAATCCGACTATTTTTCTCCAAATTTCCTTATCTTGCCCACAACAGGCTGGAACCTTGATTTTATTCGCAGGCACAGATAATTCCGTGTAGAACTGGGTGTCAATGAATGCATCTCCAGGACGAATGTACCTGCGGGATTTAAAGCTCTTCCCAATTTGCAACGATCGATCTTTAATCGTTGCACCAATATAATCCAAGACTCCTTGAGGATCCTTGTTGCTCAACACCTCTGATTGAATTGCGTACTTTGGTCCGACTGCAGTTCCGCCATTTACACCAAGGAAAGCCGTCGAGAATGCTCTCATCATGGCTGTTTGATCTGAGTTTCCGGCGTAACAGCTGTGCAGAACAAGCTGCGCGCCTGGCAGCAGCGCAGAGCTTCCCTCATAGATAATGTCTTGTGTTTTGCACAACTGTTTCAACTTTTCCGGATCAGCACCAGACTCACTCAGCGCGCCAATTTCCTTTTCTAGTGCCACTACATCTAGTGCTGCGGGAGTCAGGTACTGGCTCTTATCGAAACCAAGCTTGATTCCGAAAACTTCAGAGTCCCTTTGTTCGACAGTTTGCAAACCATGCCCGGCAATCATGATGAAATCCACTTTCCTTCCAGTCGATTTCAGATACTTGAGAAACTTAAAGAGATAAAGCGGATCATTCGGAGGCAACGTTATGACCATACTAACTGCGGGAATATGCCCAACTAATTCTCCAATGGCTTTTTCCGCACCATCAGAGCGCTCGCTCAACTTGGGTATAATCGCAATTCCGACGGTCTTCCCACTTCGCCCAGCCGGCATACTTGAGTAGGGATCAGGGGTGAACAATCTTGTAGTTCGTTCGAACTCTGGTGACGGACGATTCTTCGAACCATAAACTGGCGGCCCCGCATTGCTTGCTGGTGTCAGAAAAAGATACGTCAAAAGGGGAAGAATAACTAGCGCTACTAATGACAGGCGACCCGCCTGCAAGGCAAGAGCAAACTTTCGGAACATGACTCGCCACGGTTTGGGGAATTGCAAAGTCTAACAGTCTGATTATTCCAATTCAAGCTCTTCGAGCGAGTCGCTGATTCGATTTCGTCCTCGCAGGGATGAGGGAGCTACTAATTGACAAGGTCACCAACGCACTCGAATGCTTGTAATCGATTGAAGTTCCAACAGAGCTTAACTGCTCAATAGTTGAAGTTTCTTCCATTACTCAGCCTTGAAGTTGCCGGTTTGAGAGACCATACCTAATTGGTTTTTAGAAACTTGAATCTTTCAATGAATTGGATCCGCTCGCACGCTTTTTTAAGCTCTTAGTGAGTTCGAAGGTTCTGGACTAATTCGACACGTTAATTTCGCTGCTGAAGGCGGTAAGCCATGCTTGGAGGTTCATGCAGAAACATGCTGTGGAGGAGAGCTGCTAACAAGGTTGCTAGCGACCGAGAGAACAGCGTCGTGAGCAGTGAGTAGGATTCCCAGTGGAAGCCCCCGAACTTAGTTGCTTGACGTGGCAAGCAGATCCATAATGAAATAGTACCTTAGACGAACGGAACGATTGAATGACTCGGAAAAAGTACTACCTTGAGATGCTCCTATTTGCAATTATCTTACCTATGGTACTCATTCTGTTAGGAGTGCTTGCGATGTCCGTACTTGAGCCAGTACCAGAGTTTGGAGGTTACGCCCAAGAATGGTCGCGCAAGGTTCGTGGTGTGATCTCAGTTGTCTTGGTTGTAATAGCGTTCAAATGTGCTCGGATACACAATCATGCACAGGGGAGTTCAAGGTTCTGGCTTGGCAAAGTTGCAACCGGTGATTCCGGCGTGCAAAGACTCGCCCAGTCCATTGTCTTAGCTTTTCTGGTGTATTCAGCAGCCAACATAGTAAGTGCTTTACTAATATATGAGAATCACTACGGCGGCGGAATGATGTTCCCCCCAGCAAGTAGACATTAACTTGGCAGAAACCGCTCCTAATGACACAATAGGAGCATCTGCTATGA